>JAZNZB010000020.1:0-68454 GCA_045594705.1 Eubacteriales bacterium
GCTCTCTCTTTTTGCTATATGAGTGATATTCCGACTGCGTCGGAGTTGTATGATTGCTATCGCAATCGTGATATTGAAGCCTTGCGGCCTCAGTGATATTCTATTCGCCTCCAAAACTTGCGAAGCAAATACCACTCGCCATAGGCGAATATCACTGCCAAAGGCAATATCACTCGCCGCAGGCGAATAGAACTGGGAGATACTCCGCTTGGAGTATCTCCCCATGGGGCTGTGCTTTTTTTAATTTGTAGTAATCGTCACGCTCAACTCGTAGCTTGCGCTCTCCCCGGCAACGCAAAGCTCGTATTTGCCGGGCGCGGGGTTCTCTATGACGAGATCGTCCTTTGTGCCGATCTCAAAATCTCCCACGATCTGACCGTCGCAACGCACGTAAACGTACAAATTCCCGCTGTTTCGCGTGCATTCTACCAAGAACGTAATGCTCTTGGTGCTCTCGGTCGCGCGGATGCTTTCAAGCACCTCCACGCCCGAGAATTTGTTTACCTTGAAGGTGTGCGTATCGTTGATCTGCGTGTGCAAAAAGCCGACCTTACTGCTGCTGTTTGTGCCCTTGACCAGCTGCTCCTCGGTGATGGTGGCAAGCGAGTAATCGTCCTCGCCGTTGGTGTCCTCAATCTGCCCGCAGGCCACAAGCCCCAGACACATGGCCAGAATCAGGCCGAATATCCAATAACGTTTCATATCTGTCTCCTTTGTGTGTCAATCAACGTGTTTCTGCCATCCGCTTTGGCTTTTGCGATAGACGTCGTGCTCATATCTCAGCACCTCTACCAGCATATCGTAATCCACAGCCCCCGAGATAATTCCCATACGGCAAAGATATTCCTGCACGGCAGGGAAGTTCTTGCGCGTGATACGCACCACGACCTGTGATTTGCGATGATACGAGAGCGAAATGCGATTGTCGTGCGCGTAAAAGCGATCCGAGCAGATAAGATGCGGGGCTTTGGCGTTCAGATCGTATTTGGTGACGTCACCAACCGACATGCAAAGCTCAATTTGCTTGACCTGATCGTCATACAAGAAGCAATGCTTGCGCACAAGGTCGCGACTGTACACCGCGTCCGTATCGATGCAATAGCGTGCGGCAGATTTTTCAAAAATCAGCATAAATAGCAGAAACACGATGCATAGCATGCAGAATGCAAGCCACGCGATCGCGAAGCCCGGCTCGATCTTCCCAAGCGCAAAGAACATGTAAATGAATAAAAGCGATAGGAGAACGAGTGGGATCAACGCAAACGTCCAAAGGCTGGTGGCTTGATAGGGTCTGACGTAGCCCTTTGTCATACTTTTTTTCATCAGAACAGGTTATAAGAAGAACGTGGGGATCAGCAGTACGCAGCCTGCAAGAATGGCCAATCCAAGCCAGATTGCTGCCAACAGAATGACAAGCTTCCAACGCGCTCTGTTGGAAACCTTTTTAGAAAGGCTTAAAACAATACCCAGCACCATAAGACCGATGGGCAGCAGATAAAGCAGGGGAGAGGCCAACAGCAGGAAGAATATCATGGAAAGCGTTGCGTCCAGGGGCTCGACCTCGTCCTCGATCAGATTGACGGAATAATGCTGCATTTGCTCGGTCGCCGCTGCGATCTGCTCCGATTCTGCCGCGCTGAGCGTGTATACCGGTACGCTGCCGCTGCGGAAGGAGAGGTTGCCGTCTGCATCAAAGTGGGTGTTGTCCAGCCATTCGTAATCCACGTACAGGTATTGGCCATCATTGTCAAATACTACGCCGATCACATGCACGAACGTCATGGTGGAATCGTAGCCGTAGACGTCGTAATAGGACAGATTGCCAAGCTCAGCGACTTCCACGATGGTGTCGGAGGTCCTGCTCTGAAGGCTTACCATCAAGTCCGCATCCACGGATGCGCTGTAAAAGCGGCTTTCGGCAAGCTCGTAGGCTGCGTAGTTGCCCTGTACGAATTGATCCAGCGCAGCCGCGCCCTCGGCGGTTACGTATACGCGGAAATCAGCCATGTCGCTGAAGTAGTCAAATATGACCGCCACGTCGCGATTGATGATCACTTTCCCTTCGATCACGTGTGCAGGCTGACCGATCAGATCCACGTAAGGGTTGTCGGTTTCGATGCGCTTGGGGTAATCATAAAAATCGTGAGGTCTGAAGCGGTCGAAGGTATAGAGCTTATAGCGTGTGTAGACAGTGTCTCCATCGGTCAGGGTCAGCTGATCGTCGGATACTACCCATTCGACCTGCTCTTCGCTCTCGGTCTCAGCCTCCGAGGCAAACGCGGGAAGTGCAAGGGAGAACAACAGACTCAGGCAGAGCAAAAGAGCGTAAAGTTGTTTCGTGTGTTTCATATTGCACCCCCATTAAGAAAGATTGAGCTTGCGCTCCAGACGCTGCATGGTGCAGTTGGCAAAGACTGTACCGGCAGTCAGCGCGGCTGCGATCAGTACCAGAATCAGCATATAGATCGCAATCCAGCCAAGCACGGGTACGGCAAACAGCGCGAAAAGCCCCATGCCGAGCATGGCGATCGTGAGCACTAAGTAGATCGCCCAGATAAAATAGGTCACGAAATACAGCATCATGGACGCCGCACCAATGCCTGCGTAGACACCGATCACGCCCAGTGCCTTACGCGAGCGGAACAGGGTCGCGGCCAGCGTAATGATCAGATATTGCAGCATCAGAGACGCAAATTCGATGACAACGACCAATACCAGGAACAGAACGAGCAGCACAAGGCCGTACAGCGCGTCAAGCAGGCTGAGCCCTGCAAAAAGTCCCGTAAAGCTCATGCCCATGATCTCTGCGATCTGCGGGCTGATCAGCGCGGGAGTCACAAAGCCAAGTCCTGCGCAAAGGATGGAGACAAAGCTCACGGCAAGTGTTGCCAGCATGTAAACGAGTCCCGACACCGTCTTGGACCAGAACAGTGTGCTGCGCTTGACGGGCAGGGTAAAGGTCAGATAACCCTGGTCGGAGAAAAAGTGGCGGTAATAGCGCACGTAGAGCAGAATATTGACGCCGCCCGTAAAGATGGCCACCGCATAAATGATGGCAATATAGGAAATCATGCCCACAAACATCAGCGCAACCGCCGCAAACAGCCCCATATCCGGGCCGGATGCTTCTTGCGATTCCATCAACAAGCTCGCAATCGGGATACCGCTGATGCCAATGCCGCCCACAATGGCGAGCAACAGCATGACAGCTGCCGCGATCAGCCAGATCTTACGCGTGGCGGCAAGATCGTATTTTAAGCATTTCTTGAACATCTGAACACCTCCCTGAAAAGCTCATCCAGGCTCTTGCCATGCTGCTCGCGCGTCTCGTCCGCACCGCCGTACATGGCGATTTTTCCCTTGTCAACAAAGGCGAAATCGTCCAATACGCCCTCCACGTCCGCGATCAGGTGCGTGGTGATAATGACAGAAGCCTCGGGATTATAGTTGCCTATGATGGTTTTGAGAATATAGTCGCGTGCCGCGGGGTCAACGCCGCCGATCGGCTCGTCCAAGAGGTACAGCTTTGCGCGGCGCGCCATGACCAAGATCAGCTGCACCTTTTCCTTGGTGCCCTTGGAAAGGGTACGCATGCGCGCGTTTGGATCGATCTCCATGTCGCGCAGCATGACTTCGGCCAAGGAGCGGTCAAAATCTGCATAGAAATCCTCGAAATAGTCCATCATGGCGTTGACTTTCATACCCGAAGAGAAATAGGGTCTTTCGGGCAGGTAGGAGATCAGTGCGTTGCTTTGCTCACTGCGCTCTTGCCCGCAGACGGTAATGCTTCCGCTGTCGGGGGTCAAAAGCCCCGAGATCAGCTTGAGCAGCGTGGATTTGCCGCAGCCGTTGGGGCCAAGCAAGCCCACGATCTTGCCGGGTTCGATGACAAGCTCCAGCCCGTCCAGCACGGGAACGCCCTTTTTATAACTCTTGCAGAGCGCTTTACATTCTAAAATCGGTTGGCTCATTCGTCGTTGTCCTCACTTTCCGCTAAGAATTGCATAAATTGCTGTTTGGTAATGCCCAGCTTTTGCGCGTCCTTGCGTGCGCGCGTCAAGTATTCGGTCTGCAAAAGCAGGCGGATATCGGCGATCACGCCCTCGTCCTCAGTCACGAATCTGCCCTTGGTGCCATGGCTGATCACAAGCCCGTCCTGCTCAAGCAGGGTCAGCACCTTTTGCATGGTGTTTGGGTTGACCGATTCCTCATAGGCCAGTGCGCGCACCGTGGGGAATTGGCTGCCGGGCGGGTACTTACCGCCTATGATGTCCAGACGATATTTGTGCAGCAGCTGCTGCGATACCGATGCTTGCGGCATCATTTGACTCACGGAACATCCCTCCTTGTATCATTGTACTATTGTACTAATACAATCATACAATATTTTTTTGCGTTTGTCAAGAGGGAAGAGAAGAATTTTTCTCCTTCTATCTGTATAGACGCTTTTTCCCGGCCAAAAGTCTGACGGTTTTCGAAAAAAATATCATGTCATGAGACAAATTTGTAGCAGACGCAAGAAAGCAGGAGTCCAAATCAGACTCCTGCCTTCTTGTATTGTCGTGATTTATCGGTGTGCTTCATGATTGGTGCACATGCATTTCACGCTGCATTTTATAGTCAATCCTTCTTTTTCTTGATTGCAACGTATGCGCCAAGCAAGAGCAGTGAAATCATTGCGCTACCGCCGATGATGCTGCCGCAGCCGCCCTCTTGCTCGGGCTGATCTGTGGGTGCTTCGGTTGCAGGAGCCTCGTTTGTGGGAGCCTCGGTCTTTGCGTCGGTGGGTGTTTCGGTTTCTGCCTCGGTGGTGGTATCGGGCTCGGTTGTCTCGTCGGTGGTTTCCTCGCCGTTGTCGTCTTCCTGGCGATACTTGTCAATCGCAGCAACCTGTGCATCGAATGCGGTCTTTGCCTCTGCGGTCAGGGGAGCTGCGTAAATGTAATTGTAGGTCATGGAGTCGTTGCCCGCGCCGCAAACGTACAGTGTATCGTTAACAATTTGAATACGTGTCACGCGGTCAGCATCCGGTACCTCGATCGAGCCGAGCTTTTCGTAGGTGCTGTCGTTGAGCACATCCACCGCAGTGCCGTCCTTCAAGCCCACCAGCAGCAAATTGCCCTTGTGTGCGATACAGTAAGCACCGCTGTATTCAATATAGGCCTGGCAGGTAATGCCTGCGGGATCGATCTTGATGATGCCCGTGCCGCCTTCTACAAGCGAAGCGCACAGCCATACCGTGCCGTCAGCGTCCACGGCCATGTATTGGCCCTCGTCCAGATGCTTGCCGTCAAGATCAATGGTGCAATCCGGATCTGCGAAATCGATCACGCCCTCAATGCCCCAGCTCTTGTACAGCACGGGATTTGCGGGATCGGTCACGTCGTAGCAGTAAAGTGCGTCGTGCTGATAGTTGGACATGACAAAGCACAGGTACTTGTCACCCACCTTGGCAACCTCAACGCCGTTGACGCCGATCTTGGTGCCTGCCTCGTCACCGGGCTCGAGATCGTTCTGATAAACGGGAATTTCCACGATCTCGGTCAGCTTGCCGTCCTCGCCCTGCTGTGCGATGCCAAGGCTTAAGTAGTTGTAGTTGACCGAATATGCAAAGCCAACGTAAACGTAACCGCGGTCGTCGGCTGCAATGCCCTTTGCATAAGAGAAGGGCGAGCCGGGAAGTGCGTTTTCTTCATTGTAGGAATAGTACATATCGGTGATCTTGCCGACCTGCGTGTCAAGTACGACCACGCCACGCATGCCCGTGCCGCCGTTGAGCGTGCCCATATAGGCGTAGCGACCGTCAGCAGACATGGAAAATCCGCGCATGTTGACGTAAGCGGCCATGTAGTACTCCTCGGTTTCGGGAGCTTCTCCCTCCCACCACCATGCCTCGTAATTCTCACTCAGGTCGGAGGTGATGTACTCACCGTCCTGACAGAAGAGTCCCTGAAGCTCTGTACCAAGCAGATCCTCCTCGGTGTACTCTGCAGAGGTGACCAGGCACAGGCAGCCCATGCAAAGAGATGCGAACAAAATCAGTGTCAAAAGCTTTTTCATGTCAAATCTCCTTTTCGGATTATTTGGTGATACAAATATTTTCACTTTGTACCATAAGCCCATCATACTACACAGAAGTGCTTTTGTCAAGAGAATCCCTTATAATTCAAGAGAAATCAGCGTTTTAGCCAAATAAAGAGCGAGTGCATCATGCAATGCGTCTAAAATGGAAAAGCCAAATCCCCGGGGATTTGGCTTTCATTTATCCTTTTCGTTTGAATACCAGATTTATGACAAACACGATCGCGATATACGCAAGGCCGATGGCGGCCAAGATGGTGCAAAAGAGTACCGCAGACTGCGGCTGCGCGAATATCAGGCAAGCGAGAGGGGAAAGGAGTGCAAGGATGGCGACGACAGCTGGAGCATAGCAAACGCATTGGAGCAAAATCCTCGCTTTTTTGGAACGTTCTTTCTTTGGAAGAAGCGGGTAAAGCGAGAGATGCGGGAAGAAAAACTCAAACAGAAATTCGCCTACGATCTCCAACACGATCTCTAAAAGTCCGCCTAATAAGTCTTCCATGCCGTTCTCCTTATTTCAGCGTCTTGACAAATGCCTCGATCTTCTCCAGAGCCTGGGTGATGTGCTTGACGCTGTACGCATAAGAGATGCGCGCAAAGCCCTCGCCGCACTCGCCAAAGGCGGTGCCGGGCACGATGGCGCATTTTTGCTCGAGCAACAGTCGGGAGCAGAATTCCTCGCTGGAAAGGCCGAATTTGCCGATATAGGGATAGATATAGAACGCTCCCTCGGGCTCAAAGCACTCAATGCCGATGTCGGCAAGGCCTGAGTAGATGTATCTGCGGCGGCGGTTGTATTCCTCGGCCATGTATTCAATGTCCGCATCCCCGTTGCGCAAGGCCTCCTCAGCGGCAAACTGTGCCGTGGTGGGTGCGCACATGATGGCGTATTGATGAATTTTGAGCATCTGCTTTGCAAGCGGTGCAGGGGCACAGAGGTAGCCCAGTCGCCAGCCGGTCATGGCGTAAGCCTTGGAAAAGCCGCTGACAATGATGGTGCGCTCCCACATGCCGTCCAAGGTAGCGATGGACACGTGCTTTTTGCCAAAGGTCAGCTCTGCGTAGATCTCATCGGACAAGATGGCAATGTTTGTTCCGCGCAGCACCTCGGCGATCGCTTCAAGGTCGTCCTTGTCCATGATCGCGCCCGTGGGGTTGTTGGGATAGGGAAGCACCAAAAGCTTGGTCTTTTCGCTGATAGCGGCCTTCAGCTCGGCTGCGGTCAGCTTGAACTTGTTTTCAAAGGTGGTGTTGATGATCACGGGCACGCCGCCTGCCATGCGGACAATCGGCTCGTAGCACACAAAGGAGGGCATGGGGATAATGACCTCGTCACCCGGCTCGATCAGCGCGCGGATGGCAATGTCAATGGCCTCGCTGCCGCCCACCGTAACCACGATCTCGTCCTGCGGAGCGTAGCAAAGGTCAAATCTTCTTTGCAGATATCTGCTGATCTCCACGCGCAGGGAAAGATTGCCTGCGTTGGAGGTATAGTAGGTCTTGCCGCGCTCAAGGCTCTCAATGCCTGCCTCGCGGATGTGCCAGGGCGTGACAAAGTCGGGCTGACCTACCGTCAGAGCGGTCACGTCGGTCATTTCTCCGACCAGGTCGAAGAATTTACGGATTCCCGACGGCTTGAGCTCGGACACGGTTTTGGATAGTAACTGGTCGTAATTCATATATCGCCAATTCCTCGCTCGTCTACCTGCTCTGCGCCGTAGATGACGCCCTTGTCCTTGTATTTGCGCAGCACGAAATGCGTTGCGGTGGAAATCACGTACTCAATGGGAGCAAGCTTTTGCGCCACGAAGTATGCAACCTCCTTCATGGTCTTGCCCTCAATGACCAAGCACAGATCGTAGCCGCCCGACATCAGGTACAGGCTCTGCACCTCGGGGTAGTTGTAGATCTTTTCTGCCACGCGGTCAAATCCGCGGTCGCGCTGGGGGGTCATTTTGACCTCAATGAGCGCGGTGACGTATTCACGGTCGGTCTTATCCCAGTCGATCATGGCCTTGTAGCCGAGAATGACACCGTCTTCCTCATATTTGCGGATCAGCTGCTTGATCTCGCCCTGCTCCTTATCAAACATGATGGCCAGCTGTTCGGGGGTCAGCGTGGCGTTGTCTTCCAATGCTTTCAGAATTTTATCCATAAAAACCTCCATGCCGCCTTTGGCGGCGCTAATAGTGATGGAAACTTCACCGTGGAGCTTTGCTCCAAAAATGGGCCCGGACCCATTTTTAGGTGAAGTTTGAGCGTGAATAGTTGAGTAAAAAGGAATATCACGTGAGCTTTCACGCAAGCTCCTTAATGACTGATTTAATGATTGATTTTCTCCAAGATACTGTCAAAGGTCAGTCCGTAACGCTTGGCAATGTCGCGTGCGTAGGACTTGCCGTCCGGCTTTGCGCGCACGATCTTGAACGAACGCTTGCCCTCGCCCTCAATACCTGCGACTAACGTGTCAATGCGCGAGCCGCCTGCGGCCAGGGACTCATGGTTGAGTCGGTCGATCTCGGCAGCAAGCTCGTGCAGGTGAGTCGAGAACAGGCAGCGGCAGCCAACGCGTGCAAGGCCTGCCAGCACCTCGGCTGCGATGTAGGACGCTTCGTAAGAGCCGGTCGAGGAAAGGGATTCGTCCAAAAGCACCAGCGTATCCGCGCTGACGTTGTCAAAGATTTCGCCAAGACGGGCGCACTCTTCGCCAAGTCGTCCTTTGTCGATGGTGTCGTCAGCACCCGTGGGGAAGTGGGTGTAAATGGCGTCGCAGGGGCTGATCTGCGCTTTTGCTGCGGGCACGTACATGCCCAGCTGCATCATGACCTGCGCAAGTCCGATCGCACACGTAATGACCGATTTACCGCCGCGGTTGGGGCCGGTCAGCACCCAGATCATGACGCCGTCCTTGGAAAAGTCCACGTCGTTGGGTACAATGGTATCTTCCTTGGCCAGCTTGAGCGCCACGCAAGGGTTATAAAGCTCGGTTGCCACAAAGGCGCGCTCGGACATGGGACGGATCTCGGGCACGGTCAGCGTGCAGCCGCGCTCGGAAAGCTCCTTTTGCATGGCGGCAGCCTTGGTCACGAATTCGATCTCGGGCATCAGTCCCAGCAAAAAGTCGGCGTTTTCCAGCACGTAGGATTGCACGATTTTTTTCCAGGAGCGCAAGGAGTCGCTGTAAACGTCGTTGATGGCAGAATTGAAAGCCAGTGAGAGTGCCATTTTCTGGTTCTCGGATTGCTTTTTGCCAAAGGGTACGAGGTTTGCGATGCAGGTGTACTGGTCGTTCTTGAAGTTCAGACGCAGGATCTTGTCGATCACGTCGCCCGACTTGAATGCCTCGGGGTTGATGGACAGCACGCCCGCATGCACGGGGCGCAGCTGCGCGTCCAGATTGACGCCGATGGTGACCGATTTGATGTCGCGCACACGCTTGGTCATCTCGGCAAGGCGGGCGTTGAGCTCGCGGTAGTAATCCGAATCGGCAAGCTCGGCTATGCGGTCGGCAAGCGTGGTAAAGGCTACCCCCTTGATATAGGGGCGGGCTGCGCTCAGCCCCTCGTGCAGCAGTTCAATGCAGGAGATGTAGAGCTCGATCTCAGTCATGCTGGAAAGGTAATCGTGCGTGTCTCCGCTGTCACTTTCAAGTCTGCGCAGCTCCATGATGTCCGAGAGAATGGGCATCAGATCGGCAAGCGTCTGACCAAGAGCGGGGCAGCGCAGCATGTCCGCAAACATTTCGTTACGGTAGCGCATGACTGCGGGATCGATGGTAAAATATTCCTCAACCTTGCTGTTCTTGAGGTCAAAGGCCTCCAAAAGACCCAGCTCGTCCAAGGTGTACATATCGATATCGGGGCAGTATTTTCCCGAGAAATGATCCTTTTGAGATTGCTCATTCGGATAGAGCAGCGAGAAAAACGTCAGTTCCATAAAAAACCTCTCAATTACTCAGTAATGGGAACGAAAAATTGCTTGCCGTCCTTGTAGGCAACGATCTTGTCAAAGCCGCACTCGCGCAAAAGCCTTGTGCCGTCGGAAATGCAGTTGCCCACGTTTTCGGGGGCGTGCGCGTCCGAGCCGATGGTGACAAGCTCACCGCCAAAGGATCTGTAAAGTTGCAGCAGTTCACGGTCGGGCATGGCAAAGCCATAGCCTTTCCAAAGTGTGGAGACGTTGACCTCAAGTGCCACGCCATGCTTGCAAAGTGCCTCAAACAGGCGCATAAAGCGGGGATAGTGTGGCGCCAGATCAAATTGCTTGCCCGCCTCTGCCCAATAGCGCACGGGGTAGGTCACGTGCGCAAGGGTGTGCACCCCGGGGAAGGAGACTGAGCGGATCATCTCGTCCAGCAGCCTGTCGTACAGCTTATGATAGTGCTGCTCGGACATACGGTCAGTGCGCAGCAGATAGAAATCCGGCACGTCCGGGATATTGTGCAGCGAAAGAATGACAAAATCGTAATCGTGTGCCTCCCTCATGGCAAGAGCCTCTTCGGGATGCTCCAGCGGCTGCCCCAGCTCAATGCCGCGCAAGAGCGTCAGCCGGTCGGCAAAGGCATCGCGCGCAGCCGTTGCCTCGGCAAAGCTTGCAGCCTGATCAAAATGGGCGTAAAGTCCCTGAACCTGGCCGTTGACCTCGCAATGGTCTGTCAGGGCCAGCACGCCAATGCCTGCATCCACGGCCGCCTTTGCCATGGCGTGCGCGGTTGCGTGGGGAAACCCGTCAAAGGAGTGGTGCGTATGTGTATGTAAATCGCAAAGCATATATTTCTCCATATTATATAGATAGTATTATCATATCACAAATCGTGCCGTTTGTATAGAGAAAAACGCAATATTTTCGGAAAAATTCACATTTTGGCATCTAAAACTTGCAAAAAAAGACGTTATGTGATACAATGAAAGCAAGGAAAGGGGGGAGACGCATGGCAGGACCGAATAATCTCTGGCAGCTGCTGCAAAAAACGCACGATCGGATCCGGTTGATGCGTGCATGCGGCGTAGCGGAGCCCCTGTTGACCGATGGCTCGGATTTTGATAAATTTGACGCCTATGCAAGATGCATGCCGTTGTGCCAAGGGCATGGGATTCTGGAGGAGGATGCGCAACTGATCGGGGAATTGCTTGGTGTCTCTGTGCCGATCTGCCCGGAAAGTGCCGCATCGCTTTGGCATGCCGCCGCGTATGCGCTGTGTGCACAGGGCGAACGCCCCGCCCCCATCGGGCCTTGTGACGTTTGCTTTGCTGCGCCCGCCCAAGAGGCTGTTTTGGGTGTGGATCTGGGGGAAAGCTTTTTTGCAACCCCAACCGTTGAGCTGATGATGCGCTTGCTTGATCCCGAGGTGCAGGCAATTTGCGTGACAGCGCAGATAAAGAGTTTTGTCAAGCCCAATCCGTACACGGCAAAGCGGCTTTATGAAGCCGACAAAGAGACGCTGACTGACACCGAGCGCGATCACCTGAGCGCGCAGACCTTGCGCGTGCTTGGCAAGCTGTGTGCCGAGCGCGGCTCGGTTTTGTACGTGCAGTCGGACTTTGCGAATCCCGACGCATGGTGCGCCTTGCTTGCATACCTGCAGCAGAGCGGGTGCCTGGCGCAGATCGTGCTTGTCGTGCGCAGCGAAAATACCTTGCGCGCCGCCGCGACCTTGGCGGGCTGCCTGCCCAATCCCTCGGATATTCCCACCGTGCGCGTGGGTATTGCGAGCGTGCCTGAAAGGGAAGCGTTGCTTGATTTGTACGCAACCCTGCTGCCCATTGGGGTGTTGCCGGCGAGTGATCTGTAAGACGAACTATGGGATTGATAAATGAGCGAAAAAAGCAGGAGTTTGTTCGACTTTGAGCAGATTCCTGCCTTTTTTTAATATAGTATTATCACGATATGAAGCTTTTCCAATGTGTTCGGTTCGCCCCTTCCCCTCGCAACGCTACGCTGCGAGGAACCCCTTCCCCGGAGGGGACGGCTTATATCAGTTTCTCGCATCGAAGGGCATCATAAGACGGGCAACTTGAAAAGTATTCCATAAGGGAAAAGTCAACGAAACGGACGCGCGCTAAAAAGGCGTCCCCGAAGGGGAAATATCTGCAAGCAGATTGACCCGCAGCGAGTGGAGCATGTCGATACGAACGTCTGCGGGAAAAGGGGCTGTGCAATGAGATTGGGAAACTAATATTTTTCCAAATAGGCAAAGGGCTGAATCATTGCTTTGATTCAACCCTTGTTCAATTTGTCCTTTAATTTTGCAGCCCGATAGGGCAATACTATTAAGTTAAGGGAAGTGCGTCTCCCCGCCCCCGCCCCCAAGATCCTTCGCGGCGCATTCCCGTTTAAGCTCCGCGCAGCGGAGGTATTCATTCATCGAGCGAAGCGAAGAATCTTAAAAACGGGAATGCTTGCTCGAGGATGACAGGGGGCGGGATTGCAATTCCTTAACTTAATGACATTGCCCCATGGGGCTGCGGAATAAGCGGGAAAAGCGCAATTCCCCTCGTGTCATCCTGAGCGAACAAACATCCCTGTGAGGATGTTTGTGAGTCGAACTTTCAAAAATCTGCAATAAATTGCTGATTTTTGAAAGTCAAAACGCTTGCAGCGTTTTGAAGATCTACGAGGGTGGGTACGTTGCGCCCGTAGATATTTCGGCTTCGCAAACAATACTCAATTGTCTGCTCCGCTCAGGATGACACGGGCAGGGTTGCGCATCATAAAAGCTGAAAGCAGAAGCCTTCATCAAAGACTTCTGCTTTCGTTTTTTTCGCTAATTTTGCACGCTCATCTCTCAGCCTCTTTTTGCAAGCAAATTAGCCCTCTCTTGTGATAATGCTCACGCCTGCGGGGGAAATGCCGGTCTGCTCGTAGACGATGGCGTTGATCTGCGCCAGTGCCGATGCGGTCAGCTCGCCCTCGTGCTGAAGCACGATGCTGATATTCTCGCCGCTGATAACCGCCACGCATTGCTCGTAGCCCTTGGTCTTGATCAGAGACTCGATCTTTGCCTCATCCTCCATCTCGGATGCGATCTGTCTGATCTCGGCAACCGCCTCGGCCTTGACCTCGTCGGTGGCATTCTGGTTGTCTACGACGGAATTGAGCACCTCAAGTGCCTCGTCTCTCGCCTTTTGTCTGGAAACCTGAACGCTGGTGAAATACGAAGCGGAATCGGTGGCGGTGCTGTTCTGATTGCCCGTATTCGAGCCCGTGCCCAGCGTGGTGCCGTAATTGGTGGTCATGCCCGCGCTCTGATCGTACTTGTAAGAATCGTCTGCGTCGTTGCCCGAGAAGAAGATCCAGTTGACGTAGACTGCAAGGCCGATCATGATGACCGCGCCTGCAATGATCAGGTTGCGCTTGCCCATTTTCTTGAAGAAATCGCCTATGGTATTGATTACCTTTTTGATGTTCATATGTAAGCCCTCCGTTTTGTTGTTACGCTACATTATATCGAGCAAGATGCAATAATATGCCCCTATTGCGTAAATTGTGACGCGCTGACGTGAATTTTATTTGTGCCGATGCCAAAGGTCGCGCTGACCAAAGCCACAAGCTCGTTTTGCACAGCGGGGTCTGCCCCGCCCTCGCACACAATGCCCACGCCCGCCACACTCGGCAATCGACGCACAAGCTGCACGGGTGCTTGCGAGCTGCCCGAGCCGACCAGCACGTAGGACTCTTCATAGCTTTGGCTGTCGTTGCCCGTTTTGTTTTGCACGTCGCGGGCGTACACGTATTCGTACCCGCCCGACAGCGTGACCATGACCTGCACCTTACCCACACCGCGCACGCCCGCGCAAAGCTGCGCGATCTCGTGCGAAAGCTCTGCACGGTAAGCCTGCAGCTCAGCCTGCTCCGAGATGGGTGCGCTTTGCTCGCTCTGCTTTTTTTGGAAAAGCGGCAGATCAAAGCTGCCGACCACCAAAAGCCCCAAGCCGATCACCGCGCCCAACAGCACGATCCAGAGCTTGCCGCTCTTTTTCATTTGCCCGACCGTTCCCTTGACGTCCGAAATGCCGTCTGTATACATCGTAACCTCCAAATCAATCCAATACCACCACGCAAGGGCAACCCATAAGCCCCTGCACGTACGCTTTGATCGGGTCGGGATCGCGCCAGATCGCCTTGCCCGACAAGACCAGCGTGATCTTGGTCACCTTTCCCGCATCCGACCACTCTGAATATATGCGGCACTCCGTGGGTGCAAGCGCAAATTCCTTTTGCAGCAGATCCTGCAGCTGCCCTGCAAGCAAAGACTCTGCCACCTGACTCATGTCCTGCTCCGATTCCTCTGCGGGTGGCTCGGTCCATTCGGGCGGTAGATCGAGTTCACCGTCCTTTACCGCTCGCATCAGTTTACCAAGCGGTGCGCACAAAAGGCAGATCACGCACAGACTGCAAAGCAGCTTTACGTGCTGCGCAGACGACGACGGCACCAGAGCGCAGATCAGCGAAATCAGCACGCTTGCCGCGGCCAGCGTATACAAATACCCGCCCATCTCAGCTCACCCATGCAGCCGCGCAAGAGGCAAACGCGCCCACCGCAATCAAGAAAACCGCCGTGCACATCGCCACAGCCGCCGCCATGTAGCCAAACAGGCTGCTCGCCTCGGCAAGCACTGCGCTCTCAGGGCCACAGCCCATCAGCTGCGCCGCCCCGCTGCCAAGATCGAACAGCAAGCGCAACAGCAGCATGCGGCAAAGCACAGGCAGGCAACAAAGCAACAAAAGCAGCACCCCGCACGTGCCTGCCAAGCCTCGCAAAAGTCCAAGACTGGCCGCAAGCGTATCCAGTGAGCCACCCAAGGCACCGCCCACAATGGGGATCATTTGCCCGATGGCATATCTGCCGCTGCGCATGGCTACGCTGTCAGCCCGTGAGGCAATCAGATTTTGCGCGGACAGACAGAGCGACAGAATCAGCGTCAGCACGCCAAGCACAGAGGTATAGGTCTTTTTGAAAAACCCGGACAAGCGGGAGAGATCGATCCCCGCATCCATCACGGTGGGCATACACAGGGCCATGCACGCTCCAAACAGGGGCGGGGCCATACCCGCGCACACGATGCGACAAACGTTGAGCCCCACGCCAAGCGCGGCGTTCCCCACCGTAGCACGCGTCAGATTGCCTCCCAGCACGTACATCACGCTCATCACGGGCAGCATCCCTCCCATCAGCACCTGCAGAGTCTCGAAGTATTCCACCATGGCACTCACGGCCGCATATCCCGCGCCCGCTACCGCTCCAAACAGGCAAAGCCTGGGCGCAAGGCTTGCCCACGCGATATTGTGCGATGCGCCAAAGGCACGCAACAGACCGCATAGCAGTAACAGGCCACAGATCGAGGCCAGCAGCGTGCCGCTCTCTGACAGATGCACGCCTACCAGATCCACAAGCAACGCAATAAGCCCCGAAAACGAAATCATCTGTGCAAGTGCGGCCTGTACGTCTGCGGGGTCATGGGAGAATAACCCATCCGGTAAAATCTCCGAAAGCTCGGTAGGCAAATATTCCTCAAGTGCCACGTACTGCTCGGGCAGCGTGCTGTAATCCGCTGCCTCGGCAGACACGGGCAAGCCAAGACCCATACCGATCAGCAACATCAGCAAGACATAAATCAGTGCTTTTCTCAATTCAAAAATTCCTTTGTCATTCCCAAAATTTCATGTATCAGCGGAAGTGCCTTGAGCACAATTGCAATCTTCCCCGCACTCTCAATGACGGTCGCCAGCCCTCCTTCACCAAAATCGCGGCAGATCCCCGCCCCAAGCGCACACAAAAGCGAAATACCCAGCCCCGAGAGCAAAATCTCGCCATGCTCGGTCGGCATGCTTTGCTCGGAGATCCCGCGGATCAGGGTAAGGATGGGCTGCGCTGCACTCAGAATCATGCCAAAGATCAGCAACGTTCCCACGGCACGCACAGGAAAGGCCATTTCCGCACGCCAGGAGCGAAGCAGCCACACAGCCACCAGGCAAAGCATGGCAATGCCGCAAACCTTGAGCATATCCATATCAAAAGCCAAAGGTAGTGTACACCAGCGAGAACAATGCGCCGATCTGCTCGATCAGCATCAGCAGCACTACCACAATGCCCGCCACCGTGACCAGTGTTGCCTGCTCATCCCTGCCCGATTTGCTTAAAATCTGCGTGGCAACGGATACTAACAGCCCCACGCCCGCCACCTTCAAGATCAATCCAACTTCCATGCTTCACCACAAAAGGATCACTGCGCCCACGGCGCACAAGATCCAAATCATTCCGTTCGTTCTGACTCTTGCGGGCAGCTCGCCCTCCAGCTGCATCCGCTTTTGCCGCAAAAGCTCAATGTAATAATCGCACCGCTTGATCTGTTCGTCACGAAAGCCGCCACCAAGCCCCTGCCCGAACGCCTGCAGCACGCGATAGGTCTCGGGATCAAGATAGCTTTTGACGTGCGGCAGCAGTGCCTGTACCGAATCTATCTGCCCGGGGCATCGGCAGTCGGCCAAAATGCCCTTATCCATCTCCAGAAAAATCTGCTCGGCAGGCATGGCATAGCAGTCAATACGACCCTTGATATGGAAGATCAGCGAGATCAACCCGTCGTGCACCTGCAGTCGCGCACGCTCAAACCGAGCCGCACCAACCGCAAGCCCCACGCCGCTTGCCAGCAGCAAGAGCGCGCCTATAAGCTTAAATGCAAGCATCCGCGCTCTCCCAATCGGTGATCTGATAGGAAAAACCTCCGTTATGTCGCGAGATCCCCACATATGCACCGAACATTTTGCAGTCGTGCAAAAGCCGCAGCCCCGTGCGGCAAAGCAGCTCCTGTACGCTTGATGCGTGCGCCGAGGCAACCAGCGGCACACCGCAATTCTGTACCGAGGCAAGTGCGAGGGCTTCATTGTAGTCACCGATCTCATCGCAGATCATAACCTGCGCATTCATGGTACGGCAGGCGATCTCCACGCCAAGGCGACGCGGATATCCCACCAGCACGTCAAGACACAATGCTGCCCCTGTCTGCAAAAACGGCATCTCGCCGCGCGTATCGATGACCACCACGCGCTTGGGGTCATCGCCCGAAGCCAGCGCCATGGCCACTCCACGCAACAGCGTGGTCTTACCCACGCCGGGCGGCGAATAGATCAGCACGCCCTTGGTATAGCGGAATTTCTGCATGAGATTGCAGATTTCCCTGCCGCTTGCTACAAAATGGGCGGGAATGCGGATGCAAAGCCCCGACACGTCGTACACCCCGATCACCTCGCCCTGCTCACAAGCGGCCCTGCCGCATACCCCGACGCGCACGCCGCCGTCCAGCGTCAGATACCCCTCTGCGATGGTGGGAGCGTGAGAATACAAGGAGCCGCCGCACATGCGCGTCAGCGTGGCGGTCATTTCCTGCGCGCCCAGCACGGTACGCAAAAGGATATTGCGCCCGTCTGCCACCACGCTGGCGCACCGCCCCGTGTGCAGTCGGATCTCCTCAATATGCTCGGGCAGATGCCCTGCATACAGCTCCGAGATCAACCGCTCGGGCAACATGCGCAACAAAATCGGCGGCAGATAGGTGCGCCGCTCGATTCCCGTGTCCTCTGCCCTGTTGACCATCACGCTGCGCATACCCTCACCCCCTTACAGAAAAAATATATGCGATCTTGTCCGCAGGTATGCGTACATGACACAAGTGCCGCGGATGCGATAGGTTCAGAGTGCGCTGCCCCGAGGGTCATCCGTAGGGGGGATAGAAAAAGCCCCACCGAAACGGTGGAGCTTCACTCTTGATTCATTTTTTCTTTTTGGCGGCGCGGACGCGGACCGTAAAGGACTTTGCGCAGCGCGGGCATCGCACGGTGTGCTTGCCCTTCTCGCGCGGCAATCTCAGCGTCGCCTTGCATTTCGGGCAATCGCGGAACACGTGCGTATCGGTATCCTTATTGCCGTTATGTCTGCGGAACAGGCAGCGCACCTTGTATTCAAAGGCGCACCACTTGGCGTTCTCTGCCTGTCTTTTATAGATTTTGCGGGAAAAGGTTCGCGTCATGCTCCAGATGCAAAGACCCAGTGCGATCGCATACAAAACCGTGGCTGCGATGGTTCCCGGCAAGGTTCTCCCCCATATCCAGGACACGGGGAGCGAGACGATCAGCACGATCAGCGAGGTGATCGACAAAACGCGACTCAGTCTGTCCGTGCCATAACGGCCGTACATAAACTTATATAGCTTTTCTTGGAATTTTGACATATTTTCTCTCTTTTCAACGTATTTCGCAACCATTATAGCACTCGGATATGAACGGTTCGTGAAAGTTTGAGTCACTTTGCGTAAAGAAGGCGAAAAGTTTCTTGATATGATCAACAAATATACGTAGGGGAGGAGTATTTGCAAGCAAATTCATCCTCCCCCACGCGATAAGACGGGAACGTATTTGGAATAAAACGATCATAAACCCTTTTCGTGCGGGAGGATATCCTCCCCCTACGCCAAAAAACGGAAAGCCGCCCAAAGGCGGCTTTCCTTAATTCAATTTGCACTTTGCATTTTGCACTCAAAACAGCGGATTTGCCATATTGACGCTGCCGCCCGTTTTGCCGTTACCGGCCTGCCCTGAGGCATTCGAGCCCTGCACGGTAATCGTGCCGTCCTCGAACAGATACGCGCTGAATTCATAGCCCGCCGCGATATCCTTGACACCGCCCGACAAAATCTTGGCGGGTGAGCCGGAGGTTGCACTCACGCCTGCCATGGCGTTGCCCATATTGCTGCCATAGCCCCATACAGAGCCATCGGTCTTGAGAATGATCATATTGGCATGGTGCAGCACTGCCTTTTTGACGCCACCGGTCAGCTTGACCGCGCCGCCCGCGCCCTGTCCCTGGCCAAAGCCGTGCAAGGAGCGCCAGCCTGCATAGAACAAGTCGCCGGAGGTGGTCACCAGCACCACCTGGTGCTCGCCCGTGGACATATACGCCACGCCCGCAAGCAGCTTATGGGGAGAGCTATAACGATCTGCGTCCGTGCCGAACTTTTCCCAACGGTTATCACCCAGCACGTAGCAAACGTTATTGCTATTGGTAAAGAAGGTGTTCCTGCGTCCTGCTGCAAGCAGCTTGACATCGTTTGCCACGACCTGGAAGGAGGTAGTATGTCCGCCTTCGTTTGCCTTGCCAAGCTGACCGTAGGAATTGGAGCCCACGCCCCAAAGCACGCCCTGATCGTCCAATACCAGCATATGGTCGTGACCGACGCTGACATCCACGATCTTGCCGTCAAATTTCACCTTTCCCGGCTTATCATCCGTAGCCGTACCGTTTCTGCCAAGCTGACCTGCGCTGTTGCTGCCAACCGTATAAAGCTCGCCATCCAGCGTCAGATACGCCATCATGGTTTGGTTGTTGTTATTTTCGCAGTCGTTGCTGTGACAGACCTCCACCTTGGCCACGTTCGAGGCCACAAGCGTCGGTACTGACACGTTTCCGCTGCCCGGGATGCCCAGAATTCCGTTCTGATTCATGCCCCAGGCATAAAGCTCACCGTTGGGTGCCAGATAATACGTAGAGTGACCGCTTGCGGTGATACCGCTCTGCACGCCCGCAACCGTGCCCTGCTGCCCCTGTGCACGGGTATTGATGATGACCGTGCCCGAGCAATCCACTGTAAAGGAAGCACTACTTCCCTGCACGGTCTGCATCTGGCCCGATACGGGAACAAACATAATTGACGTCACCTCATATCCCGACTTGGGAGTCGCCTTTACAGTAAGAGACAGCGTTTGCGAGTTGCCTTCAAAGTCGAATTGCTGCCCCGTCTCTGTCACGCTCTGTCCGTTCACGGTCACGTTTGCACGTTCGGGATTATAGGCAACCGTCACGGATTTGTCCATGATCACCTCAAGATCCGAAAGAGAGATCCCGAAATGATTGCACAGCATGGACAGCACGTAATCGTTTCTGCTGCGGACAAACTTATACATATTGTCCACCGAGGCCTGATACTGTGATTTGGAAGCTCCCCAACGCATGCTTTGCAGCTCCAAGAGCGGCTCACGCTCTGCAATCAATGCGTCAAGCTCTGCCTCCAGATATGCGGGAGTCAGCATATCGTTGACCGTTTTTGCAAAGCGAGAAATGAAGATCTGCTTAAACTCTTGGTTCTTGCAAAGACCGTGCATAATGGTGCCTACCACTGTGCCCGTGGAATCGATCCAACCAAAGAAATTTGCCTTTTCCGAGGTATCCGCCCAATGCCCTTCGGGATAAAACGCAATTCCCATGTCCATATCAAGCAGCGTAAAATACCACTTGGTGTCCATGCCCGAGGGATCGTCCGCTACGCGGTTTTTGAATACCTTGATATTGTTCTCCGGCCAGTCACGCGCATTGAAATACAGGCGCGCGATATACATATCCATAAAGGAATTGATATCCAGGCGGTCGGTCACGTATTTGTAATGCTCCTCGGCTGAAAGATCGTGCGAGCGAATGTAATTGACAAGTGCGTTGAATTCATCCGCATCCGCCTGCGTTCCGTCCATGGGAATGAAGGGCGCGCCGGGATCGCCTCCGAGGACAAGGCCGTCATAATCGCTCTCGATCAGGCCGACGTTTTCCTTATCCACACCAAAGTGCGATTCCACGTATTCGGGGCTGTAACGCTCGCGCGCATTGTAAACACCCCAGAATTCGCCGTTGATGAACAGAAGCACAGGCACGTACGCCATGGTATAGACGTCCATATCGCGGCAAACTCTTTGCATATACGCGTCACGGATAAAGGAGTCCATGCAGTCGTTGCCCGAGTTACGGAGCAAAAGACGCGAAAAATCAGTGATGGCGTTTCCATCGTTGTCGCGGGCGTAGCCCTCGAACAGATCGTAATTGAGATCACCGTCCGTGCCCACAGCGGTATTGTTGATACCCTTATAGTAAACACGCATCGACTTCATCGGCCAACCCGACGAGCCGTGTCCGCTGATGGCAAGCTCTACGTAGGACGAGCCATGACGCTGTCCGTCGGACGAGAACACCTCCAGCATGCCTGTCTGACGCTGGTTTCCCGTACCGCCCGTTCCGTAATAATGGTTATAAAAGCCCTGACTTCCATAGATCAGATTTTTATCCATGGACAAGGACATCATACTCACACCGTAGTCCTTGAAGGTATCGGAAATAAAGTACGTATTGGTAAAGACATCGGTAGAGTCTGTGCCGTTGGTCGCGTACGCCTTGATGACGTAGCCACCCGGCATCGTTTTACTCTGCGGGCGGTAGTCGCCGCCCATATTCTGAATTGCACCGTTGATCGTCCCACCCCAGGCCATTTCCGAGGAATCCGTCAACGAAATGGATGAGGAATAGACTTTTCCGTTCTTGACAGGATCGGTGCCGTCGGTCGTATAATAAACGGTATAGCCCTCACGTGCGCTCAGTTCAAGCTCAAAGCCCTTGGAATAAATACCCGCATCGGCCGAAAACAGCACCTCGTTGACCTTGGAACCCAAGACAGTATTTGCGCCCTTGGAGCTCTCGGGGCAGGTCTGAGTCAGCTTTGCGGTGGTCGCCTGGGCCAGATTGACCTTGTGGAAGCCGCTGTAATGCTTCAGCGCGGTACGCACCGCAACCTTACTCTTGGACATATTGTCCACGGCAAAATGCGCATCATAGCCAAGCTCGGCCGCAACGAAACAGGACACCGTACCACTGATATCCTCCACAGCGCAATCCTCGTCGATCTCTTGCCCGCTCGGTGCAAGCGCAAGCTGGATATCCTTATTATCCAGAATGACCGCCCACTCGGCATCATACGACTCGATGGACAGCACGGCAAACGAAGGGTCGTACGCCTGCGTGCCCTCTCTGGCCTCGGCCATGCGGATCAGATAATATCCGCCCGCCTCGATGACGGCGTCCTCGGCAAAGGTAAACTGACGGTAGCCCTCCCCCGCGCTCTCGCGGTAATACAGAGCGGCATCCTTGAGCGAAACCTGCTCTTCTCCAACGTTATACAGCTGAATAAAGCCATGAGCAACGGCAGCATCCTTGTTCTGACCCGTGCCGTACACGGCAGAGATCATAACGTCCTTGAACGTGACCGCGATCTCATAGGTGGGATCGTCGGGATCCAGCATACTGTCATCCGTGGTTTGCTCCTCGCCCGGGTTATACTCCCCGGGGCGTGTGATCAGCTCCTCGGGGTCAGAGGTCGAATCCTCTGTGGAGGATTCGGGTGGCGTGTTATTTCGGCAGGCGGCAAATGCGCCCGCCAGTAACGTCAAAGTCAATAAAAATGATAAAACGGTGCGGAAGGATATTCTATTTTTCACGGATATCTTCCTCCTTGTTCAAAATTCCATATAAAGGGGTCCGGATATAGTTCCGGATTATACATTATACCATATTTTCCTTGTCTTGTAAATACGTAGGCTTGGGAATTTTGTAAATTTCACCTTCAAACACACCGATTGCTGCATGATATGCATCAAGCGCACCGAATGCCTGTGCAATCGGTGCGCTCATTGATTTATTTTCCGCTCTCCACGATGCCGAAATAATCGCTCAAGAGCTTTTTGAGCTCGGGGAGATCATTCATGATGTAGTACTCACAATCGGTTTGCAAGGGATTGATGCCGTATCCCTGACTGCGCACAATGACCGCATTCATATTGCAATACGCGGCATTCATCACGGTATAGCACATGCTGACCGAATCCTCGTTGGGATTGACCTTGGAAATCAGCGTATCGATCGCGGGTGTGGTGTGGTTGGCTGCCAGCACCGAGAGCACGTTGAGTGCCATGCCTGCATCTCCCTGCGCGCTGCGCGGGATACTCAACACTGTTCCGTCGTCAAAGGTGGAATGATATCCAAGCTCCTTATTATACATAGGCACAGGCGCAACACACACCTCAAACTCGGATTTTGTGATCATGGCGCCGCTGCCGTCAAGTCCCGTAAAATGATCCAGCTCGGTTGCAAAGAACAGAGATCTTCCCTTCATGAACAGCTGCTCTGCCACCGCACTCTCGCGGGTCACGTTGCGGTATTCCGCCAGCCACTGTGCAAGCTCCACGCAAGTGCGATAGGTCTGCTCACCGGTGCTCTCTTCTGCAAACAGATCCACGCCACTGCCGTAAAACAGCGTATCTGCGCAGCCGTACTCGTCGTACATCGCGCCCCAGAAATCGTCGTCACTCCAGGTGCCGTCACCGTTGAGATCGGTTTTCACCTGTGTGCACAGCTCGTAAAAGAGCTCCATGGTCCATGCGTTTCCATATACGGTCTGAGTCAAGTCAAAGCCCATCTCGCGCATTTTTTCGTTGTTATAAACCAGGCAATCCAGCTCAAACTGCGCATATGGGGTCAGATATCCGGTAAAGACGTACTGCTTGCCGTTGATCTTCAGATCCTCGTTGAGTGCGTCAAACCAGCAGCCGTTATCCATCTCGAAGCCTGCCAGCGTCCCTGCGCTGTGGAATGCTCCGGTCATGGCGATATCCGCAATGCAGGAAACGGGGGTATAGCACAAAATCAGCGTTCCCGTGCCTGCCGTGGTTTCACTCAGGGCAATTTCAAAAATATCGGTCGTGGTCGGCGTGTACTTATGGTTGACTGCATATCCGTACAGATCCATAAATTGCTGATCTCTTGCCAGCACCGACTCATCGATGATCAAGGGCTCATAGGTATCCGAAGAGGGCTCGTTTTGCAAAAGCTCAAGGATCAGAACGTCGGTTTTGAGATCAAGGCTGTCGGGGAAGCCGTAAAGCTCCTCGCCCGGGCCCATTGTCACGGGGAACTCCTGCTCGGGGGGCTGCTCCACAGGCGGAATGGGATAGAACGGATCCACGTCCACACCGGGCAGATCCAGCTTTCCAAGCAGCTCGCCAACAAGACCGCCGGCTTCAAAATCCGCAAAGCCGCATGCCGTCAGCGCACACGTAAGCATCAGGCACAAAAGCGCGATCGCAATTCTTTTCTTCATAAGCAGATTCTCCTTGGGCTCAATTTGTCACGTTCTCCATTTGCGCACAGAACTTATCAAGCTGCTTTGCAAACGATTTCTCGAATTTCTTCCAAACCGAGCTGAGCGAAGAGTTACCATTCTCCAACGCAGTGCGGAACAGCATGACCTTCTCACTATCCGTGGTAGCCATGTAATTGCAACCGAAATCAAAGGTCTTGGTCTCCAGGATCAGCTGCAGCATTTCGGTATCCTCCGGGGTAGCGCAGATGCGCATGGAGAGATCAAAATCATACAAGCCCTGGTTCAGCTGAGCCATAGCCTCCAGCGCATATCCCACAAACTCCTGATCGTGCGCGCTCTGCGGCACCATCACCGCCGTCGCGTTGCAATCCACGTAAGAGCGATAGTCCTTTACGTCCAGATCCGCCTTGGGATACGGAATGATTCCGAATTGCCCGGATGCGATGGCCATATTCATTGCCTTCTCCAGCGTTGCACCATAGAACAGTGCTCTGCCATCCGCAAAGGCCTTCTCGGGAACTTGCAGGCGGTCATAATCCTGCATGACGTCATTCATTGTAACCCATACCGACGCAGCGTTGTTGACCATGCTGTAAAGCACGTCGTACGGCCACGAGATCTGATCCATATTGGTATTGATCACGGGGATCTGCGCATCGTCCTTGACAAGCATGGACACGCCCGCACCCGTTGCAAAGGCTTGTGCACCATCAAACGTAGAAACGTAAGCGAACAGATCCGCGTCGGGATCCACCACAGCATTGTTGTTGAGATCCTCGTAGTTGTTCTCCACCATGGCAAGCATCTTTTCCATGGTCCAGCCGCCTTCCATCACGTAGCTGTACATATCGATCTGATGTTGCGCGGCAAGATCGACGTTATACAGGATGACCGAGGTCTTGAGCATAGCGTCGGGCGTGATCACGCCTGTTGCCATGGGCAAATACGAGCCGAATGCCAGACCGTTGTATATATCCTCATCCCAACGGTCATTCGTCAGATCCACCCAAGGAAGGCCGGACAGATTGACCAAAGAACCGTTCTGCGCCAAGGGCGCGCCATCGCGGGCAATTGATCCGAATACGATATCAAAGCTTCCTTTACCGGACATCACGTCGTTGCGCACCTGATCGTAAAGCAGGTCCTGCTCTATCAGAACGCCGTCTATTTCAATGCCGTAATAAGCCGTCACGACCTGATTGCGCGCATACGAAGCATCCGCTACGATATTGTCGCTTCTTTCTGCTCCAAGATCGTGCTCATGAATGCCAAGCAGCGTCAGTCTCTGGTCGGAATACCGATCCATGGGCAGCTCGACCCAAGGGCCGTCGGTCTCGATTTCCACGTACGTGACGTCCTCTGTCGCGATTTCAGTCTCGTCCCACCAGATATGATCGGTTCCCCAATCCACGTCGGTCACAATTTCTCCGATATTGACGTCTGTTTCGGCAATTCCCGGCTCGATCTCACCAAGGATATCTTCACCAGGCAGATCGATATTTCCAAGCAACTCGCCCACAAGCCCTCCGATTTCAAAATCAGCAAAGCTGCAAGCGGTCATTGCACAGGTCAGTGTCAAGCACAAAAGTGCGATCGCAAGTCTCTTTTTCATACGCAAGGCCTCCTTTGTTCGGTCTTTGATTTTATTTTAGCAGATTTTTCCCGATTTGTAAATAGAAATAATATACCCTTTACTTATATAGACGCCAAAAATGCAAAAAGGTTCCGCGAAATCAAGAAAAATTTCGCGGAATCTTGAAAAATTTTCAATTTGCGGGGCATTATCATGAAGTTAAGTAGCAAAGGTGTCCCGCCTCAAGATCCTTCGCGGCGCATTTTTTCGCAAGCTCCGTACAGCGGAGCAATTCATCCTCGAGCGCAGCGAAGGATCTTGGCGAAAAATGCTTGCTCAAGGATGACAGAGGCGGGACAGGGCTTTCTTGACTCAGTCACATGGATTTGCGGGAATCAGCGTGATCTTGCGCGAGATACCGAGGTACGCGCCACCTGTGATATACTGCACAAGCCCGGGGGCAAGCTCGTCCTCGTGCGAAAAATGCAAGTGCCCCGCGATCACAGCGGCAATGCCCGACGCGGGATCGCGTACGTACTCGCAAAACGCCGCCGTTGCCTCGTTTTTGAGGATCGCACCGGGGCCTATGTTGATATTTCTGCGCCAATCGCGCACCGTATCGTCATGCAGCGAAGGGCAATTGATGGGAATATGCACGCAAAGCAGGATCGGCTTGCCCTTCTCTCTCAATTCCTTCAGAAAATCAATATCTTCTTGCTGCACGCACTCCATGCCGTCGTCGATACCCGCCACGATCAGATCGGGATACTCCAGATAGTGCCGCGCGACCGCACCGTCCGAAAGTGCTGTAAACTTGCCATAGTGCTGCGCTCTTGCCCCCTCGGTATGATAATCGTCCGAATACGACCAATCGTGATTGCCTATGACAAACATGGTCCCCAGGCCGCCTGCCCCGATCTCGCGATACAAATCGCGCACATTTGGGTCGCTTGGCGTATCCACAATATCCCCGGTCATGAGCATCAGATCTGCGCCCCATTCGCGCGCATCGGCATAAAAGCCCTGCAGTCTTTTCACACAAGGCGTGCCGTCGGTTTCAAAAATACATCTTGCACGCAAGGCCGCCTCGTCGTGGCGAAACTGCGGGTCATTCTCGCCCATCCCCGTCAGATGCAGATCGGTGATATGATACAGCTTGTACGTATGCCGTAAGCCCTTGATGGCAATGGTGGTTTCCATATGCTTCTCCTTAGCCGAACGAGAGTCGAACCAAGTTGGTTTTGACGGGCAGATTTGTCCGATCCCTTCATCTTTTCCCTTGGACATATTGCCTATATGCCCCGCGGGAAAAGCTTTTGGGCTCGAAAAAATCTGCTGCGTCAAAACTGCTCGCACCCGTCGGCGAATGCATTTTTGATAGATTTTGGTGTGATTTTGCGCAGCAAGATACAAATCTTGCAAGCGAAAGCGCGCCGAAAGATGCGAAAATGCATCGTCGTCGGGCAATTCGGTTCGATTCCCGTTCGGCTAAACAAGAGGCTACCCTTGCGGATAGCCCCTGTTTGCTTGCGTTTTCAATTAGTAATCGTAGCCGTAAGCCTCGTAGATTTTTTTCAGAGCCTTATTGGTCTGCTTTTCGCTCGTGGTAATGTCTCTGGTGATAGAGGCACTCTTGTTGTTGAGCGCGGTCTGAGCGATGGATGCGCAAGGCAGGCCGTCGTTGTGGAAGTGGGTATAGCCAAAGTCGAATACTCTGTGACGAATGATGACGTCAACCATCTCAGCGGACTCCTCGTCACGTGCGTTCTTGGACTTAGCAACCTTATCATACAACGTATCGGATACCATGTAGTAAGAGGTGGAAGCCAGAACCTCCAGCATGTAGCCGGCGTCTGCCAGAGCCTCCTCGGAAAGGCTCTTGGGTACGCATGCGGTGGAAGCTGCACCGTTGACAAAGCTCAGGTACTCTTCCTGCTTCTCGTCGTACTTGGGCTGAGGCAGAATACCGAACTCATTCTCCATCTCACGGAAACCCGTGCAATCGGACAGGGAGCCTGCAAAGAACAGCGCTCTGCCTGCCTTGAATACGTTCGCGGGCTCCTGATACATCGAGTTGTTTGCAAGGTACTCGTTAACGGTTACGTGGAAGGACTGCTGGGTCACGATCAGCTCGTAGATCTTTTCGTAAACGGTCTGCAGTCTGTCGGTATTGGGCTGGTATACGGGCAGGTGGTCCTCGTCAAAGGTGAACATGGTGCAGCCTGCACCGAACCAGAAGTTGTAGTCGCATGCCAACGACCAACCTACAAGACCGTAGAAGTCGTCGGTGTAGTTGACTTTACCGTCACCGTTGAGGTCACGGGTCTGATCCTTGGTGATTTCCAGCATGTCATCAATGGTCCAAGTGCCGTCTCTTGCATCATCGTAGGGATAATCAAGGCTTTGCTCGTCGAACAGGGACTTGTTGAAAATCATGGCAGCGGTAATCATCATGGAGGAAGGCAGCAGGTCGCCGCACACCACGAACATGTTGTCACCGAACATAAAGCCGTTCTTGCAGTCCTGGTCCCACCAAGGGTTGTCAAAGTTGACGTACTCCAGGTCGGTCAGGTTATACAGGCAGTTACCCATACCCAGGTTGGTAGCAGCGTTTACCATGTGCTGGTAAACGATGTGGTATTCACCACTACCGGAGCTGACGTCGTTCTTGACCTTGTCGCCAAGTGCAACGTAGTCAAGCTCAAGCAGAGGATTGAGCGTTACACCGTAGAAGTTCTGGATCTTGTCGTTTCTTCTGTAAACGGCGTCCTCCAGGGGGTCGGATTTGTCCGGCTCCTCTGCGCCCATATCGGTCTCGGAGTTTGCAAGAATATTGATCTCCTTGCCCTTCAGACCCTCGTTGGGCTCCAGATCGGGGCTGACCCAGTTGGTCTCTTCCTCGGTGGAGGCATCGGTAGAGGTATCCTCATTCCCCGTCTCCGCACAAGCAGCGAACACACTGATCAGCATCAGGCCGCACAAAAGCATAGCGAAAAGCTTCTTGTACATACTTGTTTCCTTCTTTCATAATATTTTGCATAGGTATACGCATTCATTTTATCACAAGAGTAAATTGTTGTCAAGGAAAAAGTCATTGATTGTCAAGAAAAGAGTCATTGATTGTCAAGAAAAGAGTCAATAATTGACAAGAATAATTTCGGCCACATTTTGTGCAATTTGACACAAACAAAAAGAAACCCGCACGTGGCGGGTTTCTTGGTGGGTATTCGAATATCAATTAGTAATCGTAGCCGTATGCCTCGTAGATCTTTTTCAGAGCCTTATTGGTCTGCTTTTCGCTCTTGGTAATGTCTCTGGTGATAGAGGCACTCTTGCTGTTGAGCGCGGTCTGAGCGATGGATGCGCAAGGCAGGCCGTCGTTGTGGAAGTGGGTATAGCCAAAGTCGAATACTCTGTGACGGATGATGACGTCAACCATCTCAGCGGACTCCTCGTCACGTGCGTTCTTGGACTTAGCAACCTTATCATACAGCGTATCGGATACCATGTAGTAAGAGGTGGAAGCCAGAACCTCCAGCATGTAGCCGGCGTCTGCCAGAGCCTCCTCGGAAAGGCTCTTGGGTACGCATGCGGTGGAAGCTGCGCCGTTGACAAAGCTCAGGTACTCTTCCTGCTTTTCATCATACTTGGGCTGAGGCAGGATACCGAATTCGTTCTCCATCTCGCGCAGACCCGTACCTGCGGACAGGTAGCCTGCAAAGAACAGTGCTCTGCCTGCCTTGAATACGTTGGTGGGCTCGGTGTACATGGAGTTGTTGGCCAGGTACTCCTGAACGGTCACGTGGAAGGACTGCTGAGTTACGATCAGCTCGTAGATCTTATCGTAGACGGTCTGCAGTCTGTCAGCGTTAGGCTGGTATACGGGCAGGTGATCCTCGTCAAAGGTGAACATGGTGCAGCCTGCGCCGAACCAGAAGTTGTAGTCACAGTCGAGCGACCAGCCTACAAGGCCGTAGAAGTCGTCGGTGTAAAGTACCTTACCGTCACCGTTGAGGTCACGGGTCTGGTCCTTGGTCATCAGCAGCATGTCGTCGATGGTCCAGGTGCCGTCTCTTGCATCCTGGTAAGGATACTCAAGGCTCTGCTCGTCGAACAGATTCTTGTTGAACATAACGGCAGCGGTGATCATCATAGAGGAAGGCAGCAGGTCGCCGCAGACCACGAACATGTTGTCACCGAACATAAAGCCGTTCTTGCAGTCCTGGTCCCACCAGGGGTTGTCAAAGTTGACGTACTCCAGGTCGGTCAGGTTATACAGGTTGCCACTGGTACCAAGGTTGGTAGCAGCGTCTACCATGTGCTGGTATACGATGTGGTATTCACCACTGCCCGAGGTAACGTCGTTCTTGACCTTAGTGGAAAGTGCAGTGTAATCGGTCTCTGTGAGCGCATTGAGAGTCACGCCGTAGAAGTTTTGGATTTTGTCGTTTCTTCTGTAAACGGCGTCCTCCAGGGGATCGGATTTGTCCGGCTCTTCTGCACCCATATCGGTCTCATTCTGTGTAAGGATGTTGATCTCCTTGCCCTTCAGACCCTCGTTGGGCTCCAGATCGGCACTGACCCAGTTGGTCTCTTCCTCGGTGGAGGCATCGGTAGAGGTATCCTCATTCCCCGTCTCCGCACAAGCAGCGAACACACTGATCAGCATCAGGCCGCACAAAAGCATAGCTAAAAGCTTCTTGTACATACTTGTTTCCTTCTTTCATAATATTTTGCATAGGTATACATTTACATTCTACCACAAGAGGCTGTTCTTGTCAAGAAAAATTTTCATCCCCGATTTTGTGCAGATTGACAAAGGCAAAAATCGAAGCCTGCACCGCGGTGCAGGCTTCTCTTCTTTGTTTCGTTTTATCAGTCGTCGTAGCCGTAAGCCTCCAGAATCTTATCCAGTTCCTTTCGGGTATTCTTTTGCGAATTGGTCAGATCTCTGACGATCGAGGGACGCTTATCCTGCAGCGCAACCATGACAATATTGGAGCACGGCAGATTCTTGTGTGAGAAATGCAGATAACCGAAATCAAAGACTTTGTGACGGATGATGATGTCCACCATTTCGGCAGACTCCTCGTCGCGCGCGTTCTTGGACTTGGCGATCACGTCGTACAGCGTATCCGTTACCATATAGTAAGACGAGGACGCCAGCGCCTCCATCATAAAGCCGGTGGTCTCCAGCTTTTGCTCGGACAGGCTGACGGGGACGATCGCGATGCTTGCAGCCGCGTTGACAAAGCCGAGATAATCCTTTTGCGATTCGTCATACTTGGGCTGCGGCAGGATGCCGTAGTCGTCGATCATGTCACGCAGATTGGTGGTGATGGACAGATTGGTGGGAAACAGCAGCGCGCGTCCGTCACGGAACACCTCAATGGTGCCGAAATACAGATTGTTGTCCTTGAGATACTCGTTATAGGTCAGATGGTAGGTATCGGGAGAAAGCAGCAGCGCGGAGGTCTTCTCGTAGATCGACTGCAGCTTATCGGTGTCGGGGGCAAAGGTGGGAATATGCTGATCATCGTAGGTGAACATGGTCGCGCCCGCACCGTAAAAGAAGTTATAATCGCAGTCCAGTGCCCAAGAGGTAATGCCGAAGAAATCGTCGGTATACAAAATCTTGCCGTCACCGTTAAGGTCCTTGGCCTGGTCCTTGATCATTCCCTGCATATCGTCCATGGTCCACGTGCCTGCTCTGGCGTCGTCGTAGGGGTATTCCCAGCCGCGCTCATCAAACAGGTTCTTGTTGAACAGCACCGAGCCCGTGATCAGCTGCGTCGTGGGGATCAGGTCGCCGCAGGCCATCATCATATGATCGCCGATGGCAAGACCGTTCTTGCAGTCCTGGTCCCACCAGGTCTGATCAAAGTCCACGAACTCCAGCTCGGACAGATCGTACAAATAGCCGCCCAGGGCGAGATTGTACGCAGCGTTGCCCATATGCTGATACACCAGATTGAATTCACCCGTTCCCGCAGCCGTATCGTTCTTGATCGCATCCGCGATCACGTCAAGGCTGGGCTCGTCGGCATTATTGAATTTGATCCCGTATTCTGTCTGCAGTCGGTCGTTTCTGCGGTACACCGCATCCTCAAGCGGATCGGACGAATTCTCCTCCGGACCAATATCATATCTGCTTTGCGCCAAAATGACGAACTCCTGCCCCGCAAGCGGCGTTTCAAGCTTGGAGGGATCCAGCGTCTCTGCAACCCATTGCTCTTTTTCCTCGGTTATCTCCGAGGACTGCTGCTCGTTTTCCCCTTGCGCGCAGCCCGCAAGCAAGCCCACAAGCATCAAAGCACTCAAAAGAAAACACAAAATTCTGTCTTTCATCATAAACCTCACTGTTTTCGGTATTTATACGAATATCATATCACATACCTTGCCATCTGTCAAGAGAGCCGGGTCATGTGTGACCCGGCTCTCTTTATATTTGATTTATTCGGTTGATCAATCGTAGCCGTAAGCTCTCAGAATCTTCTTGAGTTCGTTTCTGGTTCTTCTTTCGGAGTTGGTGATCTCCTTGACGATCGAGGTTCTGTTTGCCTGCAGCGCGGTCTGTGCAACGTTGAAGCAGGGGAAATCCTGACCGGAGAAATGCGAATAGCCAAAGTCAAACACCTTGTGACGGATGATGATATCCACCATTTGTGCAGATTCCTCATCACGAGCGTTCTTGGACTTGGCCACAACGTCGTAAAGGGTATCCGTGGTCATGTGATAGGATGCGGACGCCAGTGCTTCCATCATAAAGCCTGCGACCTCCAGATTGGCATCACTCAGGCTGCCCGGCACGCACGCCATGCTTGCGCTGCCGTTGACAAAGCCGAGGTAATCCTCCTGCTTTTCGTCATACTTGGGGTTGGGCAGGATGCCGTAGTCGTCCACCATATCACGCAAAGAGGTGGTGGTGGACAGGTAGGTCGGGAAGAACAGTGCTCTGCCGTCTCTGAATACGTCGATGGTCTTGTTGTACATGCCCGGATCTGTTTCGAACTGTGCCCAGATCACGTGGAAGGAATTCTGCGTAATCAGCAGTGCGTAGATCTTTTCGTAAATTGCCTGCAATCTGTCGGTGTCGGGATCAAATACGGGCAGGTGGTCCTCATCGTAGGAGAACATGGTCGCGCCCGAGCCGAAGAACAGATTGAAGTCCGCGTCTGCCGCCCATGCGGTCACACCGAAGAAATCGTCATCGTGGAAGATCTTGCCGTCACCGTTGAGGTCCTTGGTCTGATCCTTGGTCAGCTCCAGCATATCGTCCATGGTCCAGTTCCCTTCCCGTGCGTCCTCGTAGGGGTAATCCCAGCCGTTGCGGTCGAACAGGTTCTTGTTAAACAGAACCGTTGCGGTGATCAGCATCGTCGAGGGCAGCAGGTCGCCGCACACCATCATCATGCTGTCGCCGATGACAAAGCCCTTCTTGCAATCCTGGTCCCACCACTCGTTATCAAAATTGACGTATTCCAGATCGGTCAGGTTATACAGATAATTGCCGGGAGCCAAGCTGCGCGCTGCCTCGATCATGTGCTGATACACGATGTGGAATTCACCCGTGCCCGCGGTCACGTCGTTTTTGACGTTGGTGGAAATGATATTGAAATCGGACTGATACTGATTGTTGAATTCAATGCCCAGCTCAGCCTTGAGCTTGTCGTCTCTTCTGTAAACGGCATCCTCAAGCGGGTCGGACGAGTTTTCCTCGGGGCTGATATCGTACTTATTGTACGCCAGAATATTGACCTGCTGTCCACGCAGGCTGACACTCAGCTTCTCGGGATCCAGCTCAGGGTTCATCCAATACGTTTCCTCTTCGGTAACGCCCTGGGAGCCTTCCGGGGTCTCTCCCTGATCGGGCTTATCCACGCAGCCTGCAAGCACAGCAAGCAGCATAAGCATACCGAGAAGGATGCATATGAGTCTGATCTTCATTTGCAAAACCTCTCTTTAGTATAGAATTACCTGTATTTTACCACTTTCACCCGAAATTGTCAAGTCATATTGGCTTCATTCTGCTTTTTTCTGTGCTTTGCGTCGGATCAGGCGTCTGATCAGAAGGGTCAGAACGACCACGATCGCGATCGCTGCCACCACAGCCAAAAGTCCCGGAAGAACGGACATGACCGCGAATAAGAGAATGAAGAAAATCATACCGATGCCCGTGGTCTCGATCGGATTTTTCCACTTGCACAGCGTCACAGTATAGGCGCGCGTGGGTGTGGATCGCTCTGGCAGCGTGTATCCGTTCCGATCCTTTTTGTAGTCGTCGATCGAGACGCTGTTTTCCTCATCGGTCATGATCTTTTGCTTGGTATTGATCCTGACCGTGTATTTTCCTACCGTTTTCCAATCAAATCCACCGTGGAAATGATAGGTGAAGGTGGCTGCCTTGGGGCTGTAATAGTCCATGACGTCGGGATACACCGGTAAAGTAATGGAATTGACCGTACTCTCGCCTGCGCCCAGCGTGACGTCATAGGTAAGAAAGCACTGCAGATTGGACGTGACGTCCAGCTCGACAGACACGCGGTGGCCCTGCTGCTTGCTATATCCCAGCAGGCAGCTGTCCTCCATGTGGCAATAGTCCATCATGTCCAGCACGGCGTTGTACCAATCGTGCTCGGAAATGCCTGCATTCGGGTCGTACTCGCTCATGGCAAGCTCGCCAAAGGTGATGCTTTTCTTGTCAACAACGCGCACACCGGCACCCTGGACGCGTTTGCCGTCGTCCAGCAGCTTCCAATTCACTTCTCCGACGTCCTCGCCCAGCACGTACAGCGTCACAAGCGAATCCTCCGAAACGCGCACGCGCAATCTTGGCGTTCCGCTTTCCTCAAGCACGTTGACGTTGCGATCGGAAAAGATCAGCGTGCGGGATGCGTCGTACTCAAAGGGAGCGGTCATGTCGTAATAAAAGTACCCGTCCTCGTCAAGCTCGGAATAGGGCTGATAAGTATATACCGTGACAGGCAGATCGGGCGACAGGAGTGCATGCCCCGCATAGGAGTCGTGCAATTCCTCGGCATACTCACGGGGATCGTAGCCGTTATAGCCGGTCCGATAGCCCTGCGGAAAGGACGTCCATACGTGACGCAGCTCGGGCGTGATACGCTCGCCATCCAGCTCGACCGTGTAAAGTGCGGTGCGCTGTGCGCTCGTTGCACTCCTCTCTGCATACGAGGGCAGATCCCCCGCAGCAAACATCATTTTTACCGTTTGCTCGGTGTCGGTGGGGTTGGAAAAGGTATAATCCAGGCGCAGCGTTGAGGAATACGACTCCAAGATCTCCGATTCGTCAAATTCATCTGCCGGCAGCTCGGGGATATCGTAGGTCAGCGCCAGGCTGTCCATGCAGAGCTGACTCTTGCGCCCCTCTGGGAAGACACCAAAGACGTCTATACCGGGCTCAGGCTCCAGCGACGACATGGCAGACACGGGCAGGACGGCCAAGGCGCACAGCAAAATTGCCATCGCGCCTGCAGCCGGGTGCTTGAAAAATTTTTGATATCGATTCATAAATTGTCCTCCGATTCGTTTAGCCTTCATCAATCAGGACAGGATTCTTCCGTTTTGGTTTCACTCTTGCTGCATTTTTTTGCGTTTTTTGCGCTTGATGATCGCACGGACAATCAAAATCACAATCGCGACGGGCAGCGCAACGGCAAGCACCGGGACCAGCACGACGATCAGGATCAACACAATCATCAGCACCGAATAGGCATTGAATACGCGCTTGGGATTTTCCGTGGAGCTGAGCGTAAACACCAGATCCCGCTCGGGCAGACCGTCAAGGTGCAGCTCGTAGCCCGCCTCGGTCTTGGTCCACTCCCCCGGAGCTATGCTAAACTCTCCCTTTCGTTCCTTGACCATGACGTACGGCGTGTTGACGTAAATATCCAACGTGCCGAACTCCTTCCAGAGCGAGGCGGGCGAGGTCAGATATTCATAGACGTAGATCGGAACGTCGTACCCTCCGTCAATATTCGGATAAAGCGGGGCTTTTACGGTATTGGTCAAACGCTCACCCGGTGCGAGCGTGATCTGATACTCGTACCATTGCAAAAGATTCCCGGAAATATCCCAGTCGTTCACGACACCGCCATACAGACCGATCGGCTTACCCGACTGCTCCAGCTGCGCCACAACTGCATTGAACCAATCGTGCGCCGCGATCCCCGACGCGGGATCATAGGCTTGCATGGCAAGCTCGCCAAAGGTGGTGCTTGTCTTGTCCACCACGCTCATACTGCCCTCGATCCGCGTTTCCAGGGAGCCGTTTTCATAAAACTCCCATTCCAAGGTCCCGACGTCCTCGCCAAACACGTACACCGTGATTTCGGGATCGGACAGGTGCACGGAAGCAAAGCCCGCATTTCCGCTCTCATCAGAGCTGTATCCGCTCATATGCTCCAGCATAAAGCGCGTCTTTTCCAATGCTCCGTCAAAATACGTAGCCGCACGCGCCGCGCGGTAGGTCTCACGGTCCACGCCGCTGACGCTGTAGGTGTAGATATATACGGGAAAATCAAAGGTCAAAAAGCTGTCGGTACGGTAATCGCTGTACAGCTTCGCCATTTCCTCGGCAGGGTCAAAATCATAAAGCGATCCGCCCCAATAGCTGTGCCGAACCACGGTATCCACGTCTGCTCCGTTGACCTGTGCTCCGTATTTGGAAGCATTGTCGGGGGTGACGTATTCTCCCAGCTCGGAATTGTAAAATTCTGCGTAATAGGGGTTGATGCCAAACGGAAACAGCAGATTTGCCGTGACCGTCATGTCACTTGGATTATAAAAGGTATACTCTGCCGTCACGCTTGCATCATAATCCAGAAATTCTTGGGCGCTGCTAAAGTGATTTACGGGAAATTCCGCAATATCAAAGGTCAGCGTTTCGTGCTCGACCACCAACGGACATTCCCCATCGGTGACCAGCACACCCGAAGCGTTGACGCCCTCCCAATACGACTGCGCGGAATTGGCGGACGCGGGCAGGATGGCAAGCAGGCACAGAAGTGCGGCTAAGAGAGCCGTGAAAGCCGCTTTGATTTGCTTACTCTTCATCGTTTTTCTCCTTTTCCTCCCCTTCTGTTTCTGTGATTTTCTCGGGCTGCGGCGGGATTTGCTCTGCTGCCCTTCTCTTTTTCCTTACTTTTCTGACGATCAGAAAGATGATCAGCGCAAGAATTGCCAAAGGCACCGCCACGGGAAGGATGACACAAACAAACAGTGCGATCAGAATCACAAGCAAATACAAAAGCAATGCAATAATTGAACTGTCAAACGGTTTTTGCTTTTCGCAGACAGAGATCACCAGATAGTCAAAATCCGTATCTCCCTCCCAGCAATAGCCGTCCTCGGTTTGCTCATATTCCTTTTGGCTCGGAGTGGGGGCATCCACGTCACACAAATACAGATCGGTCAGAATGCGCACGCTTGTCGGTCCGCACGTGCTCCAGGCTTCCGCTGCCGTCATGGCAAAGGCGTAGGTATATACCGACGGACTGTAATAACCGTGCTCAAACGGATGCAGAGGTGCCGTGACTTTCACCGTAGCACTCTGCCCCGGTGCCAGCGTAAGATCAAAGCTGTTCCAGGCTTGCAGGTTGCTCTCATTAAGCTCCACCGTATCTCCCATATACGTCACGGCAGTACCCTCGGTCCGATTGCTCGTGATATATGCAACAACTGCATTATAGTAGTCGATTTCGGATACACTTCCCTGCGCGTCATAGCCTTTCATAATCAGCTCGTAAAAGGACATTGTGGTTTTTGAAACCAACGTCACGCGCGCGTCCAATCGGTCTCCGTCCGCATCCACCGTCCAAGCCACCTCTCCTACGTCTGCGCCGATCGAATAGACGGTGGGGTTTTCACGATTAAACCCGGGAAAAGAAATTCTTACCTTGTTCTCTCCCGCATTGGCAGGATACCACGCATTGGCAGGATACCACGCATCGGTGACAAGCACCGCGCACCTTGACGGATCGGCAACCAAAGAGCCCGACACTTCAAACATATTATCCTTTTGCGAGGTATCGTATTCGGTGCGATAGGCATATACGTAAACGGTCGCATCCGGTGCAAGAAGGGAGTGCGGAACGTAAGTATCCGAATAATAAGCAAGAAATGCTGAGGCAGGGTCACGTTTTCCAAGTTGCGTGGGTGCGTGATAGTAGCTGTTATCCGGCGTATAGGAATGGCGCTGCTGCGCCTGTACCTGTTCCCCATCGATCTCCACGGTGTACTTATTTGCATCCGTGCCGTCCGGCAGATCGTATGCATACCAGGGATCAGTGCCGATGGGCGTCAACATACGCTCGGTGACGGTCTGATCGGTGGGATTGTGTATCGTATACGTGGCTATCGTATTTGCACTGTACGCAAGAAACTCTTCTTCGGTCTTGTACCGACTCTCGGGCGGCAGCTCACAGGCGTTCAGTTCAATCTCGGTACGTTCCAGCGCAAGCGCGGTGGCCCCGTCCGCAACGAACAAACCACCCGCCACGCTGCCGGCATATGGCCCCGCGGGGTCAATGGCAGCAGATGCAGGCATGACGGCAAGGGCGCAAAGCAAAATGCAGAGTGCCATGATACAAGACAGCTTTTGGATCGAATATTTCATCATTTTGCTCCTTTCTCTTCCGTTTTTTCTGTGTCAATCCGCCTCCGGGTCACTCGGCGGATCTTTCGGTTGGGTTTTGATCAGTTTTTTGACTCTTGCGTGCAAGATCGCGGCGCGGATCAGCTTGACAAGACCGATGATCGCAAGCACGAAAAGCGCAAGGAGCACGATCAGCACAAGCAGCAAAAGCCCCAGGCCGCTGTATAGAGTATCCCCGATCCAGTTGAATGGGATCTTGGTCTTGCAGACCGAGAACAGGATCATTTCCTCGCTCGGATAGGGATGGTCAATGATCAGCTTATATTCTCCCTTGGGAATGGTATAATCCGAGCCATACGAGCTTGCATCCACCGTGGCATAGCCGGGCGTATGCACGTGCAGCTCGACCCTGCCCACCGATGCAAAGCGGCCAAGCCCCTCTATATCGTAAGCGTATTCGTACACGCAGGGCGCATACCAGTTCATAATATCGGGATACGCAGGCGTGAGGGTAACCAGCTCGGCACGCTCGCCCGGTTCAAGTGCGATCTCAAAGATCAGCCAGCCCTGCAGATACTCGTACACGTTGTGCGAGCGCAGCGCGCTATGCAGGCCATTATCTGCAAAATACAAATAAACAGCGTTATACCAATCCATTTCGGACACGCCGTACGCAGCATCGTAGTACTGCATGGCAAGATCCTTGAACGTGATCTGCCTTTTGCCTTCAAACGCTACGGTCACGTTGCCCGGATCGGACTCTGCGCCCTCCCAAGGCTCGGCCTCCCAGGAAAGCGCGTCGATATCCTGACCGATCACGTAAACCTCAAAGGTTTCTCCATGCTCACTTGCATATGCAAACAGCTTGCCGCGGCTCCAAGCGCCGCTATCCACGTAAACGCACGTCGCCTGAACGTCCACGTAAGGGTGATCCTTTGCGACCAAGCGAAAATCCGTCAACTTGCAGCCGTCAGGATTGCTTACTTTGTAAGTATGTACGGTCACGGTCTGCTCGGGGTAAAACATCTCGTCGGTCAGATACACTTGCGCGGGAAGTGTTTGGTCATCGTACGCGCCCGACCACATGGGCTCACGCGTATCATCCCTTTGCGGATACTTTGTAAGTGTATGGCGCACAGTGGCCTCGACACTCTGCCCCTTGAAGGTGATGCTGTACGCACCCTCGTAGGGCAGCACGGCTTCAAGCGGCTCATCTCCGCTCGTATAATCGGGTTCCTTGCAAAGCGGAATGGCCATGACCTCGCTGACGCGCTCGTCCGTGGGGTTATACAGCGCGTAGGTTGAGCCGACCACCGAGTAATGCTTCCATACGCTCTCGGTGCTGTCCTGCTGCTTGGGCTCGGGCGGCAGATCCACGTCCACGTCCACGCGCAAGGACTCCAGCTGCAGCACGCTGCTTTTTGCAAGCGGTGCGGCACCGTACGCGCGCGAACCGGGATACGGAGAGACGCCAAAAGCAAAAGAAGGCATGACGGCAAGGACGCAAAGCAAAATTGCCGTCGCGCCTGCCGTCATGCTCTTGAGTATGGCTGTGAAATTTTTCTTCATAGACGTTTCCTCCAAATCATAATGCGGTTGGGGGCTTCTATCTATACAGTCGGGAAAAATGTGTTTTCGTTCCGATTTTCGCCAAAAAAGGTTTGTTAATATTTTATGAACTGTTCGGATCAGTCTCCGTACAGTCTGTCCAGGTCGTAGAATTCTCTTGCTTCGCGGCTGAACACGTGCACGATGACGTGGCTGTAATCCAGCACGATCCAGGAGTTGTTGCCTCTGCCCTCCACGGCCTCGGCCTTGATATCTCTCTCTTCCATCTTGAACTCCACCTCGCCTGCCAATGCCTTGACGTGCGTGGAGGAGGTGCCGTTTGCCAGCACGAAATAATCCGCGATGTCGGTCTTTTCCTTGATCTCTACGATCTTGATATCCTTGGCTCTGGTGTCCTCTAAAATCTCGGCAATGGCCTCTGCCAGCTGCAGAGGAGTTGCACCGACCAGCGAGGGCTTCTTTGCATTTTCATTGTTCAGGATCTCTTCCATGTGTATATTCCTTTCAATTTTCGGTTTATTTTTCAATTCTCAGTTGCAAAATCAGACTGTTTCTTGCACAAAACGTGTCCGGGCTGACGGGTGCGCCGTCCTCCAAAAGCCCCGTGATGGTCATGTCAAACGACTGCACCAGCACGCGAGAAAGGTGCTCCCGGCGCGCGTCCTCAGGCATTTTTTCGGGCTCTGCATCCCAGAATGCATGACGCAAGGTGACGCAATCGGGGAAGGTGCGCGACTCGTCGATATAGTCTGCAAGATACACGATCTGCTCGCAGAGCGTCATGCCTTCCCTGCCCGTGGTATGAAAGCGCACCGCCGAGATCACCTCGGGATCGGCAAACTCCGCATACTCCTCGGGGATGAGCAGCGCGGCCGTTTTTGCGTGCAGCGTCTTGGGGGCTGCCACGTCAAGCGCACTCACCTCTACGCCCTTCTCCTGCAAAAATGCCACGTGGCGATCTGTCTTCCATTCCTTGGTCACATCGTGCAGCAGTGCCGCGACGCGCAGCATTTGCTCCTTCTCGGGGCAATAAAGTGCTGCCAATCTTGCGGCCATTTGCTCAACGGCCAGCGTGTGCCGCGCGCGCTTTTCGGACATGTCCGCCGTGACGCGCTCGCGCAGCGTCAAAATTTCGCTTTGGTTGTATTCTCTCATAAATATAGTCCGTTTTCCTTGATATATGCGGCAACGCGTTCGGGCACAAGGCCGTCAATGCTCTGCCCTGCACGGATGCGCTCTCTGACCTCGGTGGAGCTGACCTCGATGGGGTCGGACACGATCCTGCGCACCACCTTACCGTAGGTTTGGTTGTATTCTGCGATTCTTTGCACGATCTCCTCGTCCAGTGCCTTGTCGCTCTCGCGACGGATATAGACGGGATAGCACAGCTCGAAAATGCGCTCGGGCGAGCGCCATGAGCCAAGCGTCAGCATCATATCCGTGCCCAAAAGCAGAAACAGACGGCGATCCTCGCCGGAGAGTGCCTGCAGGGTGTCCACCGTAAAGCTTTTGCCCTCCCGTCTGATTTCCATATCGCTGACAATTACGCCCTCCACGTCGGCAAACGCAAGCTCACACATGCGCAGTCTCTCGGCCGCCGTGACCTCACCGTCCATTGCCTTGTGCGGCGTCACGCCCGTGGGAATGACGTACAAAACGTCCAGCCACATCTGCTCCATAAACGCCTTGGCGGCCGCTACGTGTCCTTGGTGCACGGGGGAAAACGTGCCTCCGTAAATCCCGATACGCAGCATACTTAAGGAAGCTCGATGCGATTCTTCTTTTTCTCGGAGCGACGGTACAGAATGATCTTTTTGCCGATCACACCGCAAACCTCGGCTCCCAGCTCCTCGCCAAGCGCATCTGCCAGGTCGCGAGGGGTATATTCACAGTTATCCAGAACGCCCAGCTTGATCAGCTCGCGGGCTTCAAGCGCGTCCGAAAAGGTCTTGATCATATTTTCGCTAAGGCCGTTTTTTCCGATCTGCATAATGGTAGGCAGGTCGGTTGCCAGACTGCGAAGATATGCTCTTTGCTTACTTGTAATCATATCTTATTGTTCTCCGTTTTCTCGCTGCACCAGAAATTCCACCAGCAGCTGCATAGCCTTACCGCGGTGACTGATGCTGTTTTTCTCCTCTGCCGTCATCTCGGCATAGGTTTTCTCCATGGGCGGGTAGTAGAATAGCGGATCGTAGCCAAAGCCGCCCTCGCCCTTGTATTCGTGTGTGATCTCACCCTCGGTTCTGCCCTCAAAATAGTAGCCCTTGGAAAGATCCTCGGGGAAAACGCAGGCGATGCAGCAAACGAATGCGCCGCTTCTGTCCTGCTTATCCGCCAGATTCTTGAGCAGCAGCTGATTGTTTGCCTCGTCGTCTCCGTGCTCACCGCTGTAACGCGCACTGTAAATGCCCGGAGCGCGGTCCAGCGCGTACACCTCAAGACCGGAATCGTCGCCCACGCCGATATATCCGCTCTTAGCAGCAGCGTGCGCCTTGATAAACGCGTTCTCGGCAAAGGTGCTGCCGTCCTCCTCGATCTCGTCGGTCAACCCAACGTCGTCAAGAGACAAAATTTCTGCGTCAAGCTCTGCTGCGGCGAGAATTTCGCGCAGCTCCTTGATCTTCTTTTTGTTGTGTGATGCAAGTACGATCTTCATAAATTACTGTTCAAAAAGTGCCCTGATAAAGTCGGCAGCTACAAATTCCTGCATGTCGTCGATCTTTTCGCCCACGCCGATAAACTTAACGGGAATGCCCAGCTCTCGCTTGATCGAGAGCACGATGCCGCCCTTGGCGGTGCCGTCCAGCTTGTTGAGCGTCAGGCCCGTGATGTTGGCAGCCTTGCCGAATTCCTTGGCCTGGATGATAGCGTTCTGACCCGTGGTTGCATCCAGCACCAACAAATTTTCTCTTGCCGCGCCGGGCAGCTCACGGTCAATGACACGATTGATCTTGGCAAGCTCGTTCATCAGATTGGTCTTGTTGTGCAATCTGCCTGCGGTGTCAATGATCAGCACGTCAGCCTGCTTTTTCTTTGCATAATTGATGGCGTCGAACACCACGGCCGCGGGGTCGCTGCCCTCGTTCTGACGTACCATTTCCACGCCCGCACGGTCACACCACACCTGCAGCTGGTCGATCGCAGCCGCACGGAAGGTATCCGCAGCCGCAACCACGACCTTTTTGCCCTCGGCACGCAGGCGGTTGGAGATCTTGCCGATCGAGGTGGTCTTGCCCGCACCGTTGACGCCGATCACCAGCACGACCGACGGGGTGGTGGAGAGGTTGAGCGGGCCGCCCTCTCCGATCATATCTGTCAGCAGCTCCTGCAAAGAGCGCATCACATCTTCTTTTTCCTTGATTCTGCCGTCCTTGATGCGCTCACGGAGCTCATCAATGATCTCCTCTGTCGCACCGACGCCGACGTCCGCCTCAATCAGAAGCTCCTCCAGCTCGTCCAGCAGATCCTCGTCCACGCGGACGAAGTTTGAAAGCACGTTATGGACCTTGCCGAACAGTGCGTCCTTGGTCTTTTTGAGTCCGGCCTTGAGTTTATCCAAAAATGCCATCCCAGTTACTCTCCTTTTGTTTTTCGATATCGTTGACATCCAGCGTCAGTACCTTGGAAATGCCGTGCTCGGGCATGGTGACGCCGTACAGTCTGGTTGCCGCAGCCATGGTACCGCGACGGTGCGTGATCATGATGAACTGCGTGCCGACGGTGTACTTCTTGATGTACTGCGCAAGTCTTTCTACGTTGACCTCGTCAAGTGCCGCCTCGCTCTCGTCCAGAATACAGAACGGCGTGGGATTGACCTTGAGGATCGCAAAGAACAGTGCAACGCCGATAAAGGCCTGCTCGCCGCCCGAAAGCTGCATCAGATTCTTGATGATCTTTCCGGGAGGTGCCGCCTTGATCTCAATGCCCGACTCCAAAATATTTTCGGGATCGGACAAAGACAGCTCGGCAGAGCCGCCGCCGAACAGCTCGGCAAACACTCGGCCAAAGTTTTCGTTGATCTGATTGAAGGACTCGACAAAGACTGCCTTCATCTCGGCCTCCAGCTCGGCAATGATCTTAAGTGTCTCGGCTCTGGATTTTTCCAGATCCGTGATCTGCTCGTTCATCTCATCGTATCTCTTCTTGACGTCTTGGTATTTTTCCACCGCTCCCAGGTCCACATGACCGATCGCACGCAGCTTGTTACGGCATTCGGTCTGCAGAGCCACCATTTCGCGGCGGGTTTCGGGCGTGATGGCGGGATAGCCCAGCGCAATCGCATCGGCTCTGGTCATCTCGTAATCATCCCACAGCTTGCTTGAAAGCTTATCCAGCTCGTCGCGCAAGTTCGCAAGCTTGTTTTCGCACTTGGTATACTCGCGGAAAATGATCTCCTTCTGATTCATCTTCTCACGCATGCGGTTATTCATTTCATTGAGCTTCTTTTCAAAGTCCATGGTGTCGCTTTCAATGCCGGCACGCTTGGCGTTCAGCTCTTGCAATTTTTCCTGACCCGCTGCATATTTTTGTCTGTTATCCGCCTGGAATACCGTGTATCCCTCGATCATGTCCTCAAGCGAAATGATTCTCTCGCGAGAGGCGCGGATCTCCTCGGCATACATATCCACGCGCGTGCGGCAAACGCCCAGCAGCGTGTGCTCGGTCTCGGTATCCTTGGCGGTCTCGCTGATCTTGATGATCACGGCTGTCATGCGATCGTTGAGATCTGCCACGTGATCCTCAAGGTCAAGCCGCTGCTCGTCCTTTTTCTGACGCAGCGCGGTGATCTCCTTGACCATGTTCGCGGCACTGCGCTCATCCGCCTGCAGCACAGCCAGATCTTCCTCGTATCTCTCGCTCATGGCGATGATCTGCTCGTAGTCCGCACGCATTTTTTCAAGCAGCGTATTGTTGGCGTCCATTTTGGCGTTGATCTGCTCCAGCTGTGCGCTCTCGGTGCTCATCAGCACGCCCAAAAGCTCACGGCGATCCTCGCAAGAGGCCTTGTCGTCGGTCGTGTCGCCAATGTCCTGCTTAAGACTGTCGATCTGCTTTTGCAGCTTGTCGATCTCCTTCTGGCAAGCAGTGGCAGTCTCCTCCAGCTTTTTGATCTCGGCTGCTCTGCCCAGAACACCCGAGCCTTGTCTGACCGATCCGCCCGTAAACGAACCGCCCATATTGATCTGCTGACCGTCCAAGGTGACTACGCGCACACGGTATTTCAGTGCCTTGGCCATGGCGGTTGCATTGTCGATGGTATCAAAGATCAGCGTTCTGCCGATCAGCGAGGATACCACGCCGCGGAATTTTTCGTCACAATCCAGCAAGGTATCCGCCACGGCAATATAGCCGCGGTATCCGGATGCATCGCGCATCTCGGGCGTGGGGGTAGACGCGCGCATGGAGGTCAGGGGGAAGAAGGTGGCTCTGCCCGCCTCGCCCTTTTTGAGCGCGTACATAGCTGCTTTTGCGGTCTCCTCGTCGTCCACCACGATATGCTGCAGGTTTGCTCCCAGCGCGGTCTCAATGGCGGTCACGTATTTTTCGTCAACCGACACCACCTTGGAAAGCGGACCGTAGATCTTGCCGCAGGGTGCACCGCCATACGCAGTGATCTTACCCTCGGCATAGCGGTTCATGACGTATCTGACGCTGTTGGCATAGCCCTCAAAGCTTTCTTCCATGTGCTTGAAGGTCTGAATTCTCTGACGCGCGGAATCACGGCGCAGAATGCCTGCACTGAGCTGCTCGGAAAGCTCTCCGTAGGAGCTGTTGAGTGCGGTCAGCTTTTTATTATATTCCTCGATCTCGGCGTTTGCCTCGTCGATAGCCTTCTGATAATCTGCGATGGTTTTCTGCTTGTCGGCACTCTGCTTTGCCAGTGCCTCGAGCGCACGCTCGTAGGTCTCCATGTCGGCAAGAATGTCGCTGTTGCGGTCGCTGCCGCTGTTCTTGGCGTTTTCCAGCACCGAGATGCGCACGCGGATATCGGTCGCCTCGGCCTCAGCCTCGCGGATATCCGAAAGTGCGGTGGCAATATCTGCCTCCAGCACCGCGATCCTGGCTCTGGTGGTACGGATCTCATCCGCAATATCGGCCTGTTCCTTTTCAAGCTTGGCATTCTGCTCACCAAGTGCAAGAATGCGCGCGGAGTGCTCACCGCAGGCGGCCTGCTCGTCTGCCATGTTCTTTTGAGAAAGTACCATGGAGGAAGAGGTTGCCTCGATCAGCTCCTTGGTGTGCGCAATATTGCTCTCGGTCACGCGGAATTCGCTGTCCAAGGTGTGGTTCTCCTGCGTCTGCTCACGAATCTGCGTCAGCAGCTGCTCGGATGCCATCTTATTGGACTGGGAAGCCTCAAACAAGCGGTCGTTCTGCTTTTCCATCGCCTGCAGAGATTCCTCTGCCGTTTGCAGATCGAACGCAGAATGCTTGAGCGCATCCTCTGCCACGCCGATCTCGTTGCGAAAACGCTCGGTATCATACAGCCACAGGCTGACATCCGCACGCTTTTTGGAGTCCATGAGCTCAATGGCACGCTTGGCCTTACCCGCTTCCTTTTCCAGAGGGCCGACCTGTGCCTGCACCTCGGAAAATACGTCCATGATACGAACCATATTTTCCTCAGCCTTGGCCAGCTTTCTCTCCGCCTCGTTTTTCTTATGGCGGTACTTGGCAATACCCGAGGCGTCCTCAAAGGTGCTGCGTCGCTCGTCACTCTTACGGGATACCATTTCGGCAATACGACCCTGACCGATGATGGAATAACCGTCTCGGCCAATACCCGTATTCATGAAAAGCTCGTAAATATCGCGCAGTCTGACCGCACGGCGGTTGATAAAATATTCACTCTCACCCTGACGGAAATAACGTCTTGTGACAGTTACCTCGTCGTAGGGGCAGTCCAATCGTGCAAAGTCCCCCGTGTTGTCAAAGGTCACCGATACCTCGGCATAGCCCATGGGACGACGGCTGTCCGCACCGCCGAAAATGACGTCCTCCATCTTGGTACCGCGCAGGGATTTGGACGAGATCTCGCCCAGTACCCAACGCATTGCGTCCGCAATGTTGGACTTGCCGCTTCCGTTGGGGCCGACGATGACGGTCACGCCCGCCTGCTCGCCCACCAGGCCGTTGTCAAAGACCAGCTTGGTTCTGTCCGGGAAGGACTTAAAGCCTTGCAATTCAATCGATTTTAAGTACAATGTTCCGTCTCCTTTTCTTGTAATGTCGGAACGGTACAGTCCGCAGCCACAAGGCGCAGCCCCTGTCCGAATTCCGCTCGGAGTCGCAAAAGATTCTGCCTGTGCTGACCGATCGCAACCGACAGCTCACGGGCAGGAATATATATTGTCTGCACGGCTGCGTCTGCGCCCGGCAGCAATTCTCTGAGTTTTTGGTAGTAAAGCTCACCGCGCACCATCTCTCCAATAGCGGGATGATTTGCGCCCGCAACGGCACACGCGGGATCGGACAAATTGTCCGAGGCACAAAGACCGATGCGGATCACGGGCACGCTGTTCGCTTCAAAGACGCGCAGCACCGCAGCACTGCGACACACCGCCTGCTCGGCAGAAAGCGGCGTATACGCCCCGCTCCGCATCATCGCGCACAATTCGGTGTCGGCAAAGACTACCGTGGGATAGATACGTGCACCGCGCACGCCAAGCTCGCACAGTGCCCTCGCCGTTTGTACCTCGCTCTCTTCGGTGCTGCCCGGCAGACCGATCATCATCTGCCCGACCACGTCATAGCCCGCATCCGACAGCATACGGCAAGCCTTTGCTGCGCTCTCTGCGTCATGTCCGCGCCCCGAGGCTGCAAGCACCGCGTCTTCCATGCTCTGCACGCCAAGCTCGACCGTACGCACACTGTAACGCGCAAGAATTTCCATGATCTCCTCTGAGATATAGTCGGGTCTTGTGGACATGCGAATGCCCACCACGCGCGCCTTGCCCGCAAGAGGCTCTTGCACATACCGCTCAGCCACGTCCAGAAGATAGACCATCAGATCGTGATCTATGCCTGTAAACGACCCACCGAAATAGGCAATCTCGGCCGTATCGTTCTCGCATGTCGTGGCAAGAGCGGCCGTGATCTGCGCGTCCACACCTGCAGGATCAAAGCTCTGTGCACCCGAAATACTGCGCTGATTGCAAAATACGCAGGTATGCGGGCAGCCGAGATGCGGGATGAAGATCGGGATATTTAAGTGTCGGCTCATGGCTGTACGCCAAACAGCTCCAGTGCCTGACGCGCGGCGCTTTGCTCCGCACGGCGCTTGGACTGGCCTTGGCCGCGGCCGATCACGTTGGAATTGAGCCGTGCCTCGACCGTAAAGGTCTTTTGGTGATCGGGGCCACTCTCGCCAACCGTAACGTATTCCAAAAAGTCGCCCTCAGTCTGTTGCACAAACTGCTGAAGCAGCGTTTTATAGTCTCGGCTGCCTGCATTGCCGGCATTGGCGATTTCTCTTTGAATAAAGGGCAAAAGCAGCTCGTTCACGCAAGCAAAGCCGCGCTCTCCCGCGTCCAGATAGATCGCGGCCAGCAGGGCCTCAAAGGCATCAGCAAGGATGGACCTGCGCTCTCTGCCGCGGTTCTTTTCCTCGCCCACACCCAAAAGCAGGTAATCACCAAGATGAATTTCATCGGCATATGAAGAAAGCGCACGCTCACAAACAAGCTCTGCGCGCATACGCGTCAGTTCACCCTCGGCGAGATCGGAATAAACAGAATACAGATAGCGGCTGACCACCAGCGAAAGCACCGAATCGCCCAAAAATTCCAGACGCTCGTTGCAAAGCAGGTGATGATGCTTGTCCCCTTGCTCATTGGAATATGAGGAATGCGTCAGTGCTCTTTGCAGATATTGGGGATTTGTAAAACGGTATCCCAACGACTCTTCCAGCTGTATATAGGGTCTGGGATAGCTGTTCACAGGGTTGTTCATAGGGGTCCTTTCCCTGCCGCGGGATCACTGATTGATCTCGGGCAGTAATTCTTGGATGGTAGCCATGGCAGTCTCAGCGATCACCGCATTTCTGGCTGCTTTGCCACCCTTGACCTTTTTCTCGGGCATCTGAATGATGCCGAAGTTGGCGTTCATGGGCACAAACGAGCCCACGCTGCCGTTCTGCACGTAAAGTGCCATTGCTCCCGTCATAGTAGTTCTGGGCAGCATGAGCGGTTGCATGCCTCTTGCGCGTCTTGATGCGTTGATACCCGCAACAAGTCCGGAGGCAGCTGATTCCACGTAGCCCTCCACGCCGGTCATCTGCCCCGCGAAATACACGTTGGGGTGGGACAGCATGGAATAATCTGCACAAAGCAGGCCGGGAGAATTCAGATATGTATTACGGTGCATGACACCGTAGCGCAAGAATTCCGCATTTTCAAGTCCGGGGATCAGGCGGAACACGCGACGCTGCTCCGGGAAGGTCAGGTGCGTCTGGAAGCCCACCAGGTTATACATGGTGCCCTCCTTGTTCTCCTTGCGCAGCTGCACCACCGCAAAGGATTCCTTTCCTACGCGCGGGTCGATCAGACCCACGGGCTTGAGAGGCCCGTAGCGCAGTGTATCATAGCCGCGGCGCGCCATGACCTCTACGGGCATGCAGCCCTCAAACACCGTCAGATCCTTCTGGGTCTCGCGGTCAAATTCCTTGAGTGCCGCCTCCTCTGCCGAGACAAGCGCTCTATAAAAGGCGTCGTATTGCTCGCGCGTCATGGGGCAGTTGATATAGTCCGCGTCTCCCTTGTCATAGCGGGAGGCAAAAAACGCAATATCCATATTGATGCTTTCCGCATCCACGATGGGTGCGGCTGCGTCAAAGAAGTGCAATCCGCCGCAGCCAAGCTCATCACGAATATAGGCGGCCATAAGATCACTGGTCAAAGGTCCCGTGGCAATGACCGTCACACCGTCGTCGGGCAAGCAATCGCACTCAGCCTCGATCACCTCAATATTCGGGTGATTACGGATATGATCGGTAATGTACTCGGAAAACAGCACTCTGTCCACGGCCAGTGCCGAGCCTGCGGGCACGCGCGTCGCGTCCGCTGCCTGCATGATCAGCGAATTCATGGCGCGCATCTCCTCTTTGAGCAGGCCGACTGCATTGGACGTTGCATCCGAGCGCAACGAGTTGGAGCAGACCAGCTCGCCAAAGGTGGGCGCATGGTGCGCGGGGGTGTACTTGATCGGCTTCATCTCATAGAGCCTGACCCTGACTCCGCGCTCGGCAGCCTGCCATGCAGCCTCACTGCCTGCAAGTCCTGCACCGAGGATCGAAATATATTCTGCCATTATGCCTCAACCTCGCCGGTCATTTCCTTTTCTGTTGCCTCTCTTGTGTATCCGCAGGCCTTATCGTGGCAAACGATGAGCGCCTTGCCCTTCTTGCGGAACAGCGTGCCGCCGCAGCTCGGGCACTTCTCTGCTACGGGCATATCCCAGGACGAAAAATCACAAGTGGGATACTTCTCACAGCTGTAGAACACGGTCTTATTTCTGCCGTATTTCATGACCACCTTGCTTGCACACTTGGGACAAGGAACACCAATATCCTTGGTTCTGGGCTTGGTGAATGCACAGGTGGGATAGTTTGCACATGCGTAGAAGCTGCCGTATCTGCCCGAGCGCAGCACCATATCGCCGCCGCACTTCTCGCACTTGAAATCGGCCACCACGACCTTCTTCTCGCTCTGTTCGCCCTCTGCCTTTTCGGTAGACTTGCCCCCGTTGAGCGGCTTGGTATTCTTACAGGTGGGATAGTTGGGGCAAGCGGCAAACTTGCCAAATCGACCGTTCTTGACGATCATGGTCGCCCCGCACTTGTCGCAGATGATATCGGTCTTTTCCACGGGCAGCTCGTAGCTTGTATCCGCAAGTGCCTTTTCTGCACTTTCCAGCTGACCCGAAAAATCCTTCCAGAACTTTTCAAGCACGCTGTTCATCTCGGTGCTTCCCTTTTCGATCGAGTCGAGATCACTTTCCATGCGAGCGGTAAAGCGGTAGTCCACGATCGAGTGGAAATTGTCCTCCATGAGCTTGGTCGTCACCTCACCGTAAGCGGTGGGAAGCAGAGACTTACCATCACGGGACACATAATTTTTTGAAATATTTGCAATGATGGTCGGATAGGTGGAGGGGCGTCCGATGCCCATTTCCTCCAGGTTCTTGACCAGCGTTGCCTCGGTATAGCGAGCAGGGGGCTCGGTGAAATGGCACGCGGGAACGACCTCGTCGCTGCTCCACGCCTGCCCCTTCTGCATATCGGGCAGACGGATGTCGCTCATCTGATCGGGGTCATTTTCGTCCGCCTTTTCGTCGGTAGCCTCCTCGTACATGACCATATAGCCGGGGAATGTCACGGTATAGCCGCCCGTGCGGAAGATATAGCCCTGGCAGGTAAAGTCCACGCTCAGAGTTGCCAGCTCTGCGGACTGCATCTGGCTTGCAACAAATCTTTCCCAGATCAGCTTGTAAAGGCGGTACTGGTCGGGAGTCAGATATTTGCGGATCTTGGCAGGCTCCAGATCAACCTTGGTCGGACGGATGGCTTCGTGTGCATCCTGCGCGCCCGCCTTGACCTTGTAGGTTCTGGGGGTTGCGGGACAGTACTGCTCACCGTACTTGCCTGCGATATATGCCAGTGCTGCGCCCTGTGCCTCCTCGGAGATACGCAAGGAGTCGGTACGCATATAAGAGATCAGACCCTGTGCGCCGCCGTTTTCCGAGCCGACGTTGATACCCTCGTAAAGCTCCTGCGCCACGCGCATGATTCTCTGAGACTGGAAGCCCAGCTTACGCGAAGCCTCCTGCATCATGGTCGAGGTGGTAAAGGGCGGTGCGGGTGCCTTATGTCTGGTGGCACGCTTGACGTCTGCAACCGTGAAGATCTTTCCCTGTACGGCATCCACAACCGTCTTTGCCTCTGTCTGAGAGGTCAGCTTGACCTTGCCGTTTTGGTCACCCCAGAAGCGGGCCAGCACTCCCGCACCCTGCTCGGTATGCAGATGCGCCGCAATGGTCCAGTATTCCTCGGGCACAAATGCACGGATCTCGTTTTCTCTTTCCACGATCATCTTGGTCGCAACGCTCTGTACGCGGCCTGCGGAAAGACCGGGCTTCACGTTCTTCCAGAGTAAGGGGCTGATCTTATAGCCCACGATTCTGTCCACGATGCGGCGCGCTCTTTGCGAATCGACCAGATCCATATCGATTTGTCTGGGCTGCTTGATGGCTGCCTTGACTGCGGTCTTGGTGACCTCGTTGAAGGTCACACGCTGGGTCTTTTCCACGGGAATGCCCAAAACTGCCGCAAGATGCCAGGAGATGGCCTCGCCCTCACGGTCAGGGTCGGTTGCAAGAAACACCTTGGATGCATGCTTGGCTTCCTTACGGATCTCCTTGATCAAGTCTCCCTTGCCGCGCACGTTGATGTAGTGGGCGTCAAAGCCGTTTTCAATATCCACGGCCAGCGTGCTCTTGGGCAGGTCACGCACGTGCCCCTTGGAGGCAATGACCTTATAGTTAGAACCAAGGTAGCCCTTGATGGTTGTTGCTTTGGAGGGTGACTCCACAATTACCAGATTTGCCATAAAACTATCTATTTTCCTTTCCGTAAACGGTATATTATTTTCGAAGTGAGATTATTTGCGCACGTAAAGTCCGCCGGGCAGAGACTGCAGAAGACCCTTGATCTCAAACATGGTCAGCGCGGTCATGACCTCGTGCGTGGGGTATCCGCAGCGTACCAGCCAATCGGCCGAGATCGCCTTATCCAGCGGAATTTGCGCGAACATGTCGCGCTGCTTTTGAGAAAACGCCTCCAGAGCCTTGGCGGAATCGTCCTGCCTTACTTGCGGCTCGGGCGCATTCTGCCCGGTTTCGGATTTGGGTTCGGGTTTGGGTTCGGGTTTGGTTACCTTTTTCTCTCGCACCTGCTCATCTCGCACCTGCTTGACGCTCTTGGCGGGTACTCCGACGGCGGGCAAGCCGACGCCATACCGCGCAAAGACTGCGGGATCGGGATCGGAACGCTCCTGCGCACGCATCAATCTTGCGCTGTCCACGCTGTCGCGATACAGGAACGCGTAATTCTGGAGCACGTCACGCGCACCCAGTACAACGGCTGCACCGTCACGGATGAGCTGATTGGTGCCCGAGGTGTTGGGATCACCTACGTTGCCGGGAACGGCGTAAATATCCTTTCCCTGCGCAATGGCTTCCCTTGCGGTGATCAGAGCACCGCTGCCAAGATCGGCTTCAACCACCACAGTCCCCGCGCCAAGGCCGCTGATAATACGGTTGCGCAGCGGAAAATGGTAGCCTCTTGGCGGAGTGGAGGGCGGGAATTCGGTGATGACCAGGCCACGCTCCGCAATTGCGTGCATCAGCCTGTCATGCTGACGGGGATACGGCACGTCAATACCGCAGCCCAATACCGCAACGGTACATCCCTTGGCCGAAAGTGCACCCACGGCACACGCTGCGTCCACACCGAGTGCCATACCGCTGACGATCACAACGCCCGTGCTTGCCAGCTCATAGGCTATTCTATACGCCATTTCCTTGCCATATTCACTCATATTGCGCGTGCCCACCATGCTGATGAACAGCTGCTTTTCAAAATCGGGCAGCTTGCCCTTATAATACAGCACACACGGCGGTGCCTTGATGGCACGCAACGTAGAGGGATAGGAGGAATCGGCATAGCACAGAATCCCCACACCGCTCTTCTGACAAAACTCCAAAATGCCGTACGCCTCGTCCAAGGACTTATTGCACAGCCTTCCCTTGAAGCTGTCGCTGATGTCCAGCGTGTCGATCTCGCTGTCCTCTGCTCTGAAAAGCGCATACGCGGAGCCGAACTGCTCAAGCAGCGACACGTATTCGGAATTGGCAATACCGGCGCAAAGCGACAGCCACACCGAGAATAATGTTTCGTCTCTGTTCATACAATCGACTCCTTTCATTTTCTGATCAATTGCCTCTTGTCATTTCCCACATCAGCACAGAGGCTGCGACCGATGCGTTGAGAGATTCGGCATTTCCTGCCATGGGGATATAGACCTTTTCACAGCACGCCTGCAGCATAAGGGAAGAAAGACCGTGTCCCTCATTGCCGATCACGACACAATCCGTGCGATCAAAGGCAAAGCTTCCAAGCTGCTTTGCATGCTCATCCAGAGCTGCCGCATATACGCGTCTGCCCTTGCTTTGCAGAATTTCAACCGCCGCGGGCAGGTCGTCCACGCGCAGAATCCTCTGAGAGAACAGCGTACCCATCGCGCCACGCAGCGTTTTGGGATTATACAGATCAGCACAGTCACCGCTCAAGATCAACCACTCAATCCCAAAGGCAAATGCGGTACGCACCACCGTGCCCACGTTGCCCGGGTCCCTGAGCGACTCGCACAGTAAAATCCTGCCGCTCTCGGGAGAAGCCAGCTGCAAAAGATCCTCCCTGCTACTATTTATTGTAGCGATTTTATGAAATTTGTCAATATACTTTGCTACACATATGATGCCCTCGGGTGCATTTTCGTCCGAAATTTTGAGAAAAAGATCGTGCGAAAGCGTCAAAATCCGGGCGTTTGCAGCGTCAAGCCCAAAGCCGTACAACGCCTTGGCCTTGCTATCCACCGCCTCGGTAAGCGTCACATCCAGCAAAATAAACGCTATCTCCACGCCTCGCAAAATAGCCTCGCAGTATAGCTTGACACCGTCAAAACGCAGTAATTTTTCGCTCTCGCGGTGCTTTTTTTCCTGTAGCTTAGCTGCCAGAGTGACGTATCTGTTTTGTCTGGACGTGATGATCATGGGGGTCTGATCCATCAAAAAAACCTCCGTTTTCAAGTGTTTTTTCCACACCATTAAATGCAACAGGGGATGCCTGCGTCACGCGCGGGCATCCCCAATATGCAATTACAGAGCAGCCTTAGCCTGCTCGCACAGAGCGGTGAATGCAGCGGGATCGCTGATTGCGATCTCAGACAGCATCTTTCTGTTCAGGGTTACGTTAGCCTTCTTCAGACCGTTCATGAAGGTGGAGTAGTTCATGCCGTTTGCCTTGCAAGCTGCGGAAATTCTGGTGATCCACAGACGACGGAAGTCTCTCTTCTTCATCTTTCTGCCGGCGAATGCGTAGTTGCCGGACTTCATGACTGCTTGCTTAGCCATCTTGAAGTGCTTGGATTTTGCACCCCAGTAGCCCTTTGCAGCCTTCAGAATTTTATTTCTTCTCTTACGCGCCATCATCGCGCCCTTAACTCTTGCCATTTTCTTATCCTCCTTCTGCTAATTTCTTCCGATTACTTCTGAATCAGTTCTCTGATGTTTGCAGCGACCTTTGCGCTTGCGATGGTTGCACCGGTGCGCAGATGTCTCTTTCTCTTCTGATCCTTGATGCCAAGCTTGTGGCGGTGGTGGCTGTGGTTCATCTTAACCTTGCCGGTTCCGGTAACGGAAAATCTCTTAGCCGAAGCCTTATGTGTCTTAACCTTTCCCATTTTACTTTTTCTCCTTTTCAATTTTGATTGGCGTGCCTTTGGCACTATCATTTTTCCCTCGGGGCGCAATGGAAAGGGCGCACCTTCGGGCTAATAAAATGAACAATGTTATTTTTTCTTTACGGGGGAGATCACAACGCTGAGCAGCTTACCGTTGAGTACGGGCTTCTTGTCTGTCGTACCAAGGTCCGCTACGTCCGCAATAAATCTGTCGATCATGTCCTTACCCAGCTGCTGGTGGCTCATCTCACGGCCGTGGAACACCAGAACGACCTTGACCTTGTTGCCCTGCTCGAGGAACTTGCGGCCACGCTTCATTTTGGTTTCGTAGTCGTGGGTGTCAATGCGGCAGGAAAGCTGAATCTCCTTGATCTCAATCACCTGCTGCTTTTTCTTGGCTTCCTTTTCGCGCTTATCCTTTTCAAAGCGATACTTGCCGTAGTCCATGATCTTGCAAACGGGGGGATTTGCATCGGGAGACATCATCACAAGGTCCAAAGACTTGTCGTAAGCCATCTGAAGTGCCGCTTCAGAGCTCATGATACCGAGCATTGCGCCGTCAGTGCCGATCACGCGGATCTGCGCACAGTTGATCTCTTCATTAATAAGCGTGTCTTTTTGATTGGTAGCGATGGGTATGCACCTCCGAAAAATAAAAATCGTACAGAAGCATTCTGCCCCCGTACGCCCACTGCACCGACCTTTGCCGACACAAGAAAAGAGAATATCAACCCATGCGCGCTCACGGCGGCAGGGTGGAAACCGAGGGGCTTCACTTCATTTACCGTGCTATTTTACCACAAGCAAACAGATTTGTCAATAGCTTTTCGAAAAAATTTTCTTTGTTTTACGTTTGTTTTTCACAGGCATTTTTTTCGGATCATTCGCGCCGTTTTGCCCGGGCAGACATACTCCCCGCAATGCGCAGGTGCGCTCAATGCGCTTGCTCGGAGCGCCACGCGGAACAAGCGTTCGGTACGACATGCATGTCTATCGGGAAAATAGCCAAAATGCTTTTGAAAAAACATAACGATTTTCTCACCCGTAGTGCTTTTCACGAAATATCTCGTCAAAAATCGTCAACTTTGCTAATTTACAAATCGTGCTTGATGCGGTATAATAATCTTGCTCGACGGAAGCGGATGTTCCGTCGCAAAAGTACAGCTCAAGTCGGACTTTGTGGAATATCAATCTCATGGTATCAAGCGTGCAAAGACGCCAAACGTTGTACCTGCTCCGTTCACACAGGACGTTTTTCGTGGACGGATACGGAAGCGGGATCGGTTTATGCCGATTCCGTTTTTTTGCGCATTTTTTTGAAAATATTATATTATAATTGTAAATAAACCTTGAAAGGTATGGCATTTTTTACGCTGCTGTGTTATAATGCTAAATTGATATAGTGTTATCCGTTCTTTTGAATTGTAAATATATCGCAATCCCCTGTTACGAAAGGAATTTTTATTTATGTCAGGATATATCGAAAAGGCCGAGACGCTGACCATGCCCGTCATTGCCTTACGCGGCATTGTCGCCTTTCCCGGCGCAACCTTGAATTTTGACGTAGCCGACGACAGCTTCGGCTCGGCAGAAGCGGCAAGACTTGCCGCACAAGGCTCTCTCCCCGTGCTTTTGGTCTCTTTGCGCAATCCCGCAGAGCCGGACAGCGGCGAGCCCGAGCTCTCCAAGCTGTATCGCGTGGGCACTGTCGCCAAGATCAGACAAATGGTCAAATCGGGTGACGGACAGAGCCGCGCCATTGCCGTGGGTATGACCCGCGGTATGCTGACTGCCCTGCACCCCGCCGACGGCGTATCCTACGCTGAGGTCATGTGCAAATCCTACGCACTGCGTGACAACGGCGGTATCCGTGCCGAGGCATACATGCGTCGCGCTTTGGAATCCATGGAGCGCGTGCTGCACCATCTTCCCGCATCCGGTCAGGAGCTTTTGCACGCGGCCCGTGCGCAAAAGGATCCCGGTGTGCTGGCCGACATCATCGCATCCAACGTGCTGCTGCGCCCCGAGGACAAGCAGACCGTGCTGGAATGCTTTGATCCCATGATCCGTATTGAAACCGTGACCATGATGCTGGATCACGAGGCTGAGATCTTAGAATGCGACGCCATGATCAACTCCCGCGTGCGCGAGAGGATCGCACGCCATCAAAAGGAATATTACATGCGTGAGCAGATCCGCACCCTGCAGGAGGAGCTTGGCGAGGGTGACAACGAGATCTGGGAAAACAAAAGACGCATCGCACAGGCGCATCTGCCCGAGGAGGTAGAGAAAAAGCTGCTCAAGGAAAACGATCGCCTGTCGCGCACTCCCTTCGGCTCGGCCGAGGCGGGCGTGCTGGAGAACTATCTGGACGTTTGCCTTTCCCTGCCCTGGAATAAGAGCACTAAGGACCGCGTCAACATCGCGGCAGCCAAGAAGATTTTGGACGCAGATCATGACGGTCTGGACAAGGTCAAGGAGCGTATTTTGGAATTCTTGGCTGTCAAGCAGCTCTCTCCCGATCTGAAAAATCAGATCATTTGCTTAGTCGGCCCTCCCGGTGTGGGCAAGACCTCGATCGCCGCATCGGTCGCCCGCGCCATGAAGCGCAAGTACGTACGCGTCTCTTTGGGCGGCGTGCGTGACGAGGCCGACATCCGCGGCCACCGCAAGACCTACATCGGCGCGATGCCCGGCAGAATCATCGACGCGGTCTCCCGCGCGGGTGTGCGCAATCCGCTCATTCTGCTTGACGAGATCGACAAGCTTTCGATCAGCGCGCACGGAGACCCCTCCTCTGCGCTGCTTGAGGTGCTGGATCCCGAGCAAAACAAATTCTTCCGCGACCACTTTGTGGAGCTGCCCTTCGATCTTTCGGACTGTCTGTTTATCGCAACGGCCAATACGCTGGAGACGGTACCGCGCCCCTTGATCGACCGCATGGAGATCATTGAGCTCAAAACCTATACCAAAAGCGAAAAGCGCAGCATTGCAAAGAACCATCTGATCGGCAAGCAGCTTAACCGCCACGGACTCTCCAAGCGCACGGTCAAAATCACCGATGCAGCCGTGGACGAGCTGATCGAATACTATACCCGTGAGGCGGGCGTGCGTAATCTGGAGCGCGCCATTGCAGAGCTTGCTCGCAAGGCAGCCAAGAGAATGATCGAGCAGGAATGCAAAAAAATCGTGATCGACGCTGCCGACATCAAGGACTATCTCGGACCGCGCAAGCGTCTGCCGGACGCCATAGCCCCCATCGATCAGATCGGCGAGGTCAACGGCCTTGCCTGGACAGAGGTGGGTGGCGATATGCTGCGTGTGGAGGTCGCCGTGACCGACGGCACGGGAAAGCTCGAGCTGACAGGCTCGCTTGGCGACGTCATGAAGGAAAGTGCCAAGGCCGCACTGACCTGGGTGCGCTCGGTTGCAGCGGAATACGGGATTCCCACCGATTTCTATACCAAAAAGGATCTTCACATTCACGTACCCGAGGGTGCAGTGCCCAAGGACGGCCCCAGTGCAGGCGTGACCATGGCAACTGCCATGCTCAGCGCGCTGGCCAATATTCCCGTTAAGAGAACGGTTGCCATGACGGGCGAAATCACGCTGCGCGGCCGCGTGCTGCCCATTGGCGGGCTTAAAGAAAAATCACTGGCGGCCTATGCCGCAGGTGCGGACACGGTCTGCATTCCCGCGGACAATCTGCGCGATCTTTGGGAGATTGATCCCGAGGTCAAGGAGCATGTCAGATTCGTGCCCTGCAGCCGCATTGAGGACGTACTGGCTGTAGCACTGGTGCAGCCCCAAGCAGCAATCACGCTGTCCGTATCCCCCGAGAAACCCGAAAAGACCGACTATCTTCCCATGACCGAGAGCACGCGCCGCGTGCCCGCTACATCATTCAAAGAGGTTCAATAATGGCTTTACAAACACAGAATTCGCAGCTGCAGATCAGCGCGGGACTTGCCAAGCAATTCCCCACCAATCCCATTCCGCAGGTGGCCTTTTCCGGCCGCTCCAACGTGGGTAAGAGCTCCTTGCTCAACACGCTGCTGGGCAGAAAATCCTTGGCGCGCGTATCCGGTGCACCCGGCAAGACCATTACTGTCAACTTTTATAACGTAGATAAAAAGCTGTTCCTGGTCGACCTGCCCGGCTACGGCTTTGCAGCCCGCAAGCCGGAGGACAAGGCAAAATGGAGCGCGCTGACCGACGGCTATTTCACCAACACCCCCAACGTTGACCTGCTCTGCCTTGTGCTGCAGCTGGTGGACAGCCGCGTGGGGCTGACTCGCGACGACGAGATGATGGTGGATTTTCTCAATCAGAGCGAAATCCCCTACGCCATCGTGGCCACCAAGGTGGATAAGCTCAACAAAACCGAGCGCGAAAAAAGCTTTGCCGCGCTGGCCTCTCACCCGCTGATTGCCGAGGGCACGCCCATCATTCCCTTCTCCGCGCTCAAGGGAGAGGGAAAGAGCGAGGTCTGGAAGGTAATCTGCGCGCACGCGGATCTGCCAAGTCCCAACTGACGTTGGGATGATATGTTTCGCCATGGGCGAAACGTGATATTTTGCTGTCGCAAAGTGATATTCGCGCTGCGCGCGAGTGAAATGTTTCGCTGCGCGAAACGTTGTGGTAGAAATTTGCCGGGAGGCAAATTTCAATTTAAATCGTATTTTTGAGGTATTAGTATGCTTCTTTATCCCCATTTTGATATCAACGAGCAAGGGCATCTGACCGTAGGCGGGCTTGACACCGTACAGCTTGCCGAAGAATTCGGCACACCGGTCAATCTCCTGGACGAGAATTATATCCGCTCGCAGATGCGCCTTTACAAGGCCTGTGCCGCGCAATATTTCGGCGCAGATGCGCTTCCTCTCTTTGCCTCCAAGGCACTTTGCTGCGCCGAGATCTACCGCATCGCGGCAGACGAAGGCATGGGCATTGACTGCGTCTCGCCCGGTGAGCTTTATATTGCCGACCGCGTGGACTTCCCCGCAGAGCGCATCTATTTCCACGGAAACAACAAGACCGATGCAGACCTTGCCATGGCACTTGACATGGGCGTTGGCACGTTTGTGGTGGACAACCACGAAGAGTTGATCGCTCTTGGCGAGCTGGCAAGCGCACGCGGCATGCGCGCGCGCATCCTGTTGCGCATTACGCCCGGCATTGACCCGCACACACACAAGGCCATCTCCACAGGCGGTATTGACTCCAAATTTGGCTCCGCCATCGGAACGGGACAGGCTGAGCAGATCGTCATATCTGCTCTGAACACCCCCGGCATTGATCTGCAGGGTCTGCATTGCCACATCGGCTCACAGATCTTTGATGCGCAGCCCTTCGTGGACGCTGCCGAGATCATGGTAGCCTTTATGGCTGACATGATCCGCAAGCATAAAGCCCCACTTACCGAGCTCAATCTGGGCGGCGGTCTTGGCGTAAAATACACCGAGGAGCAGCCCACGCTCGACATTGACGGCACCATGAAAGCCATTGCCGCCAAGGTCAAGGATCTTTGCCGTACAAACGGGGTGGAGATGCCCCGCATCATCCTGGAGCCCGGTCGCTCACTGGTAGCTGCGGCAGGCGTGACACTGTATAGCGTGGGATCTGTCAAGGAGATCCCCGGATTTAAGAATTACGTATCGGTAGACGGCGGCATGGCCGACAATCCAAGATATGCGCTCTACCAGTCGCCCTACACCGCGCTGATTGCAAACAAGGCCGACCGCCCTGCAGATTTCTGCGCCACGGTTGCGGGCAGATGCTGCGAATCGGGCGACCTCTTGGGCGAGGGAATGATGCTGCAGCGTCCCGAAAGAGGCGATATTCTCGCCATGCTGGTCACGGGTGCATATCAGCACTCCATGGCCTCCAACTATAACAAGCTCCCCCGCCCACCGCTGGTCATGATCAAGGACGGGCAGGCACGCGTGGTGGTGCGCCGCGAAACCTACGAGGACCTCTTGGCTTATGACGTAACCGATCCAATTTATTCGAGGTAAATTATGTTACTTTCTTTACTTTCCGAGGGCTTCAGCCGCGATGCGTTGATCTCGGTGCTGCTCTCTCTTCCCGTAATCGTACTCTCTCTGTGCCTGCATGAAACGGCGCACGGCTGGGTGGCTTATAAGCTGGGTGACCCGACTGCCCGCAACCTGGGCAGACTGACGCTCAACCCGCTCAAGCATCTGGATCCTATTGGATTTATCTTCATGCTGCTGTTTGGGATCGGCTGGGCAAAGCCCGTACCCATCAATACGCGTCACTTCAAAAATCCGCGTGTAGGCATGGCACTTTCCGGCATTGCAGGCCCTGTGTCCAATCTGCTGCTCGGCTTTCTGGGCATGGTACTGTACGTGCTGACCGTCGTGATCTGCATCGTTGCAGGCGTTGACCCCTGGGCAATCGTGTGGATCAAGGTACTGCTTCTGTTCTTAGATGCGCTTGCTTTTCTCAATATCGCCCTTGCCGTATTCAATCTCATTCCCGTACCTCCGTTTGACGGATCGCGCTTTGCATACGTATTCCTGCCGACAAAGTGGTACTTCAAGGTCATGCAGTATGAGCGCTACACGGGTATTGTGATCATGGCGATCATTTTTATCCTTTCCCGCATTGGATACAATCCTATCGGCATCGTGGTAGGCTTCATCATGGACAACACCATGAATCTTCTGACATTTTTGGCAACTCTCCTGCTCAACCTGATTCTTTGACAGTGGACGGTACAGTATGGCTGAATTAAAGTATAAAATTGAATCCTTTGACTTTGACGGTCCCTTGGATCTGCTTTTGACGCTGATCCAAAAAAACAAGGTCAGCATCGAGGATATTCCGATCGCGCTGATCTGCGACCAATATATCGCTTACATCGCGCAGGCGCAGAAGCTTGACTTAGAGGTTGCCTCCGAATTCCTGGTCATGGCCAGTGAGCTGATCCTGATCAAGACCAAAATGCTGCTCCCGCGTGACGAAAAGGCCGACGAAAAGGACCCCCGCGCAGAGCTGGCCGATGCGTTGCTGAAATACCAGCAGGCCAAGGAGGGGGCTGCCAAGCTCAAGCTCAGATACGAGCGATACAGCGGCAGAATGGTCAAGGATACCGACGAAATTTCGATCGACAAGACCTTTGTGGACGACCAACAGGTCACCTCTCTTTGCGCAGCAGTGCGTCGCATCATTGCCTACAACGAGGCAAACCAAGGCAACGAGAAGGTAGTCTTCTCCCCTATGATCTCCAAGCCGATCGTACCGGTTGAGGCTAAGATCGTGGGTATTTTGCACCGCATGCAGAAAAAGGAATGGACCCCCATGGAGGAGCTGCTCTCGGACTCGGTGTCTCATGCCGACATGATCGCCATATTTTTAGGCGTTCTGGAGCTGCTTAAGGTGCGAGACATTCTGCTTGACGACGAGGATGCCGACGAGCACTCGCTCTATCGCTCCAACGCAAGACTTCGTATCAATCCCATTCCCGCCGACCAACGCCAACCCCAAAGCCAAGACAGTGAGGTAACTACAGCATGAATGAACAACAAATGCCTACCATAACCGATATCGGCGAAGCCATTGAGGCCATTCTGTTTGCCGCAGGCTATCCCGTCAAATACGATAAGCTCGCAGAGGTGCTGGGCTTAACCCCGGATGACGTCAGACTGTTTTGCGAGCACATGGCAACCGAATATGAAAAGTCCGGCCGCGGCATTCTGATGCTGTGCCTGCCCGAGACCTGCCAGCTGACCACCAAGGAGCAATACATGCCCTACATCCGCGAGGCCCTTGGCATCAAGAGAGGCGGCAACCTTTCCGCATCCTCTCTGGAGGTGCTTGCCATCGTGGCATACAACCAACCCGTGACCCGCGCCTACGTGGACGCAGTGCGCGGTGTGGACTCCTCTTATGCCGTCGGCTCTCTTCTCGACAAAAACCTGATCGAGGCTTGCGGCAGACTGGACGCTCCCGGCCGTCCCATGCTTTACGTCACCACAGATAAATTCTTGCGTGTGTTTGGCTTGAATTCGCTTTCCGAGCTGCCCGAGACCGAGGCACTGAGCATTGCAGCCGCACAGGCAGACGCAAATGCCGAGGCTTCCGAGGCCGAAGAAGAGACAGCAGATGCCGAAGAGGCTCTGCCCGAGGGGGAATATACCGAGGTCAGCGAGGACGACGCTCGCGCAGAGGTCTGAGCAATGCGCCCAACGCAAGCGTTGAATGCATCTCAATGAAATATTTTGCCATGGGCAAAATGAGAAATTTTTGCTTCGCAAAAGTGAAATTCGCGCACCGCGCGAGTGAAATGTCCCGCTGAACGCGGAACGTTATGGTAGAAATTTGCCGATGGCAAATTTCCGATTTTTCACGGAAAGGAGGTCGCCATGCCGCCCGCTATCAAGATTTTGCTGATCATACTTGCTTTCATCGCTGCTTTTGTTGCCGTGCTTGTGCTCTTGCTGCTGCTCTTGCGCGTCAAGATCAAGATCGGCTACAGAGATACGTTTTCATTTAAGCTGTACGTGGGAGGAATTCGCGTCGCCTCTCTTCCCCGTCCTCCCAAAAAGCTGCGCAGATTGCGCACCTATACCAAGAAAAAAGCCGCGCGTGCCGCTGCCAAGTATGCACGCCGCCCCGAGGACTATTTGGAAATGGTCCGCCAAAACGCACTTTACCGCGCGCTGATGCAAAAGCGTGCCGAGAAAAAGGCGCAAAAAAAGAAAGCTCCCGCCAAGGCAGCCGCGCCCAAGCCCAAGCAGCCCGAGGATAAGCTGAATATTGAGATCCTGTTACAGATGATCGCGGAGATCATCGATGCCTTCTTTGAGGGCACGCGCAAGGGATTGCATATCCACGTCTGTCGTCTGCACGTGCGCGTTGTCGGCAAGGACGCCGCGCAGACTGCGCTGATCTGCGGAGGGCTTTGGGCAGCGCTCTCCAATCTGCTTGCTGTGCTGGACGCACACGCCAGACTGCGTGTGAGCAAAGCCGACGTCAGCATCGTACCCGACTACACGGGCGAGAAGACAAAAACCGACTTTTCGCTGATCATCTCGTTCGGCATCGTTCGCACACTGCACACGCTGCTCTCGCTGCTCCCCATCATCCTGAAGCACAAAAATTCGCTATTCATCAAGGCAAATCCCACACAACCAACCGAGCAAAAACAATGAATTTACATATATGAAAGGAACACTCAGTATGTCTTCTGAAAACAACAAGATCCAAGAGATCATCAAGGAATCCCTGGAAAACATCCGCTCGATCATCGATGCAAACACCGTCATCGGTACTCCCATGGAGACCTCCAACGGCGTAACCATCATTCCCGTATCCAAGATCACCATGGGCTTTGCCTCGGGTGGCGTGGATTTTGACGGCAAAAAGGAATCCAGCACCGCAAAGAACTTCGGCGGTGGCGGCGGCACCGGACTTTCGGTTCAGCCCGTCGGCTTTTTGGTCGTCTCTCACGAGGGCCGCGTGGAAATGATCAACGTAGGCCAGAAGGCGCCCAAGGACACCATTGAGCAGGTGGCAGATCTGCTTGAGCGCACGCCCGATATCGTATACCGTCTCAAGGTCATTTTCGATAAATTCAACGAAATGAAGCAGGACGGTGAGCCCCTGCCCAAAATCAGTCCCGAAACCGAAAACGAGCAGGAATAAGACATACTCTCCCTCTTACAGCCGTATATTGTAACAAATACGGCTTTCCAATGGGGGTACTATGCAAAAAAAACCGATCCTGCGCGCCTTCTGTGCGCTGCTTTGTCTTGTCCTTTGTATGGGTGCACTATGCCTTCCTGCAGGCGCGCTGACCTTTGACGTCACACCGGGCACTCCCGTATATGCGGGCAGTGCGATCATGATCGAGGCGGAGAGTGGTCGCGTGCTATACGAGCAGCATGCGCACACGCGCATGCCCATGGCATCCACCACCAAGATCATGACCGCGCTTGTGGTGCTGGAGAGGTGCGATCTGCAGGCAACCGTATGCATAGACGAGCGCGCGGTGGGCACCGAAGGCTCTTCGGTCTATCTGTATCCGGGTGAGCTGTTGACAATCGAGCAGCTGCTTTACGCGCTCATGCTCTCCTCTGCCAACGATGCCGCAGCCGCACTTGCCTACGAGGTGGCGGGCAGCATTGAAGGCTTTGCTGCACTGATGAACCAAAAGGCCAAGGATCTGGGGCTTCTCAATACGCATTTTGCCAATCCTCACGGGCTTGACGCAAGTGGGCACTATACCACCGCCTACGATCTTGCCTGCATTACCGCGCACGCACTGGAGAACGAGGATTTTTTGCGCATTGTTTCCACACAAAAAAAGGTGATCCCTCTGCGTGAGCAACAGGGTGCCCGCGTGCTGCGCAATCATAACAGGCTGCTTGCCTCATACCAAGGGTGCATCGGCGTCAAAACCGGATTTACCAAAAAGAGCGGACGTTGCCTGGTCAGTGCGGCTGAGCGCGACGGTGTGCGCCTGATCTGTGTCACGCTGGATTGCCCCGATGACTGGCGCACGCACACGTCACTTTTAGACAGCGGCTTTGCTGCTTACGAGCGCGTCGGGCTGACCGAAGCCGGCGCATACATGACCTCCCTGCCCGTGGTGGGAGGCACGCAAAGCGCGCTCTATCTGCATGCCGACACGGATATATCGGTCACGCTGCCGCGCAACCGAGGCGAGATCGCATGCCATATTCAAGCCTCGCATTTTTTGTATGCGCCCATCAAGGCGGGCGAATACGTGGGCGACGTGGTCTGGATGCTGGACGGCGAGGAGATCGCCCGCGCACCGCTATATGCCGCATATGAGGTACAAGCGCGCAGAAGCGAACGCGCACTGCCGCGCTGGTTGCGCGCACTATTGATTAAATTGAAGGAACTTTTATGAACGAACCGATCAGACTTTCCAAATACTTTACCGATTGCGGCGTGCTTTCGCGTCGCGCGGCTGAGGAAGAAATCAAAAAAGGCCGTGTCAAGGTCAACGGCGTTGTGGCCGAGTTGGGGCAAAAAATCACACCCGGGCTTGACGTGGTGGAATACGGCGGCAAAAAAATTATGCCCCCCAAGCAGACGGGCAAGGTATATCTTATGCTCAACAAGCCGCGCGGCTTTGTGACCACCATGTCGGACGAGAAGGGGCGTCCTACCGTGGCTACGCTGACCAAGTCCGTCGGCACGCGCGTCTATCCCGTGGGCAGACTGGACATGGATTCGTCCGGGCTATTGCTCATGACCAACGACGGTGAGCTGGCTAACCGCCTGACCCATCCGCGCCATGATATTCCCAAGATCTATCACGTGCTGGTGGCGGGCCATCCCACCACGGCACAAATGACCGGGCTTGCCTCCCCTGCCGATCTGGACGGCTATATCACACAGCCCATCCGCGTACATAAGCTTGCACAGGGTGAACATGAAACCCTGCTTGAAATGACGCTTTACGAGGGGCGCAACCGCCAGATCCGCCGCATCTGCGAGATGCAGAATTTGCGCGTCAAGCAGCTGGTGCGTGTCGCAATTGGCGAACTGGAACTGGGTGAGCTGCCCGAGGGCAAATATGTGCGACTGACAAGCAATCAGGTCGCATATCTGAAAGGAGAGAAAGATCATGTTTAAGGTTGTACCGATTCAGGACAAGCAGACACAAGAACAATACTGCCGGACCTGCGGTGTGGAATATCTGCCCGAGGATTTTTGCTACAGCGTCTGGGACGAGGGCATCTTTTCGGGTGTTTGCCAATTCAATATTTATGCCGATCACGGCGAGGTGCACACGCTGATCTCGCTGCCCGACGTGGACGCTTATCAGGCCATGTTCACCGCAGGCCGCGCTGCGCTTAATTTCATTGACCTTTGCGACGTGCACCTGGCATATTTTACGGGCGAGGTACAGGACGAGGGCATGATCAAGGCCATCGGCTTTCGTAAAAACGCACAAGGAGCATGGGAGATGGATCTGACGGGATTCTTCACCAAGCCCTGCTCCTGCAAGAATGAATCTTAGCAAAAAATGATTGACAGATAACGGAAAATCGTTTATAATAAACTCATAAACCCCAAAATACAAGGAGGATCATCATGAAAAAATTGTTAGCTGTTCTGATGTGCGCACTGATGCTGGCTGCTTGCCTGTCTCTTGGCGCATACGCAAACGAAGAAACCACAGCGGCAGATGAGACCACTGCCGCAGAAGAAGCCACTACCGAAGAAGGCGCGACCGTTGAGCGCACTGCTGACAGAGTCGTATTCAATGGCGACCTGGCATCCAGACCCAACTGCATCGTCGGCATGAGCGGTCTTGCTAAGGGCAGCGGTCTTTCCAAAAAGGGCGAATGGGAAGGTGTCAAGGTTAACATCCAAGAACCCACGGACCCCAACTTCACCTTTGATTACAAGGCATATTGCAAAAAGTACGACCTGACCCCCATGAACGGTGAGGACGTCGGCTACATCGTTCTGAAGGTTCTGGTTCCCGAAGACGGCTTTTACGACGACATTGAAATCTTCTACGGGTCAGGCGACATCACCGGTGCAACGGCGGGATATTCCGTAACCAGTGAATACTGCGGCGAGGGCAACGGATTCGTATACTTCATCTACAACCTTGACGGCTTGTGGGAAGGCGCGGTCAACATGTTCAGAATTGACCCTGTGGGCATGGACGAGGGCGAATTGCTTTACATCATGGAGCTTGCAATGTTCAAGACCGAGGATGAGGCAATTACCTGGTGCGACTTTGACGAGGAAGAGACCGAAGAGCCCACCACCGAGGCTCCCACCACCGAAGCACCCACCACTGAGGCTCCCACCACCGAAGCAGGCACCAGACCTCCCAGAGAGGAAAAGGAAGAGGGCTGCGGCGGCGTGATCGGTGCAGGCGTTGTTGCTCTGGCTTTGATCTCCCTGGGTGCTGTTTGCATCAAGAAGAGAGACTGATCCCAAATAAACGCAAGAAACGGCAGGAAATGGGGCTGCTGAATTAGCGGTAAAAAGAGAGAGTCATGCGAAAAGACATTTCGCAAAGCTCTCTCTTTTTGCTATATGAGTGATATTCCGACTGCGTCGGAGTGATATTATCGCTGCCGCGATAGTGATATTGAAGCCTTGCGG
>JAZNZB010000021.1:0-4165 GCA_045594705.1 Eubacteriales bacterium
TCTTTGATCCGGGCAACTTACAATCAGCCGTCCCCACAGGGGAATTATCTGCAAGCAGATTGTTCCTCGCCGCGTAGCGTAGCGAGGGGAAGGGGCTGTCCGAACACATCGGAAAAGTTCTATATCGCGAATGAAACTATAATGATAGAAAAACAGCAGGAATCTGCTCAAAATCGAACAAATTCCTGCTTTTACCGCTATTTCCGCAGCCCCATCGGGCTGCTCTTTTTTTACGCGTACTTCTTAATGCACTCCGCGACCTGCTTTGCGGCGACCTTGATCCCTTGCTCGGAGAGGTGAATGTGGTCCGGGCAGATATAGGCGGGAATGTCGGCATTGATGGTTGAGAACAGGTCGTTGATGACAATGCCCTCAGCCTGCAGTCTTTCGGTTACCGCCTTGTTATAAGCGGCAAGTCTTGCGGGATCGTGCCCGGGCATCTCGGAGTCGGGCGGCGTGGTTGTCGCAAAAATGACCGTCTTGGCGTAGCCCTTGAGAATACGCGCGATTCTGACCATGGTATCGCAATAATTTTCAAGCGAGGTAAACGGACCGTCCTCCCAAAGCTGGCACACGTCCCAAAGGCCGTTGTTCCAATGGATGACGTCTGCGCCCTCCATAAAAGGCCTGTAATCAAAGGTCATGCGCAGCGTATACAGCGCAAAGCGGCAATTTTCCGGGGGCTGCCAGACCTCGTAGTCCTCGCCCAAAAGTGCGGGCACGACAGGGCCGTAGCCGATCTCGCGGATAGAGTCACCCAATAATACGACTTTTTTCATGTTAAACCTCCTTATATATCCCATTGATAGGTATACGAGCCGCTGCCTACCGTCTCGGTGCGGTCGGGCAAGCGGATCTTGGCAGATGTGCCAAACGGCACGGTGACGTAAAGCGCGATATGTCCGAAGCGGCGCACCCAACGCACACTCACCTGCCCCTTGACCGTATCCACGTGGGCTTGTGCGGAAAGCAGCCCCGTCGGGTAATGCGGTGCGATCTCAAACTCGGCGCATCCGGGGGCTGTGGGCTTAATGCCGCACAGCGTGCTGTACAGCCACTTATCCACAGAAGCGTACATGGGATGGTTATGCGAATTCATACCGTCCTCTTTTTTGAGCTCAAAGCGTTCCCAAACGGTGGTCGCCTCGTTCTGGATCATGTAGCCGTACGAGGGGTATTCCTCGCTTGTCAGAATCTCCCACGCGTCATCTACGTAGCCGTATTTTGCCAACATTTCCAGCATGTAGAGCGTGCAGAGATTGCCCGTGGTGAACTTGTAACCCCGCTCGCGCAGATCGTTTACCATAACGTCCGCCGCTCTTTGGCAATCAGCCTCGGGAAGGATGCCAAGCCAGAGCGAGAACGCCTGCGAGGCCTGCGAGCCGCCCGCCATTTGGGCTGTTTCGGCATCCCACCATTTTTTCAGCATGGCGGTTTTGATCTTGTTTGCCAATTCCTCATATTCGGCCTGCTTATCTCGGTTGCCCAACACCTTTGCCATGCGGGCAAGTGCTGCGCAGTTATAATACGAAAATCCCGTGGACATAAAGCGTCCATCGGTCACGGCGCTGTTTGCGTCCTCAAACGAGCGGCAAGCGTACGCAGGGCCTGCCCAGTCGCCGTAATAGGTATAATTGACGATATAATCGTCACTGCGCGCAAGCAAGGACTTTTCCCATGCTTCAAACCAAGGATAGGCCTGCTCAATCAGCTCGAGATTGTCACAGAACAGGTGCGTTTGCTCCCCTGCCACCAAGAAGGACGAGCAAACGGGATCCGCGGGATACTGCCCGAACAGGAAGGGGGCGCAGCAGGTAAATGCACCGTCCTCGCGCTGCTCTGCATGAATGTCCCCGATGACCTTGGGGAAAATGCGACCGATATCGAAATTATAGGGCGTGGCGGTAAAGCGCACGGTGGCGTCATTCATCCAGCCCATGCGCTCGTCACGCTGCGGGCAGTCGGTCAGGATCGAATGAATATTCGACTTCTCGGTCTGCACGGCATTCTTGTGCAGCTTGGAAACCAACGCTGAGCCGCAGACAAAGTCGCTGTCGTTGGCAATATCGGTGTAGAGCGCATATGCCGTAATATCATCTCGCTCGGGGCAAGGATATCCCGTCAGCTCTACGTATCGGAAGCCGTGATAGGTAAATTTGGGCTGCCAGACCTCAAGATCTCGCTCGTCACCCGACGCAATATAGGTATCGGTCTGTGCCGCGTCACGCAACGGCAGATTGTAAAGCCCGCCGTCCTCGTCCAGCATCTCGCCCATGCGCATGGTGATGGTGTGCCCTGCCTGCATACCCTTAGGCAAAACAAGGCCGGGGACACCTGCGATGTTCTGCCCGAAATCAATGATATACGTACCCGGACGCAGCATGAACATGCTTTGCGGCTCATAAATCTCCTGCACCATAATCGGCTCAACCGTCATGGGCACAAGCTTTTCGGTAGGCGAAGGAGTAACCACCGCCTGCACGAAATCCTTACCACCACCCGGCAGCATCCACGCGGGATCGTGCAATCTTGCATCAAAGGTTTCCCCGTCAAAAATGCTGACGTCGGTGATAGCGTCGGGTCCGCAAAGCCAAGAATCATCGGTCACGATCGTCTGTGTACTGCCGTCCGCAAATCTCAGCACCAGCTTTGCAATCAGCGCGGTATCCCCAAAAAATTCCACGGGTCTGCCCGCAAATACGATGTCGAAAATTGATGTGTTGTTATATCTCCAACCGTCCGCGACCTCTACGGCAAGGGCGTTTGCACCGGCTTTCAGATGATGGGCAAAATCGGTTACAACTGCATATTGCACCTGCTTTTTATAGTTGGTGTGTGCGGGATCAAGACGAGCAGCGTCGATCCGTTCGCCATTCACCATCACCTCATGATAGCCAATGCCCGCGACGTATAAGCAGGCATCCACGGGCTGCTCGGCAAGCTCAAAATCCTTGCGAAAACAGGTGGGAACGCGCTTTTTGACAGCCGGATGTGTGATCCAGAAAGCACAGGACATATCGGTCAAGCCGTTAACAAAATGATCCGACTTCCCCTTGCTCTCGTTGCCGTAAATATCGCGTACAAACACCTCTACCCCCAGAATCTGTCCTTCGGGAAGGGGCTTGCCGCCATAGACCAAGCGTTGCTCCTGCTGCTCGCGCCACCCGCTATCCCAGTACAGAGTCTGCTCGCTTGTGTACACACATACACGGCAGGCACTTTGACTGTTACTTGGCAGATCGGAGATCACAGACCACGAAAAAGCAGGTTGCATTTGATCCGTGACCGAAATGCGGTTATGGACGTAAGCATAACGGTACAGCTTGCCACCGTCCATATATATCTGATTAACTTTGATGTTTTCCATATTATCCACGTTTACTCTGTACGTTTGCTTCGTATGCCTTGAGCCCCTCAATCCATTCCGTACCTACGGGTACGCCGCGGGTGTAGCACAAATAATCCCATACGGCATTGCTCGGCAGATTGCGGAATTCATCCAGCAACGCAAGACGCGCGGTCAGATCTCCATCGATCTCTGCCTTTTGTAAGAGCGGATACGGCTCGATCAGCGCGTCCAAGAGCGCCTTGCCCGCTGCGCGCAGACCAATCGCCCAGGCTGCCACGCGGTTGACGGTGGCGTCGAAGTAGTCAAGTCCCATAAAGACCTTGCCCGAATCGTACAAATGTCCGCGCACGACCTGCTGCATGATGGCACTCAGATCGTCGCCCTGCAGCAGCACGTGGTCGCTGTCCCAGCGCACACCGCGGCTGATGTGCAGAAGCAGCGTATCAATGTAAGGATATACGGACGAAATCTTGTCTACGATAGACTCGGTGGGATGATAATGCCCCGTATCCATGCAAACACCGATGCCGTGCGTTGCGGCATACGCGATATAGAATTCATGCGAGCCGACCGTAAAGCACTCGGTACCGATGCCGAACAGCTTTCCCTCCAGCACGTCGCGCACGTTGGCCTTATCGTAATTCACCGAAAGGATCTCGTCAAGCGAGTCGGCAAGACGCGCACGGTAAGCAAAACGGTCTGCGGGGATGTCCTTGGTGCCGTCGGGTACCCAGATATTGTTGATGCAAACCTCGCCCAGTTCGCGACCGATATCGTTTGCAATCGCTCTGCCGCTCTTGCCGGCTTTGATCCAAT
>JAZNZB010000022.1:0-6335 GCA_045594705.1 Eubacteriales bacterium
GCTTTTTCCATTATCCATTAGCAGTACCACCTTTGGTGGTGAGTAAGTGCGTACTTCCTGATGGTTTTGAGTGATATGCTGTCTTAGGCAGCGTTATATTTTTGCTACCGCAAAAGTGATATTGCAAGGCTTCGCCCTGCAGTGATATTCTATTCGCCTTTCAAACTCGCGTAGCGAATACCACTCGGCGTAGGCCGAATACCACTGCGTAAGCAATATCACTCGCCGTAGGCGAATAGAACTGGCGTGATACTCCATTAAGAGTATCACGCTAGGCCGCGGGGCTTTTTTGCGATAAAAATATGCAAATATTCATGCATAAAAATACCGAATATTCATCGAATGGTTAAAATGCCACAAAACGAGGCCGTGAAAATAGGGAAGTTTGTACATGTTTTTGCTAAAAAAGGCTTGACAAAGCATGAATATCGGTGTATAATTATGCACATATTCCAAGTGCAACAGATGCACCGGTTCAAAGGAGAAACAAAAATGAAAAAGATTATTGCTATGATGTTGGCTCTGATGCTGGTTATGACCGGTATCGCCGTTTTCACCGCTTGTGACGGTAATAACGATCCCGCAGAAACCACTGATGCAAACAAGAACGAAACCCCCACCAACGCCGAGACCACCGAGGCTGAATCCACCGAGGCTGAAGCTCCCAAGGTTCTCAAGATGGGTACCAACGCTTACTTCCAGCCCTACGAGTTCTACCAGGATGGCAAGATCGTGGGTATCGACGCTGAGATCGCTGCTGCTATCGCAGAAAAGCTGGGCATGACCCTGGAGATCGTTGACATGGAATTCGATTCTATCATCACTGCTGTAAACGAAGGCTCTGTTGACTTCGGTATGGCCGGCATGACCGTAACCGAGGACCGTCTGAAAGAGATCGATTTCACTACCTCCTATGCAAACGGCAAGCAGGTTATCATCGTTAAGGAAGATTCCCCCATCACCACTGCTGACGATCTGTTCGCAGAGGGTGCTGCTTACAAGGTTGGCGTTCAGCTGGGTACCACCGGTGACATCTACGCGACCGGCGACTTTGGCGCTGAGAACGTCACCACTTACTCCAACGGTAACGAGGCAGTACTGGCACTGCTGGGCGGCAGCGTCGACTGCGTTATCATTGACAACGAGCCCGCAAAGGCACTGGTTGCTGCAAACGAAGGTCTGAAGGTTCTGGAGACTGCTTATGCAAACGAGGACTACGCGATCTGCGTAAAGAAGGGCAACAGCGAGCTGCTGGATGCGATCAACAATGCAATCAAGGATCTGACCGCTGACGGCACTATCGATGCCATCATCGACAAGTACATCAAGTAAGACCCAAAGGGCATCCGAAAACGTGGGATGGGTAACCATCCCATGTTTTTTGAAGTTTAGAGAGAGATATTGTAAGGAAATATTTGTATGAAAAAGCCTTTTTCGCAAAAGAAAAAAAGACTGATAATCAACTTGAGCCTGGTCGGCCTTTGTGCGCTGCTGATCGCGGGCGTGTTTGCCGTGGATGCCATTGCAAACCGCAAGGGTGATCTGGAGCTGAGCGCAGAGCAGGCACAGGCCTATATTGAGCAAACGCTGGCAAGCTTGCCCACCGCAGGCGCGGAGTGCTCCCTGTATACCGTGGAGAACACAAAGATCGAGGTGCTCTCGGTCGAGCCGGGTGCGGCACGTGAATTTGTCGTGCGTGTCAAATATACCACGCCCGACGTTAGCAGTATGTACGAGGCGAATAAGAACGATCTGTTTGTCTCGGTATACGAGTACGTGCAGCAAAGAGAGGCGGATGGCAAAAAGGTCAACGCTACGCTGATTCAGATTCAGGTGGAGCAGAAAATTCTGAGCCTTTTGGAGGCACAACCCAAAACAGAGGGTGAGGTGGACGTGTATTTTTACGACACGCGCGCAGAGCAGCCCGTGATGTATCTGTCGGACGAGGCGCTGGACGCGCTGCTTGGCGGCTATGTGTCGGTCAAGGATGACATCAAGGCCACCATGTCCTTCTCCGTGAATGGGGAAGAGGTTTCGATCGAATACGATAATACCTTCCGTAACGGTATCAATCAGTGCTTTGGTCTGAAGAATTATGACGCAGAGATCCCGGACACCTCCTCGCCCCTGCAGCAGAAGATCAACGATCTGGGCGACGAATTCTACCGCAACTTTATCGAGGACAACCGCTGGCTGTACCTGGTAGAGGGTCTTGGCAATACCTTGGCCATCACCGCGCTTGCGTTGCTGCTCGGTATCGTGCTTGGTGTGGTGAGTGCGCTGATCCGTATCGTGCACGATAAGACCGATAAGCTGTATTACCTTGACAAGCTCGTGGGGCTGTATATCTCGGCCATTCGCGGCACGCCTGTTATGGTGCAGCTGCTGATCATCTATTTTGTGCTGCTGCTGCCCATCGGCATTGAAAAATTTCCCGCAGCGGTGCTGTGCTTTGGCCTGAACTCGGGCGCATACGTTTCCGAGATCATCCGCGGAGGCATCATGTCCATCGATCAGGGACAGACTGAGGCGGGCAGATCGCTGGGCTTTGGATTCTGGCCGACTATGTGGCATATCGTCATCCCACAGGCGTTCAAGGTGGTGCTGCCGTCCTTGTGTAATGAGTTTATCACGCTGCTCAAGGAGACCTCTGTTGCATTCTATATCGGCGTGGCAGACCTGACGCGCGGCGGTATCAAGATCCGTTCGCAAACCTACAGTAACTTTATGCCGCTTCTGGCGGTGGCAATTATCTATTTCGTGCTGGTTTTGGGCTTGACCAAGCTGGTCGGAATTCTGGAAAGGAGGTTGCGTAAGAGTGAACGCTAACGAGACGATTATCAGCGTCAAGGAGCTGAGAAAGCATTATGAAGGCGGCGTACACGCGCTGGACGGCGTGGATATGGACGTTGCACGCGGTGAGGTCGTGGTCATCATTGGCCCTTCGGGCAGTGGTAAATCCACACTGTTGCGCTCGCTCAACCTCTTGGAGGTGCCGACCTCGGGACAGATTCTGGTCGGCGGTGTGGATCTGATGGACAAGAAGACCAACATCAACCTGCACAGACAGAAGATGGGCATGGTGTTTCAGCATTTCAATCTGTTCCCGCATATGACGGTGCTGAAAAACATGACACTTGCCCCCACCAAGCTGCTTAAAAAGACAAAAATGGAAGCCGAAGCGAAAGCCAAGGATCTTTTGCACACGGTAGGACTTGCCGACCGTGCAAACGCATATCCCAGCCAGCTGTCGGGCGGACAGAAGCAGAGAATTGCGATTGTACGTGCGCTTTGCATGGAGCCCGAGGTTATGCTGTTTGACGAGCCGACCTCAGCACTTGACCCCGAAATGGTAGGCGAGGTGCTGGAGGTTATGAAGGATTTGGCGAGAAAGGGCATGACCATGCTGGTAGTCACACACGAGATGGGCTTTGCGCGCGAGGTAGCAACGCGCGTGGTGTTCATGGACGGTGGTGTGATCGTCGAAGAGGGAACGCCCACCGAGATCTTTGACCATCCCAAGAGCGACCGACTCAAGAATTTCCTTGCGAAGGTGTTGTAATCAGATAGGACGCCCCAAACTCACGAAAGTTTTTGATCGACCTTTTTTCAAAAAGGTCGCGGGGGCAAGCCCCCGCCCTACAATAACGGACAACCGTCACCATACGGTTGCCATGGATGAAAGTTTGGATCGAGCCTTTTCAAAGGCTCGCGGGCTCCAAGGGCAGAGCCCTTGGTCGCCTCCGCAGAGGCGAAACGTTCTCGGCGTTTCTTTTGGTACTTTTCTTTGCGCCCGCGGTGTCAAAGAAAAGTACGGAGAAAATTATTACAATGTATAGAAAAAGGGAGCTTACCTAAGCAAGGTAGCTCCCATATTTATTACGTTGAGAAATCTCTCTCCGTTCTTTTTTGTGCAAGTAGGCGCAAAAAAGAACCAAAAAACGCCGTATAAGAGGTTTCGCTCGTTGCGACGAGCGACGAGGGCGCTGCCCTCGACCTGCGAGCCTTTGAAAAGGCTCGATCCAAACTTTCATCCTGTGGAGGTGATCCGTTGGGGGGCGCGACGCAAAAACTTTCATCCTGTGGCGCGTGTCCGTTACCCGTGTCTGTATTTCTCCCACGCGTCCTTGCTCTGTCTGTGCGCTCTTTCTTTATTGACCCTGCGCTCGAAATCCAGTCTTTCCAGATATCTCGCAAACGCAAAGCCGCCATAAGTGAACGTGCCCCAAACGTCCTGCATGCCGTTGTCCATCTCGAATTCGTTGTAATCGGTCTCCAGCGGCTTGAGCGTTACCATACGCATCTTGTTGCCGTGCATGGATGCCTGTACCACCATGGTCATACCGGTCACGTCGGGCTTGTAATCGTCGCCCGCAATGCCGCTGCCTGCTACGTCCTTCTCCTTGAATCCGTATACGCGTACCGGGGAGGGGCAGAACAGCATGACCTTGACTAACTTCTGATCGGGTCTGACAAAAATGCTGTCCGTGTCAAATTTCAGCTTTTTCTTGATCGGGATGGGGAACATGGGCTTGGTGAAAAAACGCAGCGTGTTCTGCATGGTCGCGTGCGTGCGGTTGAAGGTCACCTGCAGCTGACGGTGCAGAATGGGGGCGTATTTGATCGCATAGACCTCCTCGCCTGCATCAATTACCATATCGGGGCCCTTGCGCGCGCAGACAGCCGTGGTCAGCACGTTGTGGTGCACCTTGAGCGAATACCCTTGCTGCTTGCAGACCTTGCGGATCATACGCATGGATTTGGAGCGGTAGCGCGCAATGATGCAAAGCAACGCAATTCCAAGCAGCGCCACGCCCAGCGCGGGAACCAGCAGCGCAACCCATCCGTGCATGTAAAACAGCGCCGTGCCAATCAGCAGAAACGGCGTGATATATAAAATGCCGATGAAAATGACCAAAAGCGTGGAAGCAAGACCCGGCAAAAACCAGATCAGCTTTTCAAGCCTGTCGTTTTTGATCGAGCGCGGGGGATAGGATTTCATGTCAAACCTCCATAAAAAACAGTCATGCGAACGCTTGCTATGATCAAATTATAACACAATGCAATCGCGTTGTCAATAGGAGAGGGGAAATTTTTTGAAAATATTTCATCCGAGCGCTTGCAATCTTTGCTTAACGCTTGTCATGCGGGCGTCATCCGCGATCGATTTGAATATCGGATTGGCATTCATATGGGTAAGGTAGGTGCGGGCAAGGCTCTGCTCGCTGCTTCTGCCAACCTGTGTATCCTCGTAATGCAGGCCCTTGACCATAGGCGAGGTGTGATCGATGCTTGAAAAGTTGGCATAATGTTCAAGATGCTCGCACATTTTATGAAGCTCGGTAAATGCTTGATCGATCTCGCCCATCTCAACAGAGCAAAGCGCCAGACCGCGGCAAGCGCTTGCAAGCCTGTTTTCCCAAAAGCCAAAATCTCCGTCCGAAAAAACGATATGGAAGATATCGTATATCGCCTTGCGGATGGCGTGACGTTCCTTGGGGGTATAGCCGGCTTCGGGGCAGGTGGTCAGTCTGCTTTCAGTCACGTAAAGCTCGTCGCACACCTTCCAGAAATACCACTTGCAATGTTCGGCAAGCTCGTCGCCCTTGAGCACCAGGCGGAGTATATCCTTATTTGTGGGAACTTGGCGTGCATAATCGATGGCGAGCTGATCGTTTCCGACGGCTGCATGCGTCATTGCGAGTATTTGCAAAGCGTCAAAATGAAACTCGGGGTTTTTGCTTTCCAGCAGCTTGTTCGCGATGGCAATGATCTCTTCGCTGCTGTTGATGCGGTCTACAATGAAGAGATCGTGCATCAGACGGCTCAGCACGGTCTCGTTGTGCGGATATCTCTGCTGATACTGCCGACAAAGCTCCAAGGATTCCCGACGCTTGCCTTTGTTGATCAATGCCTGCGCCTGTTCCTTGAATACTTGAATAGCCTTTTCGGTGCGAACGGCATCGCAGCCAAGCAGATAGTCCACGGTGGTGTCGTAGAATGCTGCAATGTGCGGCAAAAGGGAAATGTCGGGCATGCCGTCGCCGCGCTCCCATTTGGAAACCGATTGCACGGAGATGCCAAGATAATTTGCAAGCTCCTCTTGTGTGATGCCGCGCTCCTTGCGCAGTGCCTTGATGGTTTGTGAAAAATTCAGTTCCATAATATGCTCCTTATAGCCGAAGAGAGCCGAACTCACACGGTTTTGAGCGGCAAATATCTGCATCTGCGGCAGAGAAAATGCTTGCAATATCTTATATTGCTTCGCATTTTCTCTTTGCATCTGCGAAATATTTGCTCGCGCAAAACTGCGCAGCACCCTCCGGCGTTGAATT
>JAZNZB010000023.1:0-31340 GCA_045594705.1 Eubacteriales bacterium
ATCGCATAGTTCTGCCACGCCGCCGCGTCAAGCCGTCCTCCGGACAAACCGTCAAGATCATAATTCGGTGTGGGATAGGGCTCGGCGCCAAGAGGACCTTGTTCCTTTAATTTGTGTGCCTTTGCCAAAAGCTCATATAAATTGTCATTATACGGTGCCAGATCACCAAGATCGCGGCAGCAATCCTTTATGTTCGACCTTCTCCGACCAACAAAGGGTATATCCGTACTATCATCGGCGAAAATGGGTTTTCCGTATTCACCTACGCCGATCACAGCCGTTTTTGCGGGATTTCCGTTTTTATCAAGAGTAAGCACCCACGTATCGGTTTCGGAAAAATCGATAACGCCTCGTTCCTTATACTCCTTGATCTTTTTATAGTTTCTTTCAAGAGCATTCTGATAACATTCCATCATTTTCTGCCGATACAATAAAGCAAACTCCGGATTCCTTGCGGTCTCTGTCCATTTGCGAATCAAGTAATACGTGCGGCAAAGCTCCCAGACGATAGAATTTAAGTCTTTTTCCCATTGATCGGCTTCTTCACAATACTCAAGCAGCTTTTCGTATTCGCCCTCCAAGAAGTTACAAGCGTCGATATATTTCCATCGATCATTTACGGCTTCATCCTCGGGGTCTCTGAATCGATTATACGAAACGTAAGCCTCACGGGCCTCCGTGGTCAAGCCCGCCGTTTCCTTGAGAAAGCCGTCACGTACGCCCATGTATTCGGGAATGCCGTCAGGGGAGATGCGATCGGAACACCCCGTTTGAATCATTGCAAGCTCTTTGATCGTAAAATACGGCGAAGCAAATACCATATCCGCTTCATTTCCCAAAGGAAAATCCCCGTCAAGACTGTCGTCTTCTTCCTTTTTAACCTCGTCCAGCCACTCGTAATAATAGTCATCGTGACTTATAGCGTCAGAGACCACAGGCTCTATATGACGGCGGATGAACAACTCAGCGGCACGGTTGATACGGTCGGTAAGAGAATCGCATAGCTCTTCTTTGGAAGAATCGCTCTCCGCTATTTCGCGGTAAGCGGCGATCCACTCATCACGAATCGTTTCGATCTGCTCTCTCGTATATTTATCTAAAAGATATTGAAGTTTTAATGCAATTTCCGGTTTCATAGTTATTCCCCTTAATCTTATTTATTTACCCTTACCGAAGATAGCGTCAAACTCATCATTAGGGGCTGCGGAAATGTTATCTACCTTTGCCTTGGGCGTGGTTTTTGCACTTTCCTTGGTTTTTACCGGAGCTGTAACCTTTTTTACTGTACCACCGCCAAAGATGGCATCGAATTCATCATTAGACGGTGTAGTTGCGGTTAGCGGAGGTGGAGCTGACTTTTTCGCAGTTGACTTCTTCGGTTCTGTATCTTTTTTTGTGGTTGTAAAAGTTGACGTTTCCACACCGGGTATAGACACGGTGTTTCCGATAGCTTCCAATTCATCTCTCAGCACGAGAGCTTTATCACGGTCCATTTCCGTTGCTACGGTTGTAGGCGCTTTATCCACCATCGCTTTCGCGTTGGCGAGTCCAAGTCCTAAAACTCGGCATAATATTTTTGTGGTCTTTAACGGTTGATTGCCAACCTTTTCTAAAATAACGCTAAGCTTATTGTCAGCCATTTAGGTTACCTCCGTTATATCTCTGCCTGAACGCAGGCATCGTCATCAAAGTAATAATCTTTCATCCATTCGATTGCCGGAGCATATCCCGCTTCGGCAGCGCAGGAAATCCAAAATGCCGCCTCGTTCATATCCTGCACACGCTTACGACCAAGCTGATAGCAAATACCGAGCTGATACATAGCGTAGGGCTTGCCCATTTTCGCTTGTTTGATTAAGGTACGAAGCTTTTTTGATTTACTCATTGCTGCATTTCCTTTCGAAGAGTTCAACGGTCCCTAAATGAAGTTTATTATTTTGTTCCTGTTGCCAGCTCATCCACATTATCCAATGATACAATATCCCCGATATCGCAATTCAGATATTCACAAATGCGGATGAGAATTGACATTGATACTTCTTCGTCTCGGCGGAGCTTGGTCAGCGTGTTTGGAGCTGCACCGATTGCCTTACGAAGATCAGCCTTACTGAGCTTCTTATCTACAAGAATTTTCCAAAGTTTGTTGTAACGAATTTGTTTTGCCATAGTAACCTCGCTTGAAAAAATAGTTGCTATATACAGTATATCATATATTCATCATCTTTTCAATAGACTTCATAACATTTATAGCACACTTTCTCAAATTCTTGCGATTTTTCGAAAAAGAAAATCGCCACCCCGCAGGGTAGCGATTTTGTGTTGGTTACAAGAACAACCCCCAGTTCTACTGGGGGCAGAAAAATGAGCGGAGCGAACAATAAAAAGGGCGAGCTAAAAGCAAGCCCATTGCAAAGAATTAAACCTCCAAGTATAATGTAAGTGGTTTGGCACCGCGTTACAAAATAAAAGGAGGTTTAATAATGAAAAAAGAGAATAACGAGATCAAAAGCACAGCCCACAGCAAATACAGGTGCCAATACCACATAGTCTTTGCCCCAAAGTATAGAAGGAAAGAGATATATGGGACAATCAAAAAAGATATTGGAGAAATCCTGAGGAAATTGTGTGAGCAAAAAGGAGTAGAGATCATAGAGGCAGAGGCATGCCCAGATCATATCCATATGCTCGTAAGTATCCCGCCACACTTAAGTATAGCACAATTTATGGGATATCTCAAGGGGAAAAGTAGTTTAATGATCTTCGATCGACACGCAAATTTGAAATATAAGTATGGGTCAAGACATATTTGGTGTCGAGGGTATAATGTTGATACGGTTGGTAAATACAAGAAAATCATAGCAGAGTATATAAAAAATCAGTTAGAGGAAGATTATGCCAGCGACCAAATCAGCATAAAAGAATACACAGACCCGTTTACGGGTAGCAAGAATCAGTAGGCTAAAAAAAGACAGCCGCACGTGAGCGGCTGCCTGTAATTGTAATGCGATGCCAAATTTCTGTACCCCTTTCAGGGGTTAGGCCTGTATTTGCCCCTTATAGGGGCTGAGCAAACCACCGGTTGAACCGGTGGTTTTGATTAGTGCTTGTCTGCGCTTTGCAAATAACGATTTCCCACATTTATCTGCCCGTCACCCCTTGACGGCTGTCGGGCGTGCGTGTTACAATATTCTTATGATCCATACGTGTGAAAGGAGCAAGTATTTACATATGAAGCTGCGCGACATTCATCTCCGCGATCCCTTTATTTTCGCAGAAAACGGTGTTTATTATCTTTACGGCACGCGCCGTGGTCCTGCCACCAAGGTCATTCCGTGGACGGGTCTGGACGTCTATACCTCGACCGACCTTGTCGAGTGGAGTGAGCCGCACGAGTGCTTTACCCGTCCTGCAGATTTTTGGTCGGATCGCGATTTCTTTGCTCCCGAGGTGTATCATTACGGTGACGCTTACTATATGTTTGCAAGCTTTCGCAGCGAAACGCATCTGCGCTGCTCCCAAATTCTCAAGGCTGATAGCCCCATGGGCCCGTTTTTGCCTTTTTCCGCAGGGCCTATCACACCCGAGGATTGGGTTTGTCTGGACGCAACCTTTTACGTGGACGAGCAGGGAACTCCCTGGACAGCGTTTTGCCATGAATGGACGCAGGTTGGTGACGGTACGATCGAAATCATGCCCTTGACCGCAGATTTGACCGCGCCTGCAGGAAAGCCCGAAACCGTTGTTCGCGCGGGCGATGCACAGTGGTCGTATTCGCTGGTCGATCCCACCTCCCGCAATTACGTCACAGATGGACCGTTCTTCCGCAAGGGCAAAAGCGGAAAGCTGTATATGCTGTGGTCGGGATTTCACGCAGGCCCGCAGTATTGGTACGTGCAGGCGCTTGCCATCAGCGACAGCGGCAGCATCCACGGGCCCTGGCGTCATGCCGACCAATTTATTTACGACGAGGACGGCGGCCACGGCATGATCTTTGATGGCTTTGACGGAGATCTGTACCTGATCCTGCACAGCACCAACGTCAATCCCAACGAGCGTCCGCGACTTTTCAAAATCAAGGAGACGGACGACGGCTTTGAGATCGTCGCGCGCGTGGAGTCGTAAAAAAGCAAAGCCCCGTGGGGCTGTAGAATTAGTGAAAACATAGCAGGAATTTGTTCAATTTTGAGCAGATTCCTGCTTTTTGCAAATAAAAATGGCATTGTCGCTGTTCTCGTTGACGCATTATCGTCAGAAACCCTTTCTATTCGCGTTCTCCCCCCTGCGCCAAAGCAGAGCGGCGCGCGTTTATCCCCCCTCCCGGAGGGGGGCATTGAAAAAAACGTGCGTTTTTTGAAAACTTAACCGCCGAGGTGCAGCCCACATTCAAAGCCCCCCTCCGGGAGGGGGGGAGATTGGGTGCTGCCCTGTGCCAAGCACCGGGGGGGAGAATGCGAATCCAAACAATTTCTGCGCGTTTGCCCCTATCACAAAAGCAGAAGCCGCAAGGACTTCTGCTTTCGATTATATTCCCGCTAATTCATCAGCCCCATAGGGCTTTGCTTTTTTTATTCTTGCTTACTGCCTTGGCTCAGAGCTGCAGTACGGTACGTACCCTCTGTCTTGGCACATTCCTCGGCCCAAAGAGCGGCTTGACGGTCGTAGATCTCCTGCGGGATCTCGGGAGTGCCTGCGGCAAAATTGGGCAGGAGCATATCTCCGGCGGCCTTGGGGTCGGTGCAGGCGGTATCATGACGCCATTTTTCGCGTTCTTCCTTGTTGCGGAGGTTGGGGACTTCCATGGAAACGCCACCCGCCAGAATAGAGCGATAAGCAAACAGACCGGGCAGGAACATATCCAGTGCCTCATAGACGTCGATGGTGTCTGCGGTCTCGTCGCCCAGAATGCGCTTGATGAAGTAGTACATGGAGAAGAAGTCGGATCCACCGTGACCAAAGCCCTGTACGTCCTCAGCCGGGGCATGCTCGGGGAAGTAGGAGCGCAGAGAGCCTGTCTCGTAGCCGCCATCATATTCATCCTTGTTGATGTAGATCTTTGCAATGTGTCCGTCCATTGCGTCCTCACGGCCGCATTCCATTCTGCCTTTAGAGCCATACATGGTGTACCAGATGGAGTTTCTGTACAGGTCTCCGTGAATCGACTTGACAATGCCGCCGTTTTCCAAGGTTACCATCTCAATGCCGAACTGACCGCTCTTGCATCCCGTGCGCAGACGGCGGGCGTTCTTGGTGCCCTCAAAGCCAATGACCGATACGGGACGCAGGCCTGTGGAGTGGATGATGGGACCTAAGGAGTGCGTGCAATAGAAGGTAGCATAGCCGTTGTTGCGCCAGTGGTCAGCTTCACCGTAGGCAATAGAGGGCCAGATGGGCTCGCAGTTGTGAATGTATTCGCCTTCGCCGTACTCGAATTCGCCGATCTCACCGCTCTCGTAAAGCTTTTTCATTTCGTAGGGAGCGGGCATGTAGCAGTAGTTTTCGCCGTAAGAATACACAAGGCCGCTCTCTTCCACAGCCTCAACCAGCTCCACGGCCTCCTTCATGTTCTGAACGGGAAGCACCTCGGAAAAGACGTGCAGACCCTTTTTCAGGCAACGGATGGCAAAGGGTGCGTGCTCGTTGGCGTAGTTTGCCAGTACCACGGCATCCATATCGTGCTCAATAAACTTGTCAAAATGATCGTAGAAGGTAATATCCAGGCCTGCGGCAGCCTCTCTTTGCGCGTCCAGCGCCTCGGGGCTCTTGTCACAGATGGCGACCACCTCTGCGTGGTCCGCTCTTTTGCAGTAGTTGATCATGCTGGTGCCGCGATAAGCACCCAAAACGCCGATGCGTACTTTTTTCATGGAGTCTGTTTCCTTTCTTTTATGGAATGATGCATAGGTCACGGTGAATACGTGGGGAATCTGCCCCATTTCACATCTTCATTATATCACAAGATGCACCTCCCGTCTGTGGATAAATTCCACAAATTTATGAAAAATAGTTATGTTTCAATTGACTTCTTTCCAAAGATGTGTTATACTGATGCCATCTTATTTGGATAAGGAGGCAGGATCATGGCTGAGCAGAACGTGTGTCGATTCGTTCCTCGTGAGATCAACGACCATAGCATTCATACCGTCCATTTCGTGCTGGAAACCAAGGAGCAGCTCTATACTGGTTTGCGACTCAAATCTTTGTATACCGTGTATTTCGTGCTTCAGGGAGAGGGGAGACTTCATACCAGAGGAGCGGTTCTTCCCTTGCAGCAGGGGGACGTTTTCTTTTCATTTCCCGCCGAACCCTTTGCCATTGAATCTGTTTCGGATTTTCAATATATGTACATCAGCTTTTTGGGTGCGCGCGGCAATCGCATCATGGAAAAGCTGGGGATCTCGCCGGGGTGCGTGTTATATCAGGGGTGTCACGAGCTTGAAACGGTATGGACACAAGGTCTTGGAAGTCCCGCGGAGCTTTCCGATATTGCCAGCGAAGCCGTCCTGCTGCATACCTTTGCTTACCTTGGCAGACGCCTGCCGGGCTTTTCCGCGAACGACAAGGGAAGGACCGACCTGATCTCCATGATCCAGAAATATGTGGACGAGCATTTTTCGGATCCCGATTTTTCCTTGGAGCGACTGGGCAGTGACTTGAAATATAACAAAAAGTACCTGTCCACAGTGTTCAAGCGGCACGTGGGCGTGGGCATTGTGGAGTATTTGCACACAGTGCGTATCCAGCATGCCTGCACCATGCTCAAGCAGGGCTTTACCAGCGTCAGCGATGTGGCACTTCGCTGCGGATATCCCGATGCACAGTATTTCTCCAAGGTATTCAAGCGCAGAATGTCCATCTCTCCCCGCGAGTATATGGCGTCGATCAAAACCGAGCCATCCTTGTCGAATTCATAAACCAAAGGGGCTGAATCAGCAATGATTCAGCCCCTTGCTTTTTTTGTTTACATCAGCGCGCGATACAGTGTGGTCAGGGTGTCCGCATCTTCTATAACAGAGGATGCAATGACCACAAGGCCGTCTGCGGTGATGGTCACGCTCTTGCCTGCGGCTGCAATGGCCTTTGCGGGCATGACGTAGGTGATGCCGTAGTGAGAGTAGGTGTCAAGTCCTTCGCAGGAAACGCCGATGATCTCTTCCACAAATGCCTTGGGGAGATAGAATTCGTCGCCTCTGCCCATCAGCACAGCCTTGGTGCTGGAGGCATCCAGTCTGACCTGCTTGCCGCCTGCAAACGCATTGTAAGAGCCGGCCTTGAGTACGATCATATCCTCGGTCAGAACCTCGGGGATCTTGACCTCGGTCTGTACGGTGGTGTAGCGGTAGTTGAAGCGGTCGTTGGGAGCAGCATCGCCAAGGTCAAGGAATTGCATGACGTTGCCGTCTGCGACAGAGTTGTCCGCCCACTTGAAATCAAAGGTGTCGCCAAGGTTCAAAAGCGAGCGTGCGATCTTGATCTGCAACACGTTGCCGCGCAGATTGTATTCCGCTTCGCCAACGGTTTCAAATTCCCAGGTATCGTTGCCCACGAATTTTTCTACCGAGACCTTGCCGTCCTTCTGGGAACGGTTGATCAGAAAATCATAGCCGTACCAGCCGGTCTGTGCATTGCAATCGGCATCAATAAAGAGGTTCATCCAGTTCGTACCCTCGGGAGAGGTGATGTCCTCGGCGCACTCGGCGTAGAAGTAGAGATTGTCAGCGTCGGAGGAGACCTTGCAGGTCACGAAATCGTTGCGGCCGGAGGTGTTTACGTAGCGGAAATCACCCACGTAGGAGAAGTGATCGCGATCCACGGTGTCGCCCCGGTAGTCGCGGTACTCGGGGCCTACGATATACCATTGTCCGAGGTCGCCCTCAATATCAATCGCCCACTGCTCAAAGGCTGCTTCGCCAACGCGAGAGCCCTTGTACTTGCGGATGTTCTGTACCATCTGGTAGAAGTAGTTGTCGTTGTAGCCGCCTGTCATAGGCTCGATATCACGGGAGTATTCGGTGTTGAATGCGTCCACGTAGTACCATTGATATTTGGGAACGCTCTGGTTGACTCTGTATTCGTTACAAATCATCTGACCCTGCGCGGGATTGTCCACGGAGCCGCCCCAGCGGCCTGCCCACCATTCGTTCCAGCCCGTGATCATGACCAGCGGAGGATCTACCTCCATGGCGTAATCAAAGTGCTCCTGGAAGGCAAGACCCAGTCCGGAGGTGGTCTTCATGAGTGCATAACCGAACTCCCAATCACCCTCGTAGTCGGGAATGCCGTTTTTCTTAGTATAGCTGCGGCCGCCGTTGGTGCCTGCGCTGCCGTTTGCCCAGAAGCCGCACATGACCACCATCTGCTCCACGTCGCCCTCGGGGGAGAGACCGGGAGACTGGGGATACATATCTGCCCATGCCCAGCGGCCCTTACCGTCCTTGGAGGTGTACCAGCCATCGCTTGTAAATGCCCAGCTTTGACGGGCAGTGAAAAAGTCGTTTATTTCGTCGGGAAGGGTTCTGGCCAGCGAATCGGGATAGAAGATCAGCGGCTTGCCGTCCCACATAAACCACATATCGGCATACTTGCCGGTCGAATAGTAGTTATTCCAAAGGGAATTCAGCGAAGCGGCAGCCAGAGAGTCGGTGTTGCCGCAATGGAAGCAGATCTGCGGCACGGCGTAGCCCTCGGTACGCATCTCGCTCCAGACGCGCAAGAGCGTCTCGAGGTTATGCTCGTAGATAATGCCGTTGGTGGCGTCCACGTAAATGAAATCCACGCCCGCCTCTGCCAGCATATAGCCGTGCTTGCGGATGACCCATTCGTCATCCGAGTTATAGTAGCCAAAGTAGGGCTCGGCCCAGTAGTGTGCAAAGCCGAGGTTGCCCTGTGGGATCAGATCCCAAACAGCGTCCACACCGCCCGAAAGGTAAGCTGCCGTGTGGTCAAACAGGGGATTTTGTCCCTGCTTGGTGGCGTTGTGCCACATAAAATAGAAGATACCGACCTTCTTGTCACCGGGGGTGGCGGTGTCTGTGCCCACGGGAGTTGAACGGTCCGCGTCGTCGGTTGCTACCCACGTATCCGCGAAAACGTCACGGGAATTCAGCATATCGATAGGCTCGGTCGTGTAACCGGTCGATTCGCCCGAAACCTTGATGTTGCTCAGCTTTACCGCTTTTTTCATATGATGTGTCCAAATACGCGCATAGCCCGTTTTTGCAACCGGTGTACTCAGCGGCTCGGTGATGTCGGGGCTGTCGCTTCCTTCCAGATAAAATTCCATCTTGTCTTCAAGGATCACCAGTCTTGCCAAGGGGGTTTTTGTGCCCGCGTCGTCATAAAAGATCGAGATCACGTTGGCAACCGGATCATCCTCAATGATCAGGCTGACGCCCTGGGAAAAGTCCACGGGGCAGGGGAGCATGGTGCACCCGGGCCATTTGCCCGTACGCAGACCGATTTTCTGGTCCTTCATCAGGATCCATACGCGTGCCGATTCGTGGTTGGGTGCGGATCCTGTGCCGGACAAACGCAGGCCAAAATAGGCGGTGTCGTAATCTGCTTCCGGTTCAGGCTCGGATGAGGTCAGCTTGAACTGATATCTGGCCGTTACGGTCTCGTTGAACGAAAGACCTATGTTAAAGCAGGAAAGCGTGTTTGCATTGAGCGAAACGGTGCTTTTTTTCGCTTTTCCTTCACCGATGGAGAATGCGGGGTCGGGATTGTCCTCGGAGTATACGTGCTCCTCCGAGATGATTTTTTCAGTGATTGTCACGGTCTGCTTTTCAAAGCTCAGATCGGTTGTGTTCTGGAAAGGCCCTTCCTGAGGATTGGAGCGGTCCACCTCGGGAATCTGCTCTTGCGTGTCTTGTCCGGTAGTGCTTTGCTCACCTTGTTCGCCTCGGCAAGCAAACATGCCAAGCAGCATGGATGCGCACAAAAGGCACAGCAAAATTCGTTTGATTGACTTTGGCATAAAGACCTCCTCTTTGCTGCGGGATCACTGCCCCGCGTATAAATCTTACAAGAGGTAAGGACTGTCAAAAGGGAGGCAAGTCCCAATATGTAGCAAAGAAATCTTTTTGGCGTCATTCGCTCATCCTTTCTTCTCGGCTGAGAAAATGTGATTGATTGTACAATAATTGTAGCATGCATGTTTTATCTTTGTCAAGCCTGCACAAACAACACGTGTATTTTAGTCTGTATTTTCTGTCTATTTGTCTCATTTTCTTGACAATCGGTCAGGCCTTGATTATAATGAAGTTAAAAAATTGCAAGCAACGGAAGGGGAAATATATGAATACCGTGCCTCGTTTTTCATTCAAGTACAGGGGAAAGCTCTTTGACCTTGCAGATGCAAAAGTGACTGTGACCGATTACGGTCGTCTGTACGAGCTCCCGGACGGATTGTGCGTTGAGCTGCATATCAAGGAATATCCCAAGTACAATGCAATCAGTTGGATGCTCTGGTTTGAAAACAAAGGAGAGTACGACAGTGGCCTGATCAGCGACGTTCTGGATTGCGACGCAACCTGGTGCTTTGCCGAGACTCCCGGCGTGACGCCGCCGCTTTCCTTGTACGATACCGACGGATGCGCAGGTTATGAGGCCTATCTGCATTCCGACAGTATCGCAGAGGAATGCAAGGTGCACGAGACCAAAATGACTTTGGGCAGATCGCGCTCCTTCCACCCTCTGGGCGGTCGCTCTTCGAGCGGGCAAATGCCTTTCTTTGAATTCCATACCGAAAATCGTGGGTTGTTTGCCGTGGTTGGTTGGTCGGGTCAGTGGCGTGCTGCCTTTGCACACACGCAGGGGGATACGCTGGAGCTCAAAACCGGTCTTGACTACACCGCATTCAAGCTGCATCCCGGTGAGCGCATTCGCACATCCTCCATTTTGCTTATGGAGTATCGCGGCAGCCGCGTGCAGGGCAGCAATCAGCTCCGCCGTCTGATCAAGCATGAGTTGTGTCCTTTTACTCCCGAGCAATTTCCTTTTGCCCTGGAGGGCATGGGCCTGACGACTGAAAGACACCTTTACCATTTGAATAAATTCCGCGATCACGGCGTTAAGGCCAATTACTATTGGATCGATGCAGGCTGGTACGGAAAGGGCGGCACACCGGGGGCGGCCGACTGGTATAAGCAGGTGGGCAACTGGCAGGTGCGCCCCGATGAGCACCCCGACGGCCTTCGGGACGTGGTCAGAACCGTGCATGATTCAGGCATGAAATTTTTACTTTGGATGGAGCCCGAGCGCGCGTATCCCGGTACGGATCTTGCCCTTGAGCACCCCGATTGGCTGTATCCTCTGGATGGATTCTATCTGCTTTTGCGCCTTGACAAGGACGAGGTGCGCGAGTATCTGTTCCGGGTGATCTGCTCCTTTATCGATACCTTACAGATCAAGTGCTTCCGTCAGGACTTCAACATGGAGCCGCTGCAATCCTGGCGCATTACCGACGAGATGGATCGCGGCGGTATCAACGAGATCAAGTATATCATGAATCTTTATCGCCTTTGGGATGACCTGCGCGCCAAGTATCCCGATCTGGTGATCGATAACTGCGCGTCGGGTGGCCGACGCATCGACTTTGAGTCTTTGCAGAGAGCCATTCCGATCTGGCGTACCGACGCCTTCTGCGAGCCCGATCTTGACCCCGATGCGATCCAGACGCAGATGTTTGGCTATAATCGCCTGGTGCCTTGCTCGGGCGGTGTGTGCAAGAGGATGGGGGACACCTATGCAACCAGAAGCTCTTACGCGCCCTGCTTTGTGGGCAGCTGGTGGTGGACTGACCGTCCCGACCGTCCTGAGCCCGACGAGGAAAAGTGTGCCTGGATGAAGAAGATGTGCGATGAGTATCGCGCGTTGCAGCCCTATTTCTCCTGCGATTTTTATCCCTTGGAGAACGGCGGCTGGTCGTATGCACACGGTGGCTGGGCAGCTTACCGATATGACAGACCCGAAGAGGGGGATGGCATTGTGATGGTCTTCCGCCGTGCAGAGTCCAACTGTGTCACCTCTTCCTACGTACTGGAAGGACTGGATCCCGAGGTGATCTACACCGTGACCGATATCGATACCGAGCAGACGTGGGAGATCGCGGGCAAGGTGCTTGTCAACGAGGGATTGACCGTTACCGTTCCCGAGAAGTATCAAAGCAAGATCCTGATTTATCGCGTCAAGGAATGATCAAGCAACTCAAAAAGTAAAAACCGCCAAGAGCAATTATGTTGCTCTTGGCGGTATCTGTTTTTGTGAATTATTCTGCCTGATATACGATTTTTCCGTTCACTGCGGTCAGATAAGCCTTTGCGCCGACGACGGTCAAGGGGTCGTCCTGCCAGATGACCACGTCGCCGTCCTTGCCGACCTCCAGGCTGCCCACGCGGTCGCCGATGCCGGTCTGATTGGCGGGGTTGACCGTAATGGCGCGCCAGCCCTCCTCGTAATCAAGGCCTGCATTGACCGCAAAGCCTGCGCACATGGGCAGATATTCCAGCGGAATGACGGGTGCGTCGGTAATGATGCTGATCGGGACGCCTGCGCGATGGAGTGCTGCGGGGGTGGTAAAGCTCTTATTGGCAAGCTCGATCTTGGTCTTGCCGCCAAAGGTGGGGCCGACAAATGCGGGATAGCCCTCGGCTGCCAGTTGGTCTGCGATCAGCTCACCGTCGGTGCAGTGATCCAGCGTCAGATCTACGTCAAATTCTTTGGCAATGCGAATGGCGGTAAAGATATCGTCCGCGCGGTGCGCGTGCGCCTTGAGCGGGATCTCCTTTTTGATCACGGGGATCATGGCCTCCAGCTTCATATCGAAATTGGGTTCTTTTCCGTTTTCCTTGGCCTGTACGTAGTTGCGTGCCTTGAACAGAAGCTCGCGCAGAAGTGCCGCGGTTGCCATACGCGTAATGGGCGTTTTGCCGCCGCGCTGACCGTAGCATCCCTTAGGGTTCTCACCGAATGCCACCTTCATGGCAAGCGGATTTTTGAGGATCATGTCGTCCACGCGATTGCCCGCAAGCTTGATGGCTGCGAAGGTGCCGCCCACCACGTTGGCACTGCCGGGGCCTGTGCAGGCAGTGGTGACGCCGTGCGAAAGCGCAAGAGGAAAGGTCTCATCGATGGGGTTGATGCCGTCAATGGCGCGCATGTGCGGGGTGACGGGATCGGACATTTCGTTGTAATCCATACCCTCCCAGCGCATTTTGGAGTTGTCCACGCCGATGTGGCAATGAGCCTCCACGCAACCGGGGGTGACCAGTCTGCCGCCCGCGTCGATCACGGTTGCGCCATCTGCGCAAATATCCGTGCCCACGGCAGCGATCTTGCCGCAATCATCAAGCAGCACGCATCCGCCCGGGATGTCCGCGCCTGCCATGGTTTTGACGTATCCGTTTTTGATCAGTAACATAAATAATACCTCCAAAGAAAGCCTTTAGAGGTATTATAGCACGTTTTATGCGGAAAGTCAATCCCGGTCCGGGATTGGTTGGGGTGTTCCGCCTGTCAGAGAGCAGGGGAGTCGGTCAAAGGATTCGAGCTCTGCAAAGCCAACGTCCTCTTCTGTTTTTTCAATGCGAAGGGTGTGCGTGCCCTTTTCCAGAGTGAGGTGGATGTCGGCAAAAATGTCTTGGTCAAACGAGCCCCATCCCAGGGATTTTCCGTTTTCGTTATAACGGAGTGTTCCGCACTTGACTCCATCTATATAGACCGTGTGGGTCGCAAGACCCATGGGGGCCGCATAATAGAAGCGGAGCGTGTAGTCGCCGTCCTCGGCAATAAACAGGTTATCAAAGGTCAGCGAGGTGCCGATATCGTCTATGCCCGCTACGTGTGTACCGACATTGTAGGCAGAGCCCTTGAGCTTGGCCTTTTCCGCTTCGTAGTGAATGATGCCGACGTCGTGGATCTCTACCGATGCGGAAAGCGTCAGATCTGCGGGAATGGCAGAGCCGTCCTCTGTGAACAGAGCGACGCGATTGTGGCGATCCGTGCCAAGCAGGTCTGTTTCAAGCGTGACTGTGCCGGTGCCCTGCTTGAGTGTTACGGTGCCTGCATCCTTGCGGTTGATCTCTACCTTGAGCACAAGATCGGCAGGAGACTGATAGGATAGCTGCATGGTATAGGAGAATACGGCGTCACCAACCGATGTGCACTTTTGCTCCAAGGGCACGATCAGCGACGGGAACAGCAGGGTGTTTTCCTCTGCACGCTCTGCCACGGCACTCTGTGCCTCTCCTGTCCACGGGATCAGCGTGATACGCAGTCTGGCGTGAGAGTAGGGAACTAAGCGCACCGTTACGGTCTCATCCTCCAGGCGTTCGGGAGCTACGGGGGAGATGGGCGTATCACCGGCGATGTCATAATCCCTGTTGAGCACCCAATCCTTCAGCAATATGACAGCCGACCGCGTTGCCTATGAGTGCGGATTTGCGGATTACGCACATTTTTATCGGATGTTTTCCAAGGAAGTCGGCTGCTCACCCAAGGATTACAGAAAAGAGATGCTTTCAAGGAAGTCGTAAACTGCAATCGAAAAATAAAAAAAGCACTTGCCGAAGCAAGTGCTTTTTTTGGGGTGAGTAGTGGGGCTTGAACCCATGGCCTCCAGGGCCACAACCTGGCGCCCTAGCCAACTGAGCTATACCCACCATATTAAAATATGGCGTGCCTTGAGGGATTCGAACCCCCGACCTACTGCTTAGAAGGCAGTTGCTCTATCCGACTGAGCTAAAGGCACAAATTCCGGAATTCCGGAAAATGGAGCGAGTGATGGGAATCGAACCCACGCGGCCAGCTTGGAAGGCTGGAATTCTACCATTGAACTACACTCGCATACGTACGTTTCTCAAAACCGCTCTAATATGATACCATGCAAAGATAGATTTGTCAAGCCCTTTTTCAAAAAAAATCGCAAAAAAAGAGAAAAAAGCAAATCGCAAAAAAAGCCGCGCAAAAATGCCCTTGAATTTGTGAAAAGTCTTGATATTGACGGCGAAAAATGCTATAATAAGGACATGAATTTTGACTAAGGAGGGGCATATGGGCTATCTGACCCCCGACAAAATGCTTGCAACCTTTTGTGAGCTGACTCCAAACGAGCTGCAGCAGCGTGGCATTGACGTGCTGCTTATGGATATAGACAACACGCTCGCACCATACGAGCAACCCGAGCCGGATGAGCGCATCCTTACGTGGCTGGAAGGTCTGCAGGCAGCGGGCATCAGGCTTGCGTTTGTCTCCAATAACAATTGGGAGAGAGTCGAGCTGTTCAATCAAAAGATCGGTATACAGGCGCATGCCAAGAGCGGCAAGCCGTTTGGCAAAAAGCTGCGGCAGGTGATCAGATCCTATGGCTCGGACGTTTCACACGCGGCGATCCTTGGCGACCAGCTGCTGACCGACGTGTTTGCGGGCAAGCATATCGGAGCGACCGCGTTTTTAGTGCCGCCCATCAAAGACAAGACGACGGCCTTCTGGCGCATCAAGCGCGCGCTTGAGCGGCCGATCATCAAAAAATACGTGAAAAATCATCCCGAGCAGGCAGCATGCGCTGCGTTCTGGTTGAGAAAGGACAAAAAATGAGCTTTGCGACGTTTGGCCCGGGCGGAAACTGCGATTGGTTTTACGCCGAGGGCAATAAAGCAACCGTGCAAGCACCCGGATGGCTTTCGTCCAAGGGGCTTGATTCTTACGAATACGAGGCGGGCAGGGGAGTCAACGCAAGCGAGGCGTCCTTGCGCGCCGTTGGCGAGAAGGCCAAGCAGTACGGCATTCATATGTCGTTGCACGCGCCCTATTTCATCTCTCTTTCGGGCACCGAGGAGGCAACCCGACTCAAGAGCATTGATTACATTACCAAATCCCTTTGGGCAGCAGAGCTGCTGGGGGCGAAAACCATCGTCATCCACAGCGGCAGCGCGGGCAAGATCAGCCGCGAGCATGCTATGTCTCTTTCCAAGGACACGCTTGCCAAGGTGGCAGAGGCTGTGGGCGACACAGAGATCAAACTGGGCATTGAGACTATGGGAAAGGTCAATCAGCTGGGTACGCTGGACGAGGTCATCGAGCAATGCAAGGTGGATAAGAAATTCGTGCCCGTGGTGGATTTCGGACACCTGAACGCGCGCGTGTGCGGAAACGCTTTTCCCGACGTGGACGCCTATCGCGAGGTATTTGACCGCATCGGCACGCAGCTTGGCGACGAGGTGGCAAAATACATGCATTGCCATTTTTCCAAGATCGAATTTACGGGCGCGGGCGAGAAGAGACACGTGACCTTTGAGGACACGGTGTACGGTCCTCGCTTTGAGCCGCTGATCGAGGCCATCATCCGCGAGGGTGTTTGCCCCAACATCATCTGCGAATCGGACGGTACCATGACCGCCGATGCGCTTGCCATGAAGAATTATTATAACGAATTGCGAGGATAGGATTATGAGCATGAGAACAAAGAGAATTCAGAAGCTGCAGGCTGAAATGGCGAAAAAGGGCTTTGACGCACTGGTCGTGACCAGCGAGATCAATCAGAGATACCTGACCGGCTTTGCTTATACCGACGGCTACGTGCTGATTACCAAGGACAAGAATTATCTGCTGACCGACTTCCGCTACATCGAGGCGGCCAAGGCAACCGTGGACGCAGAGCTGTTTGAGATCATCATGCCCAAGGGTGGCATGCTTGACGAAATGGCGGCAAAGCTGGATGCGTGCGACGCCAAGATCACGGCTGTTGAGGAGGCTACGCTCTCTCTTGCAAGCTATGAGCGACTCAAGGTCAAATTCAAGAATACCGACCTTGTCCCCGGCGGCTCTGCGCTGATCGATACGCTGCGCCTTTATAAGGATGAGGAAGAGTTTGCCAGCATGGCACGCGCACAGGCCATCACCGACGCGGCGTTTGAGCATATTCTGACCGTACTGCATCCCGATATGACCGAGATCGAGGTCGCACTTGAGCTGGAGCTCTTTATGCGCAAGATGGGATCCGAGGGCATTGCGTTTGATACCATTGCAGTTTCGGGCAGCATGTCTGCGCGCCCCCACGGTGAGCCCAGAGCGGTCAAGCTGGAAAAGGGATTTCTGACCATGGACTACGGCGCACGCGTGGACGGCTATTGCTCGGATATGACGCGTACGGTGGTGCTTGGCAAGGCAGATGCTGAGATCAAGAAGGTGTACGACACGGTGCTGTTGGCGCAGACCACTGCCATTGACGCACTCAGGGCGGGTCTTGGCTGCAGAGCGGCAGACAAGATTGCGCGCGATATCATTGACGGCGCAGGCTACGAGGGCTGCTTTGGCCATAGCCTTGGCCACGGTGTGGGACTTTATATCCATGAAAGCCCCAGACTTTCGTTCGGTGCGGGAGAGAATGACGTGCTCCAGCCCGGTCACGTAGTCACAGCCGAGCCCGGTATTTATATTGAAGGCAAGTATGGCTGCCGCATTGAGGATATGATCGGCATTTTGCCCGATGGTACGGCACACGACTTTACGCATAGCCGCAAGGATATGATCGAGCTGTTCTGATACAAAACAAATGCCCGCCTGTCATCCTCGAGCAAGCATTTTTTGCAAGATTCTTCGCTGCGCTCGAGAATGACGGCAAAAAATGCGCCGCGAAGGATCTTGGCGGGCGAAACGCGGCAATTTATGAAAGAAGGAACCATTATGAAAAAAATCAAGGTAGGAATAGCCGGCTCTCGCGGCCTTTCGACTGTGATGGGATTGCGCGCGCTGCCCGACGTGGAGATCACCGCGCTTTGCAATCTGGACGAGGCGACGCTTGACGCACAGGCCAAGGATCTTGGCGTGGAGCATAAGTATCGCGTATTTGAGGATATGCTGGCGTCGGATATCGATGCCGTCATCATCGCAACTCCCATGCAATGCCACGTGCCGCAGGCCATTGCTGCACTGGAGGCAGGCAAGCATGTGATGTGCGAGGTGACCGCAGGCGTGACCATGGACGAGCTGTGGTGGCTTTGCGAGGCCGTGGAAAAGAGCGGTAAGATCTACATGATGGCAGAGAACTATATCTATACGCCGCAGGTGCAGCTGGTCAAGGAAATGGTCAAGAAGGGCTTTTTCGGTGACACATACTATGCAGAGGGCATGTATCTGCACAACATTGACGGACTGTTCAAGTATCCGGACGGCAAGAGCACCTGGCGTTCGTTCTGGCAGTGCGGTAAGAGAGGCAATTTCTATCCCACGCACAGCGTCGGCCCTGTGATGAACTGGTTCCCGGGCGATCGCATTACCGAGATTACGACGTATTCGCCCGGTGTGTATAACGAGCTTGGTTTGAGACAGGACAGCGGCACTACCACCATGTGCCGTACCGCGAACGGCAAGCTGCTGAACATCCGCGTGGACTGCACCTCGCCCCGTCCGCATAACATGACCTATTATCAGCTGCAGGGCACAAAGGGCATTTTCCAGGCGGCATCGCACGGCTTTGGAGATTTGGATAAGGTATCCTTCCTTGGCGAAAATAATCCGCTTGGCAACATGCAGTGGGAGCCGTTGACCAATTATAACGAGTATTTGCCCGAGAGATATAAAAAGGCCACCGCGGAGCAGAACGCAGCAGGCCACGGCGGCGGAGATTTCTTTATCGTGGAGGACTTTATCAACGCGATCAGAACGGGCGAACAGCCCGAGATCGACGTGTACAAGGCGTGCGAATGGACGGCGGTGGGGCTGCTTTCCGAGTTGTCGGTGACCAACAACGGCCGCACCATGCAAATGCCGCATTTCAGAAAGAATATGCCGCTTGACGAGAAGAAGATCATTCTTTGATAATCTATATGGGAAAACACCTCACTTGTGGGGTGTTTTTTCGTTTCCCTCGAATGGTCATCATGGGCGCGGCGTACCGCCCCCCGAGTGTCATCCTGAGCGAGTGGAGGTCGCAAAGCGACCGACCGAGTCGAAGTTTTGCAGAGCGTAGCGAAAGCGAAGCGACGCAAAACCGCAAGCGCGATAGGCGCGCAGCGGGATCTGCGCAGGTTTCTGACACGCTGCCTGCACAAAGAACATAATGTAGGGAAAGACGTCCTCGACAGTCCACGAAAAAATGCAACAAAGGCTGAGCAGACGTCTCGTAAACCCATCGCAGATCCCGCCTGCGGCGGGTTTGCTTCGTTTCGTTGCATTGCAACTGCACTCCGCAAAACTTCGACTTCGCAAAAATCCCAATCAAGATCCTTCGCTGCGCTCGAGGATGACAGATTGGGATTTTTGCTCCGCTCAGGATGACACTCGGGGTGAGCGAAGTGAGGGGCATTGATGCCAATCAGGGAGATGCAATGAAATAATTGAGCGCCCCTGCCGCATTGCGGCAGGGGCGTATGCTGTTCAGCGATAATATACGTAAAATACGATAATGGTTCTTTCCACGCCGCCGTGCTCCAGGTCGGGGGCTGTGATCACCACGCCATCCTTGGATAGCAGCTCCCAGGCCTGCATGTCGTCGATCTTGCAACGGAAGATGACGTCTGCACTGGCAAATACCAAAAGCTCGTCGTCACGGATATTCAGCCCACCGTTGCGGCCAATCACCTCGTCCACGCCGTTTCGCTTTTCGGTGACGTATCTGATGTGATGTCCGCACATCTGCTCAGCCATTTCGCGGCGAAACCGCTTGGAATCGGGCTTCTTTGGCTTGAAAATTCTCTTGAAAAGTCCCATATCTCAGTCGCAAAGCTGGTTCCACTGCGCAATGGTGGCAGCAAAATCGTCGATCGCATTCTTGATGACCTGCGGGTCTCTCATGTCAATGCCCGCAACCAGAAGGCTATCCAGAGGAGACTTGGAGCCGCCGCACTTGAGGAAATCAAGATACTGACCAATGTACGCCTCGCCCTCGGTCTCGATGCGGTGCACGATGCTGGAGGCTGCGGAAATGCAGGTTGCGTACTTGTAAACGTAGAAGTTGGTGTAGAAGTGGGGGATTCTCATCCACTCGTTGGCAATTTCCTTGTCGCAGACAACGTCGGGGCCAAAGTACTTGCAAACGATGTCGTAATAGGTCTTGCAAAGCAGATCCTTGGTCAGTGTCGCACCGCCCTCGACCATGGCGTGTACGTCACGCTCAAACTCTGCAAACATGGTCTGTCTGTAAAGCGTGCCCTTGTAGGTCTCCATGATCTGATTGAGAATGGCCAGCTTTTCTTCTTTGCTGTCGCTCTCGCGCAGCTTGCGGTGGCAGAAGAGCAGCTCGTTGACCGTGGATGCCACCTCTGCTACGAAAATGGTGTAGTTGGAGTTCTGGGGCTCGTTGTATTTGCGGGAGAAGTAGGAGTGCATGGAGTGGCCTGCCTCGTGCGCAAAGGTGGAAACGTTGTCAAGCGTGCCCACAAAGTTGAGCAGCATGTAAGGCTGGGTATCATAGCAGCCCGAGCTGTATGCACCGCCGCGTTTGCCGCGAGAGGGGTAAACGTCAACCCAGTTCTGCTCCTTGACGCCCTTTTCCAGCGTGTCGTGGTACTCGGAGCCAAAGATCTTGACCGTCTCCAGTACCTCCTCGGTTGCTTCCTCGAAGGTGTATTCCTTCTCGCATTCCGAGATCAGAGGCGTGTAGATATCATAAAGGTGCAGCTTGGAAAGACCCAGCGACTTCTTTTTGATCGCGTAGTAATCGAACAGCACGTTCAGATTTTCGTTTACGGTATTGATCAGGTTGTTGTAGATCTCGGGAGTGACCTCGTCACGGAACACCGATGCGGTCAGGCTGTCCGCATAGCCTCTGACGCGTGCCATGGTGGTTCTTTCCTTGACGTATGCGTTGTAAAGCGTTGCAAAGGTGTTGCCGTACTGGGTGTAGGTCTTGTACAGTGTGGTGAATGCGGCGCGGCGCACGCGTCTCTCACCCGACATCAGCTTAGTCACATAGGTAGCGTCGTTGAGCTGAACCATTTTGCCGTTCTCGTCCCGGATCTTGCCGAACTGCAAATCAGCATTTGCAAAGATTGCGCGCGCGTTTGCGGCACCGCCCATGCCGCTTGCCATATCGGCCATCAGCTTTTCACATTCGTCCGAAAGGGTGTGAGGCTTTTCACGCTGTGCAAGCCAGATGTCACGGGAGAAGGCACGCAGCTCGGGGCATTCCTCCATCCATGCGTCAACGGTCTTGCTGTCCAGACGGAGCAGAGCGGGGGTAACGAAGAAGGAGGCAGAGCCCAGCTTATTAAAGAGGTTGCGCATTTTGCCCATCATTGCCTGATAGTGGTTGTCAGTGGTATCGGCGTCAGCGGAGAGGTGTGCATACATGTACAGCTTTTCCACCACTCTGAGCATATTGGTCAGATCGGTGAACATGGCAAGCAGCCCCTGTGCGCTCTCGCTCATGGTAGAGGCGTGAGCGGGGAATGCGGCAACCATGTCAGCGGCCTTTTGATAATCGGTGTCAAAATCCTGCTCGGTGGCATAGATGTTGGTCATATCCCATTTGTATTTTGCAGGAATGTCAGCTCTTACGTTGGTCATAAGTGTATCTCCTTATTAAAATTATTCTACGGATTTCAAGGATTCTGCCATGTCGATGTGATCAATGCGTCTGCGAAGAGCAAGGCCGACTAAGAAGGCAAACAGCACGGTCAGCGCAAAGGCGTACAGGTAGCTTGGCCATGCGACCGTGACCGGGAAGGTAATAGATTCCAATAAGATCTTGGACATGACAAAGCGGTGCAAAAGCACGCCTGCGGGCATGCCGAGCAGTGCGCCGATGACAGAGAGCACGTAATTCTCGGTCATAACGTATCTGCGGGTTTCGCCGCGGTAAAGGCCGATGACGCGCAAAGTGGCGATCTCGCGCGTGCGCTCGGTGATATTGATGTTGGTCAGATTGAACAGTACGATATAAGCAAGTGCACCTGCGCAGACGATGATGGTAATCACCACGTAATTCATGCTCTGCATCATATTGGTGATCATATCTCTGGCTGCTGCATTTTCTTCCACATACGCCACTGCTTCATCGTTTCTCAGGGATGCCGCCGTGGTATCGAGCGGTGCGCCCTCGGGCGCGCGCAGCAGTGCAGTGCGGATCTCGGGGGATTTGCCGGTGGCATCCAGGTAAGTCCGGGGGAGAATATAGGCAACGTTGCCGATATAGTTGTCCGTGATGCCGCTGACTGTGACCTCGATCTCACCGTCATCGCTGCCAAGCGTCAGCTTGTCTCCTTCCTTGACGCGGAGCAGCTCGGCAAGGCGGGTGTTGATCACAACCTGTCCCGCCTCGGGGAAGGCAACGGCCTGTCCGTTGTGTGACAGATTGATATATGTGTCCGGGATATCGGATACGTGCAGAGTCATTTTATGACTGCCGTGCTCGCTTGTGGCGTCCTGCTCGGATTGGTGCATGGTCATCATGTCAGCGATCTTGTCTGCATTTCGCTCGGCAAAGGCAGAGAGCGTGTCGGCATCCTGCGGATCGGTAAAGGTGATTTCGTAATGGTAGCGGTAGATCTCGTCAAACTGAAGCTTGGCCAGGGGCTTGATCGAATCCGAAAGGCCAAAGCCGCAGACCAACAGTGCGGTACTGCCTCCTATGCCTAAGATCATGACCAAAAGACGCTTTTTGTATCTCCAGATGTTGCGCAGGGCAACCTTTGTCAAAAAGGGAAGAGGCTTCCACAAAAACGGGATGCGCTCAAAGAATACGCGCTTGCCCGAGGCAGTGACGCGCGGACGCATGAGCTGTGCGGGTGTTTGTGCAGTAGAGGAAACGACGCTGAGCACTGCCGTTCCCATACAGCAAACAAGAGCGACCAGTACACAAGCTGCCATTAGAATGGGGTTGAATACGTATACGAGCCTGTCGGTGAAATCGTACATGAGCATATAGGCAAACCAAAGCACGCGCGGCATGGCGAACGTGCCTATAAAGAAGCCCGCAACAGAGCCGATCAGTGAGGCGGAGCCCGCATAGATCAGGTATTTGGCCAAAAGGGAGCGGCGTCCGTAGCCCATTGCCTTGAGCGTACCCAGCGAGATGCGCTCGTCCAGTGCCATACGTGTCATGACAGTGGAGCAGACCAGGGCTGCTACCAGCACAAAGAAGATCGGGAAGACCACGACTACGCCGGAGACGATGGTAGAGTCGGTCTCCATGCTCACATAGCCCACGTTTTGCTCACGTGTCAGCACAAAGGTCTGCGGATTTCTCAGTGCGTCCATATCATCCGGCAGCCTGAGCTGCTCAAGTGCATCCTTCAGTTCTTGCTCAGCCTTGGTAAATTCGCGCTTCGCCTGGATTCTGTTGACTGAAAGCTGCTTTTCCGCAATGGTCAGATCGGTCTGGGCATCGGTCAGATTAAGCTTTTGCATGGTGATCAGACCCTTGGAGGCAATATCCAGATTGTCAAAGGTCTTTTGCGCCGTGTCGCGGATGTCCTGCGCCTTGGTGCGCAGGTCGTGGTACACGCTCATGACCGCAATCATCTCGGCGTATTCGTTTATGATCTGCTGCTGCTTGATCTCCACACGCACAAGCAGCGGGGGGTATTCGGTGTTATCGGGCTCTTGCTCGATCAGCTTAAGCAGGTTGACTCGTGCCTCCTCCAGTTGAGCCAGAGCGTCGGTTACCTCTAAATACTTGTCATAATCCACGGTGTTTGCAATCTCGTCCGCACGGGCCATCAGCCGGTCTGCCTCCGCCATGGAGATGTTGAAATCCACGGTGGCCTTCTCAAGCGCGATCTCCACCTTTTTCTCGGTCTCGGCAAGCTCGATCCTGCCAAGCTCCAGCTGCTCGTAGCCGTCTGCAATCTGCTGCTCTGCGTCGGCAAATTGCTGCTCTGCGTCGGCCTTGGCGCGGTCCAGATCAACCAAGCCCTGCTCGTATGCCGCAACACCCTTGGAAATCTCGGCGTGTATCTGCTCGGTCAGGAGAATGCCGCGGTCGCGCGCAAGCACTTGCAGTGTGCTTTTGACTTGATCCTTGAGTGCGTTGATCTCCTGCTTGTATTCCTCGGAGTAAATATACGCATCGGTATTGACGTCCAGATGCACGGCTGTGAAATAATCCACGCTAAAGCCGTCGCGCGGGATATAGCAGAAGGATGTGATCGTTCCGCCGCCCAGTGAGGTGCTGCCGCGCTGATAGTTGAGATATTCCACAGAGTGCGCCAGACCGACGATGGTGTATTCCTCAAATGCAAAGGTCTCGGGATCCGGGTCGCACAGGCGGATCTTCTTGCCAATGTCATCCTCTGTATAACGGTTTGTATCAACCAGACACTCGTTTGCTTCCTTTGGCATGCGTCCCGCAACCAGCTCCGGCTTGCAGATAGACTTGGGAATGCTCATAAAGTGCAAAATCTGCTCGGCCTCGGAGCCGCCTTGGCAGATCGCATCCTTGGTGATCACACCCTCTGCGCGGGCAATGCCGTCCAGATCCCGAAGTGCTTGGACGTCATCCTCGGAAAGACCCAACGTGGTAGATACTGAGAAGTCGTACAGATTATATTCGGTTATGTAGCTGTTTGTGGTGTCGAGCATGGCGTCCTCGATGACGAACAGGCCTGCGTAAAAGCCCACGCCCAAGGCAACGATGGCGAGAATGGCCAGATATCTGCCGGGGTGCTGCCGGATCTCGCGCCATGCCGCTTTCCCGAAGGGAAATTTCATATGACCTCCAGTTTACGCGTTATGCGTTGATGATTTACCACTCGATCTGCTCGATCGGAGTGGGGGAAGGGTTGATCTTGCAGCTGACCACAGAGCCGTTTCGCACGTGGATGACGCGATTGGCCATGGGACAGAGTGCGTGATTGTGTGTAATGATGATGGCGGTTGTACCGTGCTCGCGGCAGGTGCGCTGCAAAAGTGAGAGAATGGTTTTGCCTGTTTCGTAGTCAAGAGCACCTGTTGGCTCATCGCAAAGTAAAAGTCTTGGATTTTTGACAAGTGCGCGCGCGATGGCTACGCGCTGCTGCTCACCGCCGGAGAGCTGAGCGGGGAAGTTCTGCATGCGATCGCCAAGGCCTACCTCACGCAGCACCTCGGCAGCGGAGCGAGAGCCCTTTTCCAGTCTGGCTGCCATTTCCACGTTCTCAAGTGCAGTCAGATTTCCGATGAGATTATAAAACTGGAATACGAATCCTACCTCTCGACGGCGGTACTGCGAGAGCTTTTTTTCGGAAAAAGCACCGATATCCTGTCCGTCAAAGCGCACGTGTCCGCCGGAGAGCGTGTCCATGCCGCCAAGAATATTGAGCAGTGTGGTTTTCCCTGCTCCACTCTGGCCTACGATAACGCAGATCTCACCCGCCTCCACGCAAAAGGAGGCGTCGCGCAAGGCTGCGATCTCGATCTGACCTGAGTGATAAATCTTATTGACCTTGTCAAATTCAATCAATGCCATATGTACCTCGATCCAAAAACAAGAAAAATTTCGCATAATACTATTCTATCATTATATATCATGATCCTTACTTTGTAAAGACTTGTTCATCGATTTTACACCGTATTCACAAAAATGACCGAAAAAGGTCGGATTTTTGTGCTGTTCTTGACAAATTCTTCCGTTTATAATATAATAATATCAATCCGCATTGAAAGGAGAACGGTTATGTTGTTTGAAAAAATTGAAAGCTTCAACAGATATACGCTGGTTTACAGCGCGGATGCGGCTGTGCGCGGCACGCTGACCTATATGCAGGACGGAGTACAGACCTCGGAGGATTTTTTTCTTGAGGCAGGGCAGAACAAGACCTTTCGTTGCCTGATCGACGGGTATCTTGCGGGCAAGACGGCAAGTGCTCCCGTGGATATTCACGTGGACTTTATCAAGGGAGGCTCCGAGATCAGGATTCACGGGCTGAAGACAGAGCTGATTCCCGCCTACGAGGGAGACACTTACTATATGGAGAACGAGTACTTTCGCGTGGGCATCGAGCTTGCCTGGGGTGGCGGCCTTTCCTATTTCGCGGATAAGAATGCTCCCGAGGGGCTTGGCAATCTGCTCAACAATTTTGACACGGGCAGACTGGTACAGCAATCCTACTACGGCACGAGTGAGCCTCCGTTCGTTTGCGGGGAATTTATGGGCAACAGGTGGGGCTATAACCCAGTGCAGGGCGGCGACCGCACCAATGCCAAGAGTAAGCTGGTGGACCTCGAGATCACCGAAAGGTCGGTTTACGTCAAGTGCCGTCCGCGCGATTGGGGGCATGAGGCGTGGTACACCCCCTCTTACATGGAGAACACCTATTCCTTCGATGGGGACGTTGTGCGCGTGGACAACCGCTTTGTGGATTTCTCCGGTTGGGAGCATCCCAAGTGCACGCAGGAGGTGCCCGCGTTTTATACCATCAGTTACCTGGGCAATTTCTGGTTCTATGACGGCGAGAAGCCCTGGACAGGCGACCAATTATCTGTGCGTCGCGATCTGATCTTCTGGCCCGAGGACTGGCCCCGTCACCGCTTCCCGCTGCCAAAGGGGGATACCGAAACGTGGTGCGCATGGACCGATGACAACGATTGGGGCATTGGACTTTACGTGCCGGGAGTGGAGAAGCATATCGGCGGCAGACACGCCTATAACGGTACCAAGGAGCCGCACCATGCGGCCTGCAACTACGTAGCACCTCTCAAGTCGATCAAGCTGCAGAGCTTTGTGCCGCTGGAGTACAGCTACCTGATCTATTCGGGAAGCCTTTCCGAGATACGCGCCAAGTTTACCGAGAAAAAGGATTTTTGCGCAAATGAGTGCTTTGAGAATTACGGGAAATAAGAGGTGAGCGTATGATCAGGCAGCATTGGAGCATTGCAGAGGACGAGGTCACGCATGACGTATCCTACACCTGTCGCCCGCTGATCGGCAAAATGACGGTGGGCATCGACGGAGAGGAGTTCACTCTGAAAAGTAAATTTCTCTTTATCGGCCTTGCACGCCGCGAGGCATTTCTCATCGGAGACATCACGGCACTGCTGGTCGTTGGCAAAAACGGCCGCGCGCAGGTGCTGATCAAGGGAAAGCCCGTAGAAGAAAGTTAAAATAAAAAAATGCCCACGCAGATGGGCTGAAAAATTAGCGGGAAAAGCAGGCAATTGTTTTAACACGGACGATTCCTGCTTTTTTCTTTTATGATACGAGCTCCCGCCCGTGTCATCCTGAGCGTAGCAAACAATTGAGTACTGTTTGCGAAGTCGAACCCGACCATAGGAGGGCGCGCGCAGCGCGGGATCTACGGCGGACGGCATCCCCCTCGTAGATCCTCAAAACGCTTACCGCGTTTTGACTTTCAAAAATCAGCAATCTGTTGCAGATTTTTGAAAGTTCGACTTCGCAAACGCCGCACCGTGGCGTTTGCTCCGCTCAGGATGACACGAGGGGCGCTCTCAACTTCCGCTTGTTCGGCATTTTATATTTCTTAATACAGACAGTGAGCGAGCAGGTATGTATTTAGCAAAAACAGGGTTGCCTTACGGCAACCCTGTCATTTTTTACGCGTACTCGCTCATGCGGGCCATGATGGCGCGGAACTGCTCGGTATCGCGGATGGGAGCCCAGATGCGGCTGCCAAAGCGGCCGGAGAGCAGCTTTGCACACTTGGTCGCGCCCTCGGTCTCCTTCTCGTACTGCACGCAGTTGATGGGCAGGGAAGTGTAGGTCGCGCTCTCGGGACGCGTGTCGTAGGCAATGGCGTGATCCGCCATCTTCTCGGCGCATGCAAGCGCGTTTTGCTTGTCGCCCTTCATCAAATGGAACATCGCCAGCTGACGGTAGGAGTTGGCCAGTCTGTCATGGTAGTAAAGCAGGTCGTCCTCGCCAAAGAGCAGGTGGAAGAGATCCACCGCCTTTTGCAGAATGGCGATCTTCTCGTCGGTTGTGTAGTGGTTTCCCGCAATGTCCGGCACGCAGGCAATGTTGTACATGTGCCACCACATATTGTCCGCAAACAAAATCAGGTTTTGCTGTGCCTGGTTGAAGGCCACCGCGCCTGTCAGCACGGTCGCCTTGACGATCTCCTTGGAGAAGCTCATGCTGTGCAGCTTGTTTGCAATGTCCTGCGCGCGCTCGTCGTCGCCCAGCTGGTGCGAATAAATGTCGCAGAGCGTTTTCTTGGTGCGGTCGCGAAGCAGGTCGTCGGTGCAGTCCTCCAAAATGTGTACGCAAAGGGATACTGCCTCCTGCATGTCGGCACGACGGGGCTTGCCGTCCGCGTTGATGGCGGAAAGCGTGGTTGCCAACTCAAGCTGCAGCTCAAAGGAGGCGGGGATCTCGGCAATCGCCTCGCGCAAAAGGGCAAGTGCCTCGCCAAGCTCGTCGCGGTCGTAGAGCACCTCGACCTGCGCTAAGTAATCAGCCACCTTCTGCTCCTTTTGTAAGGAGTCGTAGCACATCAGCTCGTCCATGCTCACGCCGAAAAAGTCGGCAATGGCGGGCAACGATTCGATATCGGGATAGCAGGTCTCGGACTCCCAACGGGAAACTGCCTGAGGGGTCACGCCCAGATAGGCAGCCAGCTTGTCCTGCGTAACGTCATTCTTTTTTCTGAGTAATTTGATCTTTTTTCCAACCTTGATTTCCATAAATAACTCCGGAATATTTTGATATTGGATATATTATACTATATTTCGACGCCGAAGTCAATAAGAAATTGACGTTTATCAATGGTTTGTTACATAAAATTTGTGCAAAAAAATGACGAAATTTTCGAAATACTCTTTACATTGCACTTGGGAAATGTTATAATAATTTTACATACATGATAAACTTTTTGTACAATGTGTTTGTATTCCCATCAAATTCACACACGGAGGATCATATGGGTAACATCAATCGTGATGAAAAGCTGACCTATTTATTCAAGGGCATTCTGACTTTGGAAACAGTTGAGGATTGCTATGACTTCTTTGCCGATCTTTGTACGCCTGCCGAGCTGCAGGAGATGTCCCGCCGTATGCAGGCGGCTAAAATGCTGCGCGACGGACATATTTATAACGAAATCGCGTCCACAACAGGCCTGAGCACAGCTACCATCAGCCGTGTCAACCGCTGTCTCAAGTACAGCAGCGACGGCTACCTCAAGGTGTTGGACGATATTGAAAAGAGCGAAAAACGGAGAAATTTATATGACGGAATATGACGGCTATCGCGCCATTGCGCGCGTGTATGACCGTTTGAATGCAGAATTGGATTATGGCGCATGGGCAGATTTTTTCGAGAAATGCTTTGACCGGTATCTGCCCGTGCGGCCCGAGCTTGTGCTGGATCTTGCCTGCGGCACGGGACGCATGACACTGGAGCTTGCCCGCCGCGGTTACGACATGATCGGAGCGGACGGCAGCGAGGAAATGCTGTGCGAGGCCATGATGCAAAGCGCGTTGGACGAGTCCTTGGAAAAGCCACCGCTATTTATATTACAGGATATGCGCCGCTTTGAGCTGTACGGTACAGTCGGGGCGGTGACGTGCTGTCTGGACAGCCTGAACTATCTGACGGGAGAAGGGGATCTGGACGCTTGCTTTGCCTGCGTGCATAACTACCTTGACCCGGGCGGCCTTTTCTTGTTTGACATGAATACGCCTTACCGTTTTCGCGAGGTGTACGGAGACAACGCCTATATTCTCGAGGATGAGCTTGTGGACGAGGACGGACACAAGAGCGAGATCTATTGTGGCTGGCAGAATGCCTATGACCCGAAAACAGGGCTTTGCAGGTTCTATCTGTCATTGTTTGAGCAGAGAGAGGACGGAAGCTTTACGCGCGCGGATGAGGAGCAGACAGAGCGGTGCTATACGCTTGATGAGATCAGGCAGGCACTTTTGCGCGCAGGCATGGAGCTTTTGGGCGTGTGGTCGGATTATGCCTTCTCGCCTGCAAATGAAACGACCGAGCGGTGGTATTTCGCCGCCCGTGCAATCAAATAACGCACTATTACAGTAAGGAGAACCCTATGGCATCAAGCATTTTGCGCGCTATGACACGTGATGGCAGCGCGCGTATTCACGTAATCAATTCAAAAGAGATGGTCAATACCATGATCTCTTATCACAATACCACTCCGCTTGCCACCGCAACGCTTGGCAGACTGATGACCGTAACCTCGGTCATGGGCTGCATGATGGGTGAGAAAGAGGATTCTGTCACGGTTATGCTGGGCGGTGACGGCCCTGCGGGCAGAGTGCTGGCGGTCAGCGACTATATCGGCAACGTGCGCGGCAATATTCAGAATCCCGACGTGGATCTGCCGCTCAAATCCAACGGAAAGCTGGACGTTGGCGGCGCGGTTGGAAAAGGCCTTTTGACCATCATTAAGGATATGGGCGGTGAGCAGCCCACCAACGGCTCAATTGAGCTTGTCAGCGGTGAGATCGCTGAGGACGTGGCAACCTATTTTGCACAGAGTGAGCAGATTCCCACGGTCTGCGCGTTGGGCGTGCTGGTGGATACCGACTGGAGCTGCCGTGCCGCGGGCGGTGTGCTAATCCAGCTGTTGCCTTTTGCGGATAACGCAACGGTTGAGGCCCTGGAGAAAAATATCGGTGCGCTTTCCAACGTGTCCTCGCTGTTTGACCGCGGGCTTTCCAATAAGGAGATCGCGGACATCGCCCTTGAGGGTATCGAATACGACGTGTTTGACGAGCTTGACGTAGAATACCGCTGCAACTGCTCGCGCGAGCGCGTGGAAAAGGCTTTGATCACGCTGGGCAGAGAAGAAATGGAAAAGCTGCTTGCGGAGCAGAAGGCTGAGGGCAAGGACGAGGAGCTGGAGGTCTGCTGCCGCTTCTGTGACAAGAAATATTACTTCGGGAAGCCTGACGTGGACAAGATGTTTGGCTAAAAAATACAAAAAGGGGCGAGGAAAATCGCTCCTTTTTGCTCTTTTCCGACATTTTGAAAAAATCCAAAAAAAATTGAAAAAAAGGCTTGACAAATAAAAACGACCGTGCTATAATATACGAGTCGCCGCAAGAAAGCGACGTCAAATGGGAGCATAGCTCAGCTGGGAGAGCATCTGCCTTACAAGCAGAGGGTCATAGGTTCGAGCCCTATTGTTCCCACCATTTGGCCCGGTAGCTCAGTTGGTTAGAGCGCTAGCCTGTCACGCTAGAGGTCGTGGGTTCGAGCCCCATCCGGGTCGCCAATTTCATAAGCCTCTGTAGCTCAGTTGGTAGAGCAGGGGACTGAAAATCCCCGTGTCGTTGGTTCGATTCCGACCGGAGGCACCACATGCGGATTTAGCTCATTTGGTAGAGCGCCACCTTGCCAAGGTGGAGGTGGCGGGTTCGAGCCCCGTAATCCGCTCCAAAAAGAAACCCGAAGCAATAGCTTCGGGTTTTCTTTTTGGCTCGACTTTATGGCGATGAACCAC
>JAZNZB010000024.1:0-10671 GCA_045594705.1 Eubacteriales bacterium
GGGGAACTTTTTCAAAAGTTCCCCACAAAAAAGCCATCCCCAATCAACCGAGCTTTGCCTGGTTGATCTTAATGCCGGGGCCCATGGTAGAAGCCACGACGCAGCTCTTGATATACTGACCCTTTGCTGCTGCGGGCTTTGCCTTGATGATGGCACCCAGCAGAGTGTCAAAGTTCTCCTGCAGCTTCTCAGCGCCGAAGGATGCCTTGCCAATGGGGCAGTGAATGATGTTGGTCTTGTCAAGACGGTACTCGATCTTACCTGCCTTAGCCTCGCGAACTGCGCGTGCTACGTCGGGGGTAACGGTGCCTGCCTTGGGAGAGGGCATCAGGCCCTTAGGACCCAGAACCTTACCCAGACGGCCGATAACGCCCATCATGTCGGGAGATGCGATTACAACGTCAAAATCAAACCAGTTTTCCTTCTGGATCTTTTCAGCGTACTCAGCGCCGCCAACGTAGTCAGCACCTGCATCAATTGCAGCCTGTACGTTGTCACCCTTTGCAAATACCAGGGTTCTGACGGTCTTACCGGTACCGTTGGGCAGTACGACTGCGCCTCTGACCTGCTGGTCAGCATGACGGGAGTCAACACCCAGACGAACGTGTACTTCTACAGTTTCGTCAAACTTTGCCTTGGAAGTCTGGCATACGAGTGCAAGAGCTTCTGCGGGATCATACAATCTGGACTTCTCGATCAGCTTTACGCTATCGGAATACTTTTTACCCATCTTTGCCATTTCGCCATACCTCCTTCTTAGTCTTCAACCACAACGCCCATGCTGCGTGCGGTGCCTGCGATCATGCTCATAGCAGCTTCGATGCTGGCAGCGTTCAGGTCGGGCATCTTGGTCTCTGCGATCTTTCTGACCTGTTCCTTGGTGATCTTTGCAACCTTATCCTTGTTGGGCTTTGCCGAAGCAGTTTCCAGGCCGCAAGCCTTCTTGATCAGAACGGGTGCGGGAGGAGTCTTGGTGATAAAGGTGAAGGAACGGTCTGCATATACGGTAATGACAACGGGGATCGTCAGACCGATGTCATTCTTGGTTCTTTCGTTGAACTCTTTTGTAAATACGGGAATTGCAACACCGTACTGACCCAGAGCGGGACCTACGGGAGGCTGAGGAGTAGCCTTACCTGCGGGCAGCTGCAACTTGATATACCCTAATACTTTCTTTGCCATTTTTACTTAACCTCCATATGTGGTACTTTGTGCGGGAGAATTGCAGAATTTTTCTCCCTCCCACTGTTTCTGTCCAAGGCGTGGACAGATTTGATCCAAATATTTCGCGGATCTTAGTTTGCCGGCTTGATCATGGATGCATCAAGCTCGACAGGCATGTCACGGCGGCCTCTCTTGACCAGAACCGTAACGTTTTTCAGGTCATCCGAGATAGACTGGACGACACCGGAATAGCCCTCGAACAGGCCATTGACAACCTCTACCGTATCGCCAACGTTGAAGGACAACTTTACCTTGACCTCTTCAATGTTCAGCGCCTCGACCTCCTCGGGGGTCAGGGGTGTGGGACGAGATCCGGGGCCGACAAAGCCGGTTACACCCGTGATATTGCGGACAGCATGCCAGGACTCATCGGTCATGACCATCTTGATCAGCACGTAGCTGGGGAAGATCTTGACCTCGGTGATCTTTTCTTCGCTTCCGCTCTTCTCCACAACGGTTTCCACAGGCACTCTGATATCGAAAATCAGATCGCCCAGGCCGCGGTTTTCAACGATTTTTTCAAGGCTGGTTTTTACTTTGTTTTCGTATCCCGAATAGGTGTGCGCCACATACCATCTTGGGCCTACGTTCATAGCATCGATATCGCTCATCGCTTAATACCTATGCATTAGTGGAACAGACCAACGATCAGCTCCAACAGGCTCTTTTCGAACCACAGATCGCCGCCGGTGCTTGCACCGCCAAAGATCTTCTCAAGAACCAGGTTGAACAGGAAAATCACAAGGGTGATTGCTGCAACGACAGCAAGCACGACCAGAGTGTTCTTTCGAGTATCCTTCCAGGAGCTCCATACGATTCTCTTCTTCTCGCTATTCAGCGCGCGCAGGAATTCTCCTACCTTCTCTTTCTTGACAATGCAGAATACAACGCCTGCAATCAAACCTGCAATTACCAGACCCCATACTACAAGCTTGGTAATGTAAACCTTACCGTTGCGGGTAAAGTTCTCTTTCCAGAACTTGTTGAAGCCCTTGAGCTCCTCGGTGGTCTCTTCCTCAGAAGTGCTCTCCTCGGTGGAAGAGGTCTCTTCGGAAGTGGTCTCATCGCCGGTTGTCTCGTCACCGGTGGTTTCTTCGCCGGTGGTTTCTTCACCGGTGGTTTCTTCACCCGTGGGCTCTTCGGTTACTGCCTCGGTGGTTTCAGCTGTCGTGGTAGTTTCCTCTTCAGCGAATGCACCTACGGTGAACAGAGAGCACGCGAAAACAACTGCAAGCAAAAGAGCTAAGAGATTTCTTCTTGTGTTAAAAGCAGTCATTATCTCTCCCCCCAGATTACTTTGTTTCTCTGTGAAGAGTGTGCTTGCGGCAGAATTTGCAGTACTTCTTGAGCTCGAGTCTGTCAGGGTCGTTCTTCTTGTTTTTCTTGGTGTTGTAGTTTCTCTGCTTGCACTCGGTGCATGCCAGAGTTACCTTGACTCTTACGTCATTAGCCATTTGTTCGGCACCTCCCATTAAATTTTATTTGGTTTTTTCCGTTATACACGAAAAAACCCGTGTACCTCCCTCTGAAAACGGAGCGTCTATTTAACCCTTTCGGGCGGCGCAAAATAGGCGCAATAAAAAAGCCCTTTTGCAGAGGTACGGCTATTATACCACCAAATGCAAGGGCTTGTCAAGAGGTTTTTGAATTTTTCTACAATTTTTTTGCTATATTTTTATGAAAAGTGCCAAGAGCATATACGTCCCGCCCGGATCCTTCTCGTCGCGCGCCTTGTGCGCTTGCTTGAGGACAACAACGGGCGGGACTATATCACTTTGCCGAAGGCACTCTATCACTTCGGCGCAGCCAATCCATCACTGTCAACTTCAGTCGACAACCTCCGCGCTTTCAATGACGATGGGAGAGACCGGCACGTCGTCGTACCAGCCTACGCTGCGGGTCTTGGTAGCCGCGATGGCGTCTACCACCTCGATGCCCTCGGTCACGGCACCGAATGCGGCATACTCACCGTCCAGATATCCTGCATCTGCATGCATGATAAAGAACTGGGAGGATGCGGAATTCTTGACCTGGGTTCTCGCCATGGAGATCACGCCCTTTGCGTGGTGCAGATCGTTTCCGGCAAAGCCGTTGGAGCGGAACTCGCCCTTGATCGACTTGGCAGGCTTCTGGTTAAAGCCCTCATCCATGCCGCCGCCCTGGATCATAAATCCGCGGATGACGCGGTGGAAGATCAGGCCGGAATAAAAGCCCTCGCTTACCAGCTTTACAAAATTGGCTACCGTTTCGGGTGCCTTATCGGGATACAGCTCAACCGTGATATCTCCGTACTCCTTGATATGCAATACAACCTTGGGATTGCTCATGATAAATTTCTTCCTTTCATTATATATGTACGTATTTACCGTTCGAATTCGCCCGCAAAAGACCACAGGTCTCCCCTACGAGTTATATATCCGTGTTTTCAAATTCATACGCCGCGCCAAGCAGCTCACGTAAGCGCTCCACTCTTCCCTGCACGTGCAAATATCCCGCCAGCACCTCCATGCCTGTGGCGGCACGGTACTGCGCAACCGTTGCGCCCTTGGGAACGTTGCCGTGCCCCATATTGCGTCCTCTGCGGAACACCGCCTGCTCCTCATCGGAAAGCAGCGGCAGAATTTTTTGCATTGCCTGGGCCTGTGCACCCGCGCGCACGTAATCCAGTGCCTTTTGATTGAGCGCGGCCGATGTGGAATGCCCCGCGTCAACCAGGCTTTCTCTGACGTACAGCTCAATGACCGCATCGCCGAGATAGGCAAGAGCGGGCGTGGTCAGTTCATTGACAGGCTTCATTCCGCTTCCTCCGTTGTCTTTTCGGCAGCTGCCGCGGCCTCCGCAGCCTTCTTCTTGGCCTTGCGCTCCTTTTTCTCTTCCTTTTCGCGCGCCTTGCGCTCTTCATCGCTGGGCGGCAGGGGATATTCCTCCAACATAGCCTTAGCCATATTGCGGAAATAGACCGACAGTGACGCGACGGCCAAAAGGGTGACAAAATAATCCTCTCCGTCCTCGGGATCAAGCTGCTCAGAGTTCATGATCTCCTGCACGATCTCGGGACAACGGTGCTTTTGCGCCTGCTTGATTGCCACAGCCTTATCGTACGCAGCAATCAGCTTTGCGCCCGTGTAATCCTCTTTTGCGTAAATTGCCTCCATGGCACGGCCGATCTCCTCGATGGACAGTGTATTCTTGAGCGAATACACCACCAGCATCTGCACGATCTGCTCCTTGGTATATTTCTTTCCCTTGACGGGCGTGATCAGCCCATCCTTGGAATAATTGTTGATCATATTCTTGGTCAGCGTGCGGTCCGCCACCTCGCTGCCCTCTTTGTTCTTATCTGCCACGAGCGAGAGGATCTGCTCCAGATATAAATCAATGGAAGGGATTTCGGCACCTGTCAGATCAGCGTCATTGACCGCTTCTCCGAGCAGCCCGGCGAGTTTCTGTGCATCCATTTCCGTTCTCCTTGCGTTCTTAGTGGTTTTCGATACCATTATACACGGTTTTGATGCGCTTTTCAAGCCCCTTTTGCATTTTTGTTCGGATTTTTCGCACTACGTGCTTCAATATATCTGCGAACCAGATAAACCGAGGCCGAAACCATACAGAACACTTCGCAAATAATGCCTCCGATCGAGAGTGAGATAAAAATATTATTGACCAGCCACAAGGGCGAGATCAACCCCAGCTGCACCCAACGAATGGCGTTGTCCGACCCGTACCACATAGAGAACGTACCGATCACCTGCGGTGCAAGCGAAACAAGACAAGCCCAACCGTCACCGCCCACCGTGCCCGCAAATACAGCACCCGCGACAAAGAGCGCATTGATCAGCACGAGTGCCCATACGCGGCGTTTTTGGCCAAGTGCCAGCATGATCAGCCCGCGCACAATACCCATAGCGTTCATCAGGCAGCCCGCTACGTTGCCAAGCAGCAAAAAGCTGACGGCAAACAGCGCGTTTCCGCTGATCTGCATGATGTAATACAGAGAACGCCGCTTGGGCTGGAACGACAAAATGATCAGAGACATGGCAAGCACGCTGAACACTTGCCCCGCAATCTCTGCAGGCGTCATGCCTTATCCTCCTGCGCCGTCAGCTTGACCGGCACAGTCACCTTGGCCTTTTGCACCTTGTGCGCCTGTACGGGGACAGCCCTGATCGGCTCGCGCTTTTGCGCAGGGGGAAGATCACAGGGCTTAACGTCCGACGGCTTGACGCGCACGGTGGGGAACATTTCCCACGAAAGACTGTGTGTACCACGGCTTTCAATCTCTTCGGTGGTGCGCGCGGGTCGCTGCGTGCGCTTGACGCCCACAATCAGGGATTTATACTCCCCTTCACCGGTCGCACTGTCGTAAGACAGGCGCAACGGAAACAAGCAAAGTGCCAAAGCACCGCCAACCAGCAGCCCAACCTTGGTGGAAGTTTTCATTCCGCCCACTTTTCTGCCAATATTGTCCACTTTGCCGAATATATTCACCACTTTATCTGCAGTATTGACATATCTCGTGGCTACATCCGCCACTCTGTCAAACCCGCCCGTGTCCTTTTCAAACTTCATCAGACACTCCTTATATCAAATGTATTAATTTCTCAGGCTATGAATCGGCGCAGGAATGCGTCCGCCGCGGCCAATGAACTTAGCCGGAGAGTATTCACGCAGCGCCATAATAGGTGCCGTACCCAAAAGGCCGCCAAAATCAACGCTGTCCCCCACTTTCTTACCGTAAGCAGGGATAATACGTACCGCAGTGGTCTTATTATTCACCACTCCGATAGAAATTTCATCCGCGATGACACCGCAGATGACCGCCTCATCCACGTCACCCGGCACGGCGATCATGTCAAGGCCAACCGAGCACACCGCTGTCATAGCCTCCAGCTTCTCGATCGAAAGCGCACCGCGCTCGACTGCTGCGATCATGCCCGCATCCTCGGAAACAGGAATGAATGCACCCGAAAGGCCGCCCACGTGCGAGGACGCCATGACGCCGCCCTTCTTGACCGCATCGTTGAGCATGGCAAGGCAGGCCGTGGTACCGTGCGCGCCCGTGCTCTCAAGACCCATGCCTTCCAAAATATGCGCTACCGAGTCGCCGATCGCAGGGGTAGGCGCAAGAGAAAGATCCACGATGCCAAACGGCACGTTCAGTGCCGCAGACGCCTCGCTGGCCACCAGCTGACCCACGCGCGTGATCTTGAACGCGGTCTTTTTGATCACGTCCGCCAAGGTCGACAGATCGCAATCGCCCGCTCTTGCAATGGCACTGGACACCACGCCCGGGCCCGAAACGCCCACGTTGATAACCGTATCCGGCTCACCCACACCGTGGAATGCGCCTGCCATAAAGGGGTTATCCTCAGGCACGTTGGCAAACACGACCAGCTTTGCACAGCCGATCGACTGATTATCACGCGTCAGATACGCCGCCTGCTTGATCACCTTGCCCATCAGCGCAATAGCATCCATATTGATGCCCGCCTTGGTGGTGGCTACGTTGACCGACGAGCATACCATTTGCGTCTCGGCCAGAGCCTGCGGAATGGACAGGATCATCTCGCGCTCGCCCGCTGTCATGCCCTTATGCACCAGCGCGGAATAGCCGCCGATAAAGTTGATGCCCGTCTGCTCGGCTGCTCTTTGCAGCGTGTGCGCGACCTTGATATAGCCGTCCCGATTGATCCTGCCGCCGATCAGTGATACAGGCGTGACAGACACGCGCTTGTTTACGATCGGAATGCCGTACTTTTTCTCGATCTTGTTGCCCGTTTCGACCAATTTCTCGGCCTTTGTCGTAATCTTGTCGTAAATGCGATCACACAGCACGTCCGCGTCGTCGCTGACGCAATCCAAAAGAGAGATACCCATGGTAATGGTGCGGATGTCCAGGTTCTCCTGGCGGATCATGCTGATCGTCTCTAAAATATCTCTGGTTTCAATCATGATAACACTCCGAATCAGATATGGTGCATGGTGTTGAAAATTTCCTCGTGCATAGCCTGCACCGAAAGACCCTTCTGCTCACCAAACGCCTCAAGCTCGTCCACAAACTGCGCAAAATCAACGTTCAGTCCATCGATATCCGCCAGCATGATCATAGCGAAATACTCCTGCAGCACGCTCTGCGAAATATCCACGATGTTTGCTCCCAGCTCCGCGCACTTGCCGGCAACGCCCGCAATAATGCCCATGCTGTCCTTGCCTGTTACAGTAATGACTGCTTTCATTGTCATACCTCCGCTTACACTTTAGTTAGTTATATTTATTATACTATAATTACGCGCGCGTTTCAAGAGGGCACGACAAGAAATCACGCAAAAATTCGCACAAATCGGTTGAAATCACACCCCTCGTATGGTATAATTTATACAGTAACCCTTTGGAGGTGCTTATGAACCAATACGAATATATCGTCAAGCAAAAAAACGAGGGCGTATGGAAATGGCGTCGCATCATGATGATCGCCCTGTACGTCGTGTTCAACGCGGCCTATCTGCTCGCGTTTTTACTCACCTTCCCCTGGGCGGTCACATTCCTGCCCCTGCTTGACTGGGCACTGATTTTCTTTACATGGCGCTTCGTATCTCCCGAATACGAATACTCCACGCTCTCGGGCGAGATCACCTTCACCACCATCTGGGGTGGCAAGACCAGAAAAGAGCTTTTCCGCATCAACATCCGCGATTTCCAAAAGATCGCGCCTTACGACGAGGCCGCCGAGGCTTACGTGACGGCGCAGAAGTGCAACCGCGATTTCAAATGCATGTCCTCGCTGCAGGCCCCCGATCTCTACTACGGCATTTTTACGCTCAACGATGAAAAATGCGTGGTCTACTTCGAGGCCACCGAAAAAGCCTTGAAGATCCTGAAATACTACAACATCGGCACAGTGGTCGTTCCGACAACAAAATAAAGACAAGGAGTTATCATGGCACAGAAAAACCAGCGCGAATTCACCCTGCACATGTCCGAGGACATGCTGCGCAAGTTCATTCTGATCTCCGAAAAGGAGGGCAGAAGCCCCAACAACCAGTTCCTTTTCATGCTGCGCAACAACATCGCCTACTATGAAAAGACCAAGGGCAGAATTTCGCCCGCGGAGCTTGCAAAGATAGACCTGACCGTTTACGAAGAGAAAGGAGCCGAGGATGAAAGCAATTGACAACAAATACCTGCCGCTCAAGATCACGCACGAGCTTGTGCACAACCCGAATTGGACCGACGAGGAGCTGCGCGCTGCCGTGGGGCATCATTTGCAATACCTTGCAGAGCGCGGCTTTGGCGGCGTGGTGACCAACGTTTCCCAGAGAAATTACGCCACCGACCCCGAGGAATGGCGCAAGATGGTACTCGCCATCGACACCGCCTGCGAGATGGGGATGCGCGTCTGGCTTTACGACGAAAAGGGCTACCCCAGCGGCGGTGCGGGAGGCTTGACCGTGGACGCAAATCCCGATTTCGAGGCTCTGGGCATTGCCATGCTGACGCGCGAGCTCGCCCCCGGCGAGAGCATCACGCAGGAATTGCCGCGCGGACACGAGTGCTTCCTGCATGCCGCAGTCTACCCCTGCAAGGACGGCAAGATCACGGATTTTTCACCTCTGCATACGGTGTTCGGCAAGACGACCGATCCCGTAACGCTGGACAACGACTCCGAATTCAACACCCCCGCGCTTGCTTGCTTCTTTATCAAAAAACGCATGTACGAGGGCACGCACGCGCAGCATAACGTGTGCGAGGCGCGCCGTTACATTGACGTGACCAACCCCGACGCCATCCGCGAATTTATCCGCAACACCTACGAGCCCTGCTATGCCTACACCAAGCACCACTTGGCTGAGGGTGACGGCAAGATCGAGGCCATGTTTACCGATGAGCCCTCGTTCATGGGCTGCTACATCAACGCGGGCATTTACCCGCCCCGCGTGCACGATGCGTACGACGACTCCCTGCCGCTCTATCCCGTGGTCAACTTCGGCCGCGACGTGGAAAACGAATTTTCGGCACGTTACGCATATCCCCTCGCGCCCAACCTCGTCTACCTGTTCTTTGGCGAAAGCGAGAAGGCAAAGCAGGTCAGATACGACTATTACCGCCTGCTCTCCGACCTTTATGAGCAGAGCTATTTCGCGCAGCTTGCAAACTGGTGCGCCGCGCACGGCCTGCCCTTCTCGGGCCACATCCTCTTGGAGGACGACATCCGCCACCACGTGATGTTTGAGGGCAATTTCTTCTCACTTTTGCGCCACATGCACACTCCCGGCATCGATATGCTGCATTCCATCCCCACTTTGGTACACAAAGACGCCTTTACGCCCAAGCTGGTTTCCTCGATCGCGCACGCCTACGGCCGTCCGCACGTCATGAGTGAGGTCTCGGCGCACGCGCAGGGCGGCAAGGTCACTCCCATGCAAATGTACGCGTCCATGAGTCTGCAGTACGCGCTGGGAGTGGACACCTTCACCTCGTATTACAGCGAGCAGCAGGCCGAGCCCGCGCTCTACAAGCAGATCAACCAAGCTCTCGGCCGCGCAGATATGCTCATGAAGGGCAGACACAAGGCAAACGTCATGCTCTACTACCCCATTGAGACCTTCCAGATGCACCACAAGGGCTCCGCAGCCTTTTACGGTGAATACTGCGCCGAAGAAAACGCCTGCGCAGAAGGCTTGCGCAGCATCTTCTACGGCTTGCTTGACCGCCAGATCGACTTTGATTTTACCGATTGCGAATACTTGGAAAAATGCCGCGTACAGGACGGATGGCTGCACACACCGGCCGGACACATTTACAGCGCGCTTGTGCTGCCTCCCATGGAGCTTAGCGACAGAGCGGCTGCAATTCTGCAAAAGCTTGCAGACGGCGGATTAGTCATTCTTTCCCCACAAAATGATATATTCCCCGCAATTTCGCAGCACAAGTTCGCCACCGTAGTTAATTACGAGGCGGAATTGTTCGAAAAGCTCCCCACCAGCACTCTCCCCTGCTTTGCACAAACGCCCACGCACGGCGTGGTTTGCAAGTGCGTTTTGTTCAGAGGGCTTTCCTTCCTCTTTGTCAACGCTGAGGAATTCGAACAACGCGTGACCGTCACGATCGGCGCGACAAAGCAAGAGGATCTTGTCCTGTACGACCCCTTCACCGAGCAGATCCTGCCCGCCACCTTCGAAAAATTGGACGACGAGCACGTGCAAGCATCCTTTACCATCGGGGCTTTGCAGACCGTGATCGTAACGGACAAGGCTAAGATTCAATAAAAAACAGCCCGATGGGGCTGACAAAATAGCGGAGAAATTGACACGGGAACTGTATCAAAAGCAGTTTCCGTGTCGTTTTTTCTGATGTGAAATTTATCAACTGCAGGGGACGGCGCCCTCGACGTCCCGGGCAGGTACACAGAACCTATTGCATTGCGAAAAGATTTGTTCATGTAGGGCG
>JAZNZB010000025.1:0-38461 GCA_045594705.1 Eubacteriales bacterium
CCTAAAATTTACCTTTAGTTGAGTTTTGTATACTCTTCAAAGAATTTTCCGAGATTCGTATTTTCGCACTTACATTTGCTTTGTACTTCTCTCTGTTATTCAATTGTCAAGGACCAATTTCGCTGCCGTTTCGCGACAGCCTTAATATGATACCACAACCGAAACGGTTTGTCAATAGGTTTTTTAAAATTTTTCAAAAAAATTTTTCGACCTTTTTGACCCGCACCGTTCGCAGCGCAGTGTTAATATGATACTACTTTTCCGCCGATTTGTCAAGCACTTTTTTGAATATTTTTCCCAAAATTTTCAACAAAGTAAAGTGCCCAACGCGGCTGCGTTGGGCACTTTTGCACAAAAGGCTTATATTGATCAGATCTTGGGGATCTGGATCTTGACTTCCTTGCCAAGCTTTGCGGAGCGAGCAATGCCGTCCAGGATTGCCTGGTTGTAAATGATCTGGGAAGTGGGAACGGGAGCGGGCTTGCCGTACTTAACGGCATCCAGGAAGGAACGGATCTTCTTGTCGAACAGGCTTCCTTCGTCACGAATGATCGGTACTTCGTATTCCATATCCACGCCACCGATGGTCTTATAGATCTTCATGGGGCCGCCAACAGAGCCATTCCAGCAGTCGGTGGAAGGAATGCGCAGGCCTGCCTTGGTACCCAGGATGATGGTATCACCGGGGGTATTGATGTTCATCGCCCATGCGATACGGAAGTCCAGGATGATGCCGCCCTCGAGTCTGATGAATGCAGCTGCGAAGTCGTCAACGCCAAACAGATCCGCATACTCGGGGTGACCGGGATAGGTTGTGGGGTCCTTGCCGAAGAAATCGCTCTTATAGCCGGTAACGGTCAGGGGCTTGGGATAGCCGACTGCATTGAGCACCATATCCAGCGAGTAGCAGCCGATATCGGCCAGTGCGCCAAGGCCTGCGGTCTTGTCTTCGATAAAGGTGGTGCCGAAGGGAGTGGGAATGCCTCTGCGTCTGCCGCCGCCGGTCTGGATATAGTAGACCTTACCAAGCTCGCCGCTCTCTACGATCTTCTTGATCATCTGCATATTTGCGTCCAGTCTGGGCTGGAAGCCGATGGAGAGGACCTTGCCGCTCTCCTTCTCTGCCTTCATGACCTCAATCGCCTCATCCAGCGTAACGGTGAAGGGCTTTTCCAGCATCACGTTGATGCCCTTGTTGAGTGCATAGATGGTGGGGATTGCATGCTGACGGTTGTAGGTGCAGACGGAAACCGCATCCAACTGCAGGGATTCGTCGTCCAGCATTTCCTTATGGGAAGCGTAGTCGGTCTTAACGCCCTCAACGCCGCCATCCTTGAAGAACTTTGCTGCCTTGCCGGGGATCAGGTCGCAGCCTGCAACGATCTCTACATCGGGCATTCTCTTGTAGGAATCCAGGTGTGCAGCCGCAATCCAGCCGCAGCCGATGATACCGATTCTGAGCTTTCTGTCGGTGTCGATGACAACGTCATTCTGCTGGTTCTTATAATCCAGCTTAGCATCCATTTTTTCAGCCATTGTAATATCCTCCGATTAAAATGATTTTTATTTGATTTGTTATACGCCGTTAATAGCCCAACGTGCGCAAATAGTTTCTGCTCTTTTCAATGCTTTCCAGAGGAGTCAGACCCATGGAGGGTGAATCCTGCTCGACCACAACCCACTGCGCACCTGCTTCCTCGGAGGCTGCAAGAATGCCGGGGAAATCCTGACGACCCGAGCCGACGGGACGGAACTCGAACGCCTGTGCCGCGCTCTCCTTCTTTTCGGATTCGATGCCGATCAGCTCGTACATATTATCCGACTTGCCGCCCACGAAGTCCTTGAGATGAACCACGGGAGAACGGCCGCTATACTTCTTGATATAGCCGGCGGGATCTTCACCGCCGACGTTGACCCAACAGGTGTCCAGCTCGGTCTGCAGATATTCTGCGGGAACGGTCTCATACAGCACGTCCAGCGCGTACTTGCCGTCGATTTTTTCAAATTCAAAGTCGTGATTGTGGTACAGCATCTGCATGCCAAGCGACTTTGCCACCTTACCAAGCGCAAGAGCATTCTCCACAACCTTGGCAAAGCCATCCGTGCCGGGACGGCACTCGGGGGTCAGATACGGGATGGCAACAAACTTGCATCCGATCTCGGCATACTGACCAAGCACACCCTCGGGATCAGCCAGCATATCATAGTAAGGCACGTGCGCAGAGATCGGAACAAGGCCGATTTCCTCACACATTTTCTTGATCTCGGTGGGTGCATAGCCGTAAAGGCCTGCGAATTCCACGCCATCGTATCCCATTTCCTTAATCTTTTTCAGCGTACCCGGAAAATCTGCCGCAGCGTCGTCTCTGACCGAATACACCTGTACCGCTACCGGTAATGCCATAGTGCACCTCCATTACAAGGGATCTCGCCCCATTTTTCTTAATTATAAGACAAAAGGTGCTCAGTTACAAGACAATCATAGGCTTTATTCGGACGTTTATTGCTGTTTTGTATAAAATATGGCGATTTGCACACAAAAGCAAATCGCCATTTGTTATGATTGACCAAAAAGCCGTGCTGTTACGACCCAAAGCTCGCGCGCCTGCTCCCAAGCCTCGTCCAGCTCGCTTGTGGGCATGGGATAAACCACGTTTGCCAGCTCCACGGTCACGGTAGGAATATCCAGCTCAAGCGTCATCCAGTCATTGAGCGACGCATCCAGATGATCGTCGTAAATAAACTGATATCCCGTATGCTCGCATACCGCCTCCGCCAAGTCAAAGGTCTCCTGTCTGACCGCGCCCGTCATGCCGCAATCCCAATATACGACCTGCCCCGCCGTATGGAAGGCAAGCATGCCCTCGATCTCGCCAAGTCCCCGTACGTATGCACTGACTGCCTGCGTTTCAGGCTCGGATGCAGCACTCGGGCCTTTATAATTGCGGAAGCAGGGAGATAAAATGCCCGTGGTAACCTGCGACCAATTGGACAGCGCGAAATTTCGGTTGAGATCCACACCGTTTGCATTGGATTTCCAGTTATAAGCAAAATAATCGTTGATATGCTTTGCGCTTGTCAGTCCGTCGCGCGTATTGTCCGCAAAGATCTTTTCAAGATTTTCTCTGACCTCGGGGGTCTGTACCGATTCAATACCGCACAGTGCCAGCATAATTCCGTCCGGATTGATCATAGGCAGTACACAGAATGCGAACTGCTCAAACATCTGCTCGTAGGTCATGCCGCCATAGCTGCCTGTTTGGTAATTGGACAGATAATGTTCGATCTGTTTCATGACCACAAGGCTGCTCAGATATTCCCTTCCGTGAATGCCGCCCGATATCATAATCTTGCGCGGAGCCTCGGGATTGCCCACCACGCACGCATAGATCTCTCTGCCGTCCACACTCTTACCGATGCTTTCATAAGAAAAATGCGCACCGTACGTTTCCAGCAGCAGTGCAAGATCCTCTTGCAGCTCGGGATAGGTATAGCCAAGCTCACCCGGAGAAACGATGCTTCCGTCCGCAACCACCTCATCGGTTACAGACTGCGAGTCAGAGCTATCGGGCTCGGTGGTATCCCCGGAGGTATCAGACTCGGTCGGCTGCTCGCTTTCGGTGGGCTGTACTGTGTCGGTCACCGTTTCGGGCTCGGTCTCTTGCACACTCGATTCCCCCTTGGAAGAGGAGTCCTCGGGAAAAGGGGCAGGCACACTCTCACACGCTGCAAGCATGCAAACAGCAAGCATGCCACAGATCAAAAAAAGCAAAAATCGCTTCATTCCATATCCTCCCGATATTCCAGAAGGTCACCGGGCTGGCAATCAAGCGCACGGCAGATTGCCTCCAACGTGGAAAAGCGAACGGCACTGGCGCGTCCCGTTTTGAGCTTGGAGAGATTGACGGGAGATATCCCCACACGCTCTGCAAGCTCTCCGAGCTTGATTTTTCTATCCGCCATCACGCGGTCAAGTCTGACAATGATAGCCATTTTTTCCTCCGAAAATCTTCATTTATTATATTATAATATATTTCATGCGCAAAGTCAATCTTTTTTAACGAAAAACGATAATATTCCGTCGTATTCTCCCGCGTTTTTGAATCGCACTATTGATTTTCCGTTGGAAGTATGCTATAATGCTTGCAGAAGTCAAGAAAAGCAAAAGGAGGCAGCCATGATTCTTGCAATCGATATCGGAAATACCAGTATTGTGCTGGGCGGATTTGAATCCGACAAGCTGCAATTCGTTGCCGGACTTTCCACCGATCTGCACGGCACACTTGACGAATACGCCATGCGCATTTCGGGCGTACTTGCACTGCACGGTGTCAATAAGGACAGCGTTTGCGGTGCGATCATCTCCTCGGTCGTGCCTCCCTTGAACGAAACGGTCAAGCAGGCCTTGCGCTTTTTGTTCGGACATGAGCCGCTCATGATCGGCCCGGGCATTAAAAGCGGCATTTGCATTCGCTGCGATATGCCCTCTTCGGTTGGCGCGGATCTGATCGCCTCTGCGGTGGCCTCACATTATCTTTATCAAAGCCCCGCTTTGATCATTGATCTGGGAACTGCCACCAAGCTGTCGGTCGTGGATGAGCACGGCGCTTTTCTCGGCGCATCCATCATCCCGGGCGTGCATATGGGCTTGAATGCCCTGGCCGAGCAGACCGCGCAGCTTCCCAAGATCAGTCTGGAGACCCCCGACAAGGTCATTGCCAAAAACACGGTGGACTGCATGAGATCGGGTGTTCTTTACGGACATGCAAGCATGATCGACGGCATGATCGACCGCATTCGTCGGGAGCTTGGCAAGGATCTGCTCGTCCTGGCTACGGGCGGCATGGCGTCCGCCGTCATTCCCCTGTGTGAGCACGAGATCCGCATGGACGAAACGCTCATTCTCAAGGGCTTGCACGTTCTCTACCAAAAAAACCGCTAACGTATATTTACTGCATCGCAGTCAATATAAATTTTGATGCGTTGTACCGCCGCGCGCGGACGACAGCAAGGAGGATTTATTTATGAGCGGAATCAAGAATTCCAGAAAGCAGGTCGAGCAGCTGGTTCTGCTGGCTCTGCTGACAGCCGTTGTGGCCGTTCTGGCTTATTTCGGCGGCTTTATCAAGATCGGAGGATTGGCGTCTATTTCCCTGACCCTGATCCCGGTCGTTATCGGAAGTGCCTTGTGCGGCCCTTGGGCAGGCGCATGGCTGGGCGGCGTGGCAGGAGCGGTGTTCTTCGCTACAGCCGATGCAGCGTTCTGGTTTGGCCTGAGCATTCCCGGCACCATTGTCACGGTGCTGATCAAGGGCGCGGTTTCCGGCCTTTGTGCGGGCTTTGCCTACAAGCTGCTTGAAAAGGTCAATCAATACTTGGCAGTCATAGTCAGCGCGATCGTGTGTCCCGTTGTCAACACAGGCATTTTTCTGCTTGGCTGCAGACTCTTCTTCTTTGACGCCGTACAAAGCGGTGCTACTGCCGAGGGATTGTCGGTTTTTGCTTACATGATCGTATTCTTCGTGGGCCTCAATTTCGTGTTTGAGCTGCTGGCCAACATCGTGCTCAGCCCCACCATTCTCAGAATTGTGAATATCGGAAGAAAGCAGACAAAAATGCAGAGCACCCCCGAGCAAGCAGAGGAATCGTAAACAAACAGCAAAGAGAAAAGCAAATAGAAAAGCCGCGGATTTCCGCGTCTTTTTTGATGAGAAAAAACACAATCGCCCACCGAGTGTCCTTGTTTGGCGATGACTCCGTATCCCCCGAGTGTCATCCTGAGCGGAGTGGAGTCGCAAAGCGACGAAACGGAGTCGAAGTTTTCCGTAGCGAAGCCATGCGGAGCGAAGAATAACCGACGAGGATGTGCAACGCACAGACGAGGAAGGGATCTCCGAACGGTTTATGACACGCCTGCTTGCGCAAAGTAGCATTTGAAAGCAAGCGGTGTGGGATGCTTGAAAAATGCAACCAAGGCTAAGCAGACATTGAGAAAACCCGTCGGAGATCCCGCTGCGCGCTTATCGCGCTTGCGGTTTTGCTTCGCTCCATTTTATTACGCTCCGCAAAACTTCGACTCCGTCAATTCACCGCTTTGCGGTGAATTTCCTCCGCTCAGGATGACACTTGGGGGAAGCGTATTTCAAAAATATTTCTTCTATAAAACTTACCTCCTCGCGTCGGACAAAAATTTTCCTACACCTATTTAGTTGTATTTCCAACACTTTTGTTTATTTTGTTATATAATAAGTTTTGCAAACCCCGATATTCGCCAAGCCACACGGGTTTAAGCTCCATTACTGCGACACAAAAACAGCAGGCGCAAGCCTGCTGTTTTTGTATTTATTTCGTTCAAAACACCTTAGAACAATCCCGTAATGGTGCCGTTGGCATCCACGTCGATCTTCTCTGCTGCGGGTACCTTGGGCAGACCCGGCATGGTCATGATATCACCTGTCAGCACGACCACAAAGCCTGCGCCTGCGGACACCTTAACGTTCTTGACCGTGACCGTAAAGTTCTCAGGTGCGCCAAGCTTGGTCATGTCATCCGAGAAGGAATACTGCGTCTTTGCCACGCAAATGGGGCATTTATCAAAGCCAAGTGCGGTCAGCTCTGCGATCTGCTTCTGCGCTGCGGGCAGAATGGATACGCCTGCGCCGCCGTAGACCTTCTTGACCACTGCCTCGATCTTATCCTGAATGCTGCCGTCAAGCTCATAGGAGAAGGTAAAGTCGCCCTTCTCTTCCTCGCACAGACGAACCACCTCGGTAGCCAGCGCAACGCCGCCTTCGCCGCCCTTTGCCCAAACCTCGGACAGGACTACGTTAACGCCAAGCTCTTGGCACTTGCGGATGATTTCCTCAACCTCTGCATCGGTGTCGGTGGGGAAACGGTTGACAGCCACCACGCAGGGCAGCTTATAGACGTTCTTGATATTGGAAACGTGGCGAAGCAGGTTGGGAAGACCCTTACCAAGTGCTTCGAGATTCTCGGTGCCCAGCTCGGTCTTGGCAAGGCCGCCGTGCATCTTGAGCGCGCGGATGGTGGCAACCACGACGACTGCGTCGGGGGTCAGACCTGCCATACGGCACTTGATGTCAAGGAACTTTTCAGCACCCAGATCCGCACCGAAGCCTGCCTCGGTGACGGTATAATCGCCCAGCTTCATAGCAAGCTTGGTTGCCATGATCGAGTTACAGCCGTGCGCAATATTGGCAAAGGGACCGCCGTGCACCAGCGCGGGCGTGCCCTCCAGAGTCTGCACCAGGTTGGGCTTGATGGCATCCTTGAGCAGTGCTGCCATTGCACCTACTGCCTTGAGATCGCCTGCGGTAACAGGCTTCTGATCATAGGTGTAAGCCACGATGATGCGGGAAAGTCTTGCCTTGAGGTCCTCAATCGAGGATGCCAGGCAGAACACTGCCATGATCTCGGATGCGACCGTGATATCATAGCCGTCCTCGCGGGGCGTACCGTTGACTCTGCCGCCAAGGCCGTCCACGACAAAGCGCAGCTGACGGTCGTTCATATCCACGCATCTCTTCCAGGTGATGCGTCTGGGGTCAATATTCAGCGCATTGCCCTGATAGATGTGGTTATCAAGCATTGCAGCCAGCAGATTGTTTGCTGCGCCGATGGCGTGGAAGTCACCCGTGAAGTGCAAATTGATATCCTCCATGGGCACGACCTGTGCGTATCCGCCGCCTGCAGCGCCGCCCTTGACGCCGAATACAGGGCCGAGAGAGGGCTCACGCAGTGCAACCATAACGTTCTTGCCGATCTTGCGCATACCGTCCGCAAGGCCGATGGTGGTGGTGGTCTTACCCTCGCCTGCGGGGGTGGGGGTAATGGCAGTAACAAGGATCAGCTTGCCGTCCTTCTTGTCGGCAGCATTTTTCATCAGCGCGGTGTAATCCACCTTTGCCTTATATTTGCCGTACTGCTCCAGGTATTCCTCGTCAATTCCCGCAGTTTTTGCAACCTCGGTGATCGGCTGCATCTTAATGCTCTGGGCAATTTCAATATCAGTCATCATGTCGGTAAATCTCCTTAAATTCTATATAAAAATTCTATCAGACTTGCTTGTTGGAGGTCTTGACCACAACGTCGTGTGCGCCGCCCTCAACGATACTGGTGGAGGACACCAGCGTCAGCTTCGCCTTCTGCTGCAGCTCGGGAATGGTGAGCGCGCCGCAGTTGCACATGGTGCTCTTGACCTTGTAAAGCGTGGTCTGTACGTTATCGGATAGCTTGCCTGCGTAAGGCACGTAGGAATCCACGCCCTCCTCAAAGGACAGCTTGGTAGCGCCGCCCAGGTCGTATCTCTGCCAGTTGCGGGCACGGTTGGAGCCCTCGCCCCAATACTCCTTCATCAGTGTGCCGCCCACGTTGACCTTTGCGCTGGGGGATTCCTCAAATCTTGCAAAGTATCTGCCGAGCATGACGAAATCTGCGCCCATGGCAAGTGCCAGGGTGATATGATGGTCGTGCACGATACCGCCGTCCGAGCAGACGGGCACGTAAATGCCGGTTTCCTCAAAATACTCGTCTCTTGCCTTGCAGACCTCGATCAGCGCAGTTGCCTGACCGCGGCCAATGCCCTTGGTCTCTCTGGTGATACAGATCGAGCCGCCGCCGATACCGACCTTAATAAAGTCCGCACCGCAATCAGCCAGGAAGCGGAAGCCATCGCGGTCCACCACGTTGCCCGCACCGACCTTAACGCTGTCACCGTAGTGCTCACGGATCCAGGCAATGGTCTGCTGCTGCCATGCCGAGAAGCCCTCGGAGGAGTCGATACACAGCACGTCTGCGCCGGCCTCGACCAGTGCGGGAACTCTTTGCGCGTAGTCACGGGTGTTGATGCCCGCGCCGACCACGTATCTCTTATGCAGATCCAGCAATTCATTGGGATTCTGCTTATGGGTGTCGTAGTCCTTGCGGAATACGAATGCAACCAGCTTGCCGTCCTTGTCCACGATGGGCAGGGAGTTGAGCTTATGATCCCAGATGATGTCGTTTGCAGCCTTGAGCGTGGTGCCCTCGGGTGCGGTGATCAGCTTTTCAAGGGGAGTCATGAATTCGGAAACCTTGAGATCGGGAGACATACGGCTGACGCGGTAATCTCTGCCGGTCACGATACCAAGCAGCTTGCCGGTGTTAGTGCCATCGTCGGTTACAGCCACGGTGGAGTGGCCGGTCTTTGCCTTGAGTGCCAGAATCTCGGCTAAAGTCTGGTCGGGACGGATATTGGAATCGCTGCGCACAAAGCCTGCCTTGTGGCCCTTGACGCGGGCAACCATGGCTGCCTCGTCCTCGATGGTCTGCGCGCCGTAAATGAAGGATACGCCACCCTCCTTGGCAAGTGCGACCGCCAGCTTATCGCCCGAAACCGATTGCATGATCGCGGAGACCATGGGAATGTTCATAGCGATGGCAGGCTCCTCTCCCTTGCGAAAACGTACCAGAGGGGTACGCAGGGAAACGTTGGTGGGGATGCAATCGGGACCCGAATAGCCGGGGACTAACAGATATTCATTGAAGGTGTGGGACGCTTCGGGATAAAAATATGCCATAATCTATCTACCTCTTTCTATAAAATTAACCCTTGAAATACTTGACTGCGGATGCAAACATGCCAATATCAAAGCTACCGGGCACGTTGCGATACAGATTCTGACCGATACGCTCGGAGTGACCCATCTTACCGAATACTCTGCCGTCGGGAGAGGTAATGCCCTCGACTGCAAAGACCGAGTTGTTGGGGTTGCAGCGTACGTCTGCCGTGACGATTCCCTGCTCGTCCACGTACTGCGTTGCGATCTGGCCATTCTTGGCAAGCTCGGCAGCCAGCTGCTCGGAGCACAGGAATCTGCCTTCGCCGTGCGAGATGGGCACGTTGACAACGTCACCGACCTTGACGTTCTGCAGCCAGGGAGAGAGATTGGAGCAGATGCGGGTGCGTACCACGCGCGACTGGTGGCGGCCGATGGTGTTATAGGTCAGAGTGGGGCAATTTTCATCGGTGTCGATGATCTTACCGTAAGGCACAAGACCCAGCTTGATCAGTGCCTGGAAGCCGTTGCAGATACCCGCCATCAGACCGTCGCGATGATCAAGCAGATCGCTGACCTGCTCCTTGATCTCGGCATTGCGGAAGAAGGAGGTGATGAACTTACCCGAGCCGTCCGGCTCGTCGCCGCCCGAGAATCCGCCGGGCAGGAAGATGATCTGCGACTGCTTGCACAGAGCGGCAAACTGCTCAACCGAACGGGCAATGCCCTCGCCCGTCAGGTTATTGATGACAAAGATCTTGGCCTCTGCTCCTGCATCGGAAAATGCCTTTGCACTGTCATATTCACAGTTTGTACCGGGGAATACGGGAATAATCACCTGCGGCTTGGCAGTCAGAATTGCGGGAGCCTTTGCAGCGCAGCCGCCCGTATAGGAAACGGTGGGCAGCTCGCCGTGCTTGTGCTCAATATTGCAGGGATATACGCTTTCCAGCTTATCCTCATAGGTCTCGAGCAGTGCGTCAAGGCAAACCACGCTGTCCTTGTAGGTGATCTCGGCCTCGGCCGTAGTGTAACCCAGCAGCGCGCCGTCAAGCGAAGCGCCGTCTGCAAGCTCTAAGATAAATCCGCCGTAATTGTATCCAAAGACCGTATCAAGAGAGACGCCTGCGTCAAACTCAAAGCCGATGCCGTTGCCCATGCACATCTTGAGCACGCCCTCGGCAACGCCGCCCAGCGTGGGTGTCCATGCAGCCAGCACGCGTCCGTCCGTCATTGCCTTGTGCACCACTTCAAACAGTGCCTTGACGCTCTCTGCTACGGGCAGACTGTTTTCGCCGATCTCGGGCGTCAGCAGCACGACCTTGTGGCCCGCGCCCTTGAACTCGCCGCCCATGACCTCGGAGGCATCACCCGTGGTGACCGCGAAGGAAACCAGCGTGGGAGGCACGTCCAGCGCGTCAAACGAGCCGCTCATCGAGTCCTTACCGCCGATCGAGGCAATCTCAAAATCCTTTTGCGCCATGAGCGCGCCAAGCAGCGCAGCCATGGGCTTGCCCCAGCGACGGCCGTCGCGTCCGGGCTTTTCAAAATATTCCTGGAAGGTCAGATATACGTCCTCAAACTTTGCGCCCTGCGCGACCAGCTTGGAGACAGACTCCACAACCGCAAGATACGCGCTGTGGTAGGGGGACTTTTCGGCAATGAAGGGGTTATAGCCCCACGCCATATAGGAGCAGGTGTTCGTGTGCTTCTTTTCCACCGAGACCTTGTGCACCATGGCCTGGATGGGGGTCAGCTGATGCACACCGCCGAACGGCATGAGCACCGTGCCCGCACCAATGGTGGAGTCAAAACGCTCGGAAAGGCCTCTGCGCGAGCAGATATTCAGATCTCCCGCCAAAGCATTCATGCCTTGTGCGAAATCGGCGGGAATTTCCTTTTCAAAGCACTTGGTTTGGGAAAGCGTGATATCCATGTGCTTCTTTGCACCGTTGGAATTCAGGAATTCGCGGGAAAGATCCACGATGACCTTGCCGTTCCAGGTCATGGTCAGTCTGGGATCAGCCTTGACGCGTGCGACACGCGTAGCCTCCAGGTTTTCGGAAAGCGCCAGCTCGCAGAAGCGGTCTGCATCCTCGGGAGCGACCACCACAGCCATTCTCTCCTGGCTCTCACTGATGGCAAGCTCTGTGCCGTCCAGACCCTCGTACTTCTTGGGAACTGCGTTGAGATTGATCTCAAGGCCGTCCGCCAGCTCACCGATGGCAACGGATACGCCGCCTGCGCCAAAGTCGTTACATCTCTTAATCAGTCTGGACGCCTCGGGATTGCGGAACAGTCTTTGCAGCTTTCTTTCCTCGGGTGCGTTACCCTTCTGCACCTCAGCCCCGCAGGTCTCCAGCGAGGTCAGCGTGTGCGACTTGGAGGAACCGGTTGCACCGCCGCAGCCATCGCGACCCGTGCGGCCGCCAAGCAAAATGACGATATCCTCGGGATCGGGTACCTCGCGACGTACGTTCTCGGCAGGAGCGGCTGCGATGACCGCGCCGATCTCCATACGCTTTGCCGCGTAGCCATCATGATACAGCTCGTCTACCTGACCCGTGGCAAGACCGATCTGGTTGCCGTAGGAGGAATAGCCCGCAGCAGCTGTGGTGACCAGCTTTTTCTGAGGCAGCTTGCCGGGAAGGGTCTCGGAAAGTGCGCGTGTGGGATCAGCACCGCCCGTGACGCGCATTGCGGCATATACGTAGGAGCGTCCGGACAGAGGGTCACGGATCGCACCGCCGATGCAGGTAGCCGCGCCGCCGAAGGGCTCTATTTCGGTGGGGTGATTGTGCGTTTCGTTCTTGAAGAGCAACAGCCAGGGCTCGTCGCCCTCCTCGGTCTTGACCGTGATCTTGACCGTGCAGGCGTTGATCTCCTCGGACTCGTCCAGGCGGGGCAGCTTGCCGTTTGCCTTGAGGTAGCGAGTGCCGATGGTGGCAATGTCCATAAGCGTCATGGGCTTATGGGTGCGACCCAGCTCTTCTCTCATGTTTTGGTAGATCCTGCAGGCTCTCTCCAGCTCCTTGTCCTCAACCGTTACTTCGCCGATCTCGGTCAAGAAGGTGGTGTGGCGGCAGTGGTCCGACCAGTAGGTATCGATCATGCGGATCTCGGTAATGGTGGGATCGCGCTTTTCGCTGACAAAGTAGTCACGGCAGAAGGCAAGGTCGTCCATATCCATGGCAAGGCCGTAGGACTTGACGAATGCGGCCAGCGCATCCGCGTCCATATCGCAAAAGCCGTGCAGCGTTTCCACCTCGGTGGGAATATCAAACTTTGCTGCCAGCGTTTCGGGCTTGTCCAAGGTTGCCTCGCGACTCTCCACGGGGTTGATGACGTGCTTTTTGATAGCCGCAACCTGTGCCTCGGTCAGCTCACCGTACAAAAGATATACCTTTGCGGTGCGCACGGTAGGTCTGTCACCGCAGGAAATGATCTGCATGCACTGTGCCGCGCTGTCCGCTCTCTGGTCGTACTGACCGGGCAGATACTCCACGGCAAACACCTTTGCACCCTCCGTTTCGATCTCGGATGCCACGTTATCCAGCTGCGGCTCGGACAAAACGGTGCGGGTAGCATACGCAAACAGCTCGTCCGTGGCATTCTCCACGTCGTAGCGGTTGATCACACGCACGCGCTCCAGCGTCTCAATGCCCAAAAACGTGTTAATTTCCTTGCAAAGAGAGGTTGCCTCGTGGTCAAGCCCCTGCTTTTTTTCAACAAATACTCTGTAAACCATGCGTCCTCCTTATCTCTTTGCTGCCAGCGCGCGCTGACCAATGTCATGTCTCATATAAGCATTTTCAAAGCTTACCTGTTCTGCAATTCTGTATGCGTGAGCAACCGCATCGGCAAGATTATCTTCGACTGCCACAGCGCCCAGCACTCTGCCGCCTGCGGTGACAAGCACACCGTCCTGCACCTTTGCGCCTGCGACAAAGATATATTCGTCTTTTCCCGTCTCGGGCAAGCTCATGGGATAGCCCGAGCCGTACTTTTGCGGATATCCGCCCGATGCCACCACCACGCAGCATGCGTGACGGTCAGCAAACTTGACCTCAGTCTCTGCCAGCGTGCCGTTGGCAGTCGCCTGCATGACGGTCAACAGGTCGCTTTCCAAGAGCGGCAGTACCACCTGCGTTTCGGGATCTCCGAAGCGGCAGTTGTATTCAATGACCTTCGGGCCGTTCGGCGTCAGCATCAGGCCAAAGTAGAGGCAGCCCTTGAAGGTTCTTCCCTCTGCGTTCATGGCGTTGATGGTGGGCAGGAAGATGGTCTCCATGCACTCGCGTGCAATCTCCTCGGTATAATAGGGGTTGGGCGCAACCGTGCCCATACCGCCCGTGTTCAGACCCCGATCGCCGTCCAACGCACGCTTGTGGTCCATGGACGATACCATGGGCTTGACGCATTTGCCGTCGGTAAACGCCAGCACCGAGACCTCGGGACCGGTCAAGAATTCCTCAATGACCACGCGGCTGCCGCTCTCGCCAAACTGCTTATCCTGCATCATGGAGAGAATGGCACCTTCGGCCTCCTCGCGGGTCTGCGCGATGATGACGCCCTTGCCAAGCGCCAGACCGTCCGCCTTGATGACCGTGGGAATGGGCGCATCCTTCACGTACGCAAGCGCGGCGTCCATATCCTCGAACACCTCGTACGCCGCCGTGGGAATGCCATACTTTTTCATCAGATTCTTGGAGAACACCTTGCTGCCCTCAATGATGGCAGCATTCGCAGTCGGGCCAAAGCAAGGAATGCCGATCTCATTCAGTCTGTCCACGCAGCCCAGCACCAGCGGATCGTCGGGTGCGACCACAGCGAAATCGATCTTTTTCTCCTTGGCAAACGCCACGATGCCGTCCAGATCCTTTGCGCCCACGGGCACGCACACAGCGTCACCCGCCATGCCGCCGTTGCCGGGCAGCGCGTAAATGACCTCGACGCTCTTGTTCTCTTTTAACTTTTTAATAATCGTATGCTCGCGGCCACCGCCGCCTACAACCATTAATTTCATTCGTTTCCCTCTTGTATATTAGTGATGGAACAGTCTCATGCCGGTGAACGCCATTGCCATGCCGTACTTATCGCAGCACTCAATGACCAGGTCGTCACGGATCGAGCCGCCGGGCTCTGCAATGTACTTGACGCCGCTCTTCTTTGCGCGTTCGATGTTATCGCTGAACGGGAAGAATGCATCCGAGCCGAGTGCAACACCGTCGATGGTGTCAAGGTATGCTCTCTGCTCCTCGCGGGGAAAGACCTCGGGCTGCTCGGTGAAATACTTCTGCCAGTTGCCGTCTGCGCAAACGTCCTCTTCGTTCTGGTTGATGTAGCCGTCGATGACGTTGTCTCTGTCGGGTCTGCCGAGTGTGGGCAGGAAGGGCAGGTTCAGCACCTTATCGTGCTGACGCAAGAACCAGGTGTCTGCCTTGCCGCCTGCAAGTCTGGTGCAGTGCACGCGCGACTGCTGGCCTGCGCCAACACCGATTGCCTGGCCGTCCACGGCAAAGCAGACCGAGTTGGACTGGGTGTACTTCAGGGTGATCAGCGACACGATCAGGTCGCGGATGGCACTCTCGGGCATATCCTTGTTTGCGGTGACGATATTGGAAAGCAGCTCGCGGTTGATCTCAAAATTGTTTCTTCCCTGCTCGAAGGTGATGCCGTATACCTGCTTTCTCTCCTGTGCGTCGGGCACGAAATCGGGATCGATCTTAACGATGTTGTAATTGCCCTTTCTCTTGGACTTGAGGATCTCCAGTGCCTCGGGCTCGTAGCCGGGGGCGATGATACCGTCGGACACCTCGCGCTTGATCATGAGCGCGGTGGTCACGTCACACACGTCGGAGAGTGCTACCCAGTCGCCAAACGAGCACATTCTGTCGGTGCCTCTTGCTCTTGCGTATGCGCAAGCCAGCAAAGAGTCGTCAAGGCCGGGGATATCATCTACAAAGCAAGCCTTCTTGAGCTTTTCGGAGAGCGGAATACCGACTGCTGCCGAGGTGGGAGAGACGTGCTTGAAGGAAGTAACAGCGGGCAGGCCGAGAGCTGCCTTGAGCTCCTTGACCAGCTGCCAGGAGTTGAATGCATCCAGGAAGTTGATATATCCGGGTCTGCCGCAAAGGATTTCAATAGGCAGCTCGCTGCCGTCGTGCATATAGATCTTGGCAGGCTTCTGATTGGGGTTACAGCCGTATTTCAGTTCAAATTCTTTCATAATTGATTTATCTCCTTTACAATTCAATGCGGGCCGTCCGCCGCTTGCGGCATGACGTCGGTCCCTACAGGTCAAATATTCTTGTTGACGATTCTGGTCTCGGTCTCGCCCGATGCCAGATCAATATAGCGAACGAACAGGGACACCTTGTTGTCCTCGTTCAGATTTGTCCAGATCAGATCGGTCAGCGCGTCGATGTCCACGCAGGGCAGCTCCAGCGTCTTGGGCTCGCCTTCAAAGCTGGGCAGCGGATTGCCGTCGCACGCGTAGGTGTGGATAAACTTTGCTCTGCCCGCAATGGGGTTGGAATATGCATAGGTAAATCTCTCGCAGGAGGAATCGTCACCCTCGGCACTCTTGAGAATGGAGAGTGCATAATTCATATCGCCGCCCTCGCGGTGAATGATGCCCGAGATGCGGGGGGTGAAGTTGGGCTTATCGTCCTCAAACTCTCTGGTGCGCAGTGCCTGCTCAAAGGTCATCTGCTTGTCCATGAGATTGTAGATGGTGTCGGTCTGGTCACCGTTGGTCACGATGGTCTTGTTGCCCAGCACGCGCACGGGATAATAAATGATCAGATGGGGGTCAACCATCTTGGATTCGTCAAACGCCTTGGTTCTCATAGCGTCGCCCTCTGCCACAAATACGCGGTTGCGGCTGTTGACGCTTCTGCCCATGATAAAATATGCGGTGACTGCCTTTTTGCCGTCAGCCGACTTGCCGATGATAATGCCTCTGCCGTGGTAGGCAAGAGAATTCAATTCTTCTGCGATGGTAGTTACCTTCATTTTTGTTCTCCTTATGGTGAAATATGTTTGTTAGGGGAACCCTGCCCCGCCCTGTCATCCTCGAGCAAGCATTTTTCGCCAAGATCCTTCGCTTCGCTCGAGGATGACAGGCGAAAAATGCGCCGCGAAGGATCTTGGGCGGGGCGTGTGGGTAATCACTTATTGGATATAAACTCTATCGTTCTCAACCTTTAATCTGCCTTGGCAGAACAGGCTGACCGCTTCGGGTAAAATCTTCCATTCCGCCTCTTGCATGATGCGCTTTTGCAGCGTCTCGGGGGTGTCGTCCTCGTGCACGTTCACCGCCTTTTGCAGAATGATAGGTCCTGCGTCACACTCGGGGGTAACGAAATGCACGGTAGCCCCCGACACCTTGACGCCCTTGGCAAGTGCCGCCTCGTGTACGTGCAGGCCGTAAAAGCCCTGTCCGCAAAACGACGGGATCAGCGCGGGATGCACGTTGATGATGCGATTGGGGAATGCGCGATACATCTCCTGGCCGATGATGATCATAAATCCTGCCAGCACGACAAGATCAATCTTTTCCTTTTGCAGCGTTTCAACCAACGCCTTTGTATAAGCATCCGCATCGGCATATTCTTTGCGGGCAAGCACCTTTCCCTCAATGCCTGCGTTGGCAGCGCGCTCCAAGGCGTACACGCCCGGCTTTGACGCGAGCACCAGCGAAATCTCGCCGCCGCCAAGCTCGCCGCGTCCTTGCGCGTCGATCAACGCCTGCAGATTGGTGCCGCCGCCCGAAACCAGCACGGCGATGCGCGTTTTATTCTGTGAACTCTGCATTTAACTAACCTGTTCCTTTCCCTTTGCAAGCCTTGCCAGCACGGGCAGCACCCAGCCGCCAAGCGTGTTGCCAAGCACCGCGACCAGGATGAACACCACTCTCATGGGATCAAACGCGCCGCGCATGGATGCAACCGTGAAATAGTACGCATCCGCGATTGAGTGCTCAAAGCCGCAAAGAATAAAGGTGGGAATGCAGAAAATGATGCCAAGCAGGGTTCCCTTTGCTCCGTAGGTCTTGACTGCCGCGTACATCAGCACGCCGCAGAATACCGCTGCGATCAGTCCGCGCCAAAGGCCGTTTTCAAGCTTTGCGGTGCAGGCCTTTTGCGCTGCGTCGATCAGCGAGGGCTTGGCAAGCGCGGTCAGCACGCCTGTCAGCGCAGCACCGATCACGTTGCCGCCAAGGCCGATGGGCAATGCCAGCGCACTCTTTTTATCCGGCTTTTCCATAAAGACGCCGATCTTACCGGTGTAGAGGTAAAGCCCCAAAAGGCAAATGCACAAGAGTGCCACCGAGAACAGCACCGCTCCCACGACCTTGTTTTCGCAGGACAGGTACACCGTTCCGCCGATGCCGACCAGCATGCCCGAGGCAATGCCGCTCCAGAATGCATGTCTTAACATAATTCGATCTTCTCCTCGCCCGCGACGATCTTACCGATCACGTACGCGTCCTCACCGTAGGCAGTCAGGATCTCCAGTGCCTTGTCCACCTGCTCTGCAGGGACGACCACGCTCATGCCAACGCCCATGTTATAGGTGTTGAACATGTCTCTTTCACAAATGTCTCCCGTCTTGGCAATCAGATCAAAGATGGGCAGCACGCGTACCGCGCTGCGGTCGATCTTTGCGCAAAGGCCATCGGGAATGCTTCTCGGGATATTCTCGTAAAAGCCGCCGCCCGTGATGTGCGAAATGCCCTTGACGTCCACCTGCTCCAAGAGTGCCAGGATCGACTTGACGTAAATCTTGGTGGGGGTCAGCAGCGTTTCTGCAATGCTCTTACCGCCAAGCGCTTCGCAAGGGGTGTAAAGCGACTCGGGGTTCTTATCAATTTCAAACACCTTTCGGCAAAGCGAGAAGCCGTTGGAGTGCACGCCGCTGGATGCAAGCGCGATGACAACGTCACCCTCTGCCATTTTGGTGTTGTCCAGAATCTTTTTCTTATCCACAATGCCCACGGCAAAGCCTGCAAGGTCGTAATCCTCCACGGGCATCATGCCGGGATGCTCGGCAGTCTCACCGCCGATGAGTGCCGCACCCGACTGCACGCATCCCTCGGCAACGCCGGAAACGATGGCTGCGATCTTTTCGGGAATATTCTTGCCGCACGCGATATAATCAAGGAAGAACAGGGGCTTTGCACCCACACAGATGATGTCGTTGACGCACATAGCCACCGCGTCAATGCCAATGGTGTCGTGCTTGTCCATCAAGATCGCCATCTTGACCTTGGTGCCGCAGCCGTCCGTACCCGAAACCAGCACAGGCTCTTCCATGCCGCCAATCGGCAGACCAAAGCAGCCGCCAAAGCCGCCCACGTCGTCAAGGCACCCCTCGTTCTTGGTGCGCGCGATGTGCTTTTTCATCAATTCAACGGCCTTATAGCCTGCGGTAATATCCACGCCTGCTGCAGCGTAGCTTTCCGATCTGGAGTTAGAATGCATGTTGTTTTGCTCCTTTCAGTATATGTGTGTAATCAAATAGTTCCTTATTATTCTTTGCCGTTCCAGCAATAGGTGCAAAGCTTTTCGGGCGGAAGTCCGATAGCCTTGATCACGCCCTCAAGCGTCTGGAATTCCAGCGATGCAAATCCAAATTTTTCACTGATGCTCTTACGCAAGGCCTTGCCGCGCTCGGTCGAGCCGTCGCTGTATTCCTCAAGATGATTGAAGCCGTCCGTTCCCTCCAGCTCCATGATGGTGCGACGGGTAATCAGCTCCATATCGCCCGTGGAGCGGGAGAAATTGAGATACTTGCAGCCATACATGATAGGCGGGCAAGCCGAACGCATATGCACCTCTTTTGCGCCGTTGGAATACAGGAAATCAACCGTCTCCTTGAGCTGCGTGCCGCGCACGATGGAATCGTCTACAAAAAGCAGCTTTTTATTCTCGATCAGCTCGTGAACCGGGATCTGCTTCATGCGCGCGACCTTGGCGCGGTCGGATTGCTTTTGCGGCGTGAAGCTGCGCGACCAGGTGGGTGTATATTTGATATACGGGCGCGCATAGGCCGTATGGGAAACGTTGGCATAGCCGATTGCATGCGGAACACCCGAGTCCGGCACGCCTGCCACGTAATCGAGATCGGGAGCATTCCCCTCCTGCTGATCAAGCTCAGCCATGATCTCTCCGTTGCGATAACGCATAGCCTCTACGTTGACACCCTCGTAGGAGGAAGTGGGATATCCGTAATACGACCAGAGGAAGGAGCACATCTTCATCTCCTTGCCGGGCTTTGCCAGCTGCACGATGCCATCCGCAGGCGAAAGCTCCACAATCTCACCCGGACCAAGCTCACGCGCCGGGGCATACCCCAGCTTTTGTGCCGCGAACGACTCAAAGGTGACCGCATAGCCGTCCTCGCCCTTGCAGACGATGACCGGAATACGGCCGACACGGTCTCGTGCCGCAAGCAGGTGGCCGTCTTGCTTGAGGATCAGGATCGAGCAGGTGCCGTCAATCAGCGATTGCGCATACTTGATGCCCTCTGCAAAGCTTTCCTTCTGGTCAATCAACGCAGCTACCAGCTCCACGGTGTTGACTCTGCCGCCGGTCATGGCGTCAAAATGTCCGCGGCTGCCGCCGAAGTACAGATCGATCAGCTGCTCGGCATTGTTGATCAGACCCACGGTGCAGATGGCATACGTGCCGTGATGCGAGCGGATCAGCATGGGCTGCGGGTCGGTGTCGCTGATACAGCCGATGGCTGCGATACCCGACATTTCGTCAAAAATGGTTTCAAACTTGGTGCGGAAGGGTGCGTTTGTGATGCTGTGGATCTTGCGCTGCAGTCCGATCTCGGGATCGTACGCCGCAAGGCCTCCCCTCTGCGTTCCCAGGTGGGAATGGTAGTCGGTTCCGAAGAACACGTCCAAAAGGCAGTCCTTATTCGAGGTAATGCCGAAAAATCCTCCCATAAAATTCTCCTTGTCTATGCGTTGGTGGGTGTTTATGCGTTGGTGTATTTATGCGTTCAGTTTTTCCTGCAGGGCTGCATCCTTGGCAAGCACGGCGGCAGTATCCTTTGCTCTCTTTTGGTCAAGCTTGGCCGCAAGCTCAGCATCCTCGATGGCCAGCATCTGAATGCAAAGCAGGGCTGCATTGACAGCACCGTTGAGTGCCACGGTGGCAACGGGCATGCCCGAGGGCATCTGCACGGTGGCAAGCAGCGCATCCATGCCGTCCACAGCACCGCCCTTAACGGGAATACCGACCACGGGCAGCGTGGTTCTCGCCGCGATCGCACCTGCTAAGTGCGCGGCCATGCCGGCTGCTGCGATGATGGCACCAAAGCCGTTCTCTCTTGCGCTCATGGCAAACTCTGCTGCCTGATCGGGCGTTCTGTGCGCGGAATATACGTGCGCTTCATAGGGCACACCAAATTCCTTTAAGGTGTTGATGGCCTTTTCCACAACGGGAAGATCGCTGTCGCTTCCCATGATCACTGCGATTTTTTTCATCCGATAATCTCCATTTCTCAGTAAAAATACAAAAAGGGCAAACCTATCCTAACTCTCTGTTAAGACAGGATTGCCCAGGCGGTCGGCTATCATTTACTTCCCGCTCCTGTGTGTAAGCTCACATTCCGCCGGTCACGGGGAGAAATTTCCTTGTATCCATTATACCGCATCTTGCGAAAAATGTCAATGCACAAAAATGTAAATAAAACGGATTCTTGTGATTGCGTTTTGACATTTTTGACAAACGCGAGGATGGCGCCGGGCAATCCTTTTTCGGGGTCAGTCGATCCATGCGGTGTAAGTGGTCACACCGCTGACCGTCTCACCGTCGATCTGTAATGCCGTCGGCGTATCAAATTCAACCGTGATCCTCTTGCCCGAGATCACGTCAATGCTCTTTTTATACTGCACGTGCTCACCCGTGAAGATCTTGGGGAAATGCATCAAGGTCGCAAGCTTGCCCGAGGTGTGCCATACGCAGCAGGTCAGAAGTCCGCTGCCTCTTTCCTGGTCGGGCGCGACGCGCATGCCTCCTCCGTAGTATTTCCCGTGCATAGCGGACGCCAGCCAGATCTTTTTGTAAGACTTGGTCACGCCGTCCACAGTCACTCTGCCCGAGGGGCACTTGAAGCCGCCAAGCAAAAGCTTGATCGACTCAGCCGTATAATTGATCTTCTTGACTCCCTTGGCCTTGAGCGCATCAGTCACCTCACAGACCATGCCGTCCAGGCCAAAGCCGATTCCGTTGATATAGCGGTAAACCTTTCCCTTGACCTCAACGCGCGGCAAATTGACAAGATAAGGGTTGAGCAACACAGGCTCAGTGCTCTCGTTCTTTCCGAGATCGCGCAAAAAGTCGTTGCCCGTTCCGCTCCTCCACAGGTAAATGGGCGCAGCATACTCCGCGCCGTCCAAAGCGTTGGCAAGGCGCATAATGGTGCCGTCGCCTCCAAGGATCAGCACGCGGTCATTCTCGCCAAGCGCACAGATCTCGGCACGCACGTCCACCCGGGTCAGGTCCTTTTCAACGGGGTCGGATGCGGCAGCATAAGCACGCACGTCCGCCAAAGCCGCAGAAATATCGCTGTTATTTGCACAGGGGTTAAACAAAATCAGAGTCATATGTTCCCTCCGTATATACGTATGTAGATGATATGATTTTCAAATCAAAGCAATCTGACGCCTGCCTCGGCACAGGTGCGGCGCGTCTCTTCGTCCCAGATTCCCGACTGCACCTCGCCGATATGCGCACTGCCCAAAAGCAGCATGCAAAGGCGTGACTGGCCAATACCGCCACCCACCGTCAAGGGCAGCTCGCCTGCAAGCAGCATCTTGTGGAAGGGCAGCTCGCGGCGATCATCACAGCCCGATACGCGCAGCTGTCTGTCCATGGACTGCTCATCCACACGGATACCCATGGAGGAGATCTCCAACGCGCGCTCCAGTGTCTCGTGCCAGAACAGCAGATCTCCGTTGAGTGACCAGTCGTCATAGTCGGGAGCACGGCCGCCGTGTACCTTGCCGTCCGATAGCACGTCACCGATGCCGATAACAAATACGGTTTTATAGATCTTGGTAAATTCATACTCACGCTGCTCGGGAGTCAGATCGGGATACAGATCACAAAGCTCCTGCGAGGTCACAAACGTCACCTCTCTGCAAAGCCTGTGCTGCAGCTGAGGAAAATGCACCTGCAGCTGCTCCTCTGTGGCACATACCGCACCCACAATGGCCTTGACCATCAGCTTGAGGTAGTCAACGTTGCGCGCCTCTTTGGTGATCACCTTTTCCCAGTCCCACTGGTCGACGTAAATGGAATGGATATTGTCCAGATCCTCATCGCGACGAATGGCGTTCATATCGGTATAAAGGCCGTTGCCCATGGTAAAGCCGTAGCGCAGCAGTGCAAGTCGCTTCCACTTTGCCAAGGAATGCACCACCTCAGCATGCTTGCCGTCCAGCGCGGGAATATCAAAGGCGACCGGACGCTCATGGCCGTTCAGATTGTCGTTCAAGCCCGAATCGCTTGCAACAAACAGGGGCGCAGACACGCGCTTTAAGTTGAGCGCGGCACAAAATTCGCGTTGAAAGGTGGTTTTGATATGCTCGATGGCACGCTGGGTCTGGTATGCATCCAGCACCTGCGTGTAGCCTGCGGGAATGTAACAATGGCTCATGGCGGACTCCTTGAGTGGATTTCAATACTTAGTATCATTATATCATATATAATGAAGATTATCAAGTCTTTTTTGCAAAATCTCCGCTCTTTTTCGCGCTCCGCGCCTGCTTGACAATAACGTGTAAATATGATAAAATATAGATAACTGTACATCTCTTTCGGAAAGGAGATTTTTTATGGAACAAAAGAAGAATAAATGGGGCGTGATCAAGGGGCTTGCTTTCCCCATCGGATATACGACCTTTATGAACGTAGGACAAACCATTCTGTCCGTGGCATTGATCATCATTGTTCTGTTCCGCAGCATCATTGCGGCAATGACCTACGGCGGTATTGGAGGCACCGACAATATCCTGCAATGGTTTAACTTCGACAATACGACCACCACCATGCAATACGCCATGTTCTTCTCCGCCCTGACTACCATTGGTGCACTGGTCATTCTCTGGCTCGTGTTCAACCGTAAGGGCAAGAGCTTTACCGAATACTTCCGCTTTACAAAAGCACCCGCCAAGGCCATCATTGCTGCTGTGTTGCTGGGTCTTTCTCTGCACTTTATTGTCAACGCCGTCATGTTTGCCGGTGAGTCGCTGCTGAATGCGCTGCTGGAGATGCTGATGCGCGCCATGGAAGCACTGGATCCCGCCATTGCCGAGGAATTCCGCATTTTCTACGAAACCTACACGGAAATGATGTCCTCCATGAGCCAGGACGTCGGTATGTTCACGATCGCCGCCATCTTTGGCGCACCTTTGATCGAGGAGCTGGTATTCCGCGCAGGTCCGCTTGTCAACTTCAAGGGCAAGCTGCCCACTTGGGCTGCACTGCTGATCACCTCTGCTCTGTTCGGCCTTGCGCACGGTGCTCCCATCCAGATTGCCTACACCTTTGTGGTGGGTCTTGTACTGGGTGCGCTGTTTATCAAGACCGACTCGATCTATCCCTGCATCATAGGTCACTTCTGCTTCAACGCCGCCAACCTGATCCCCATGCTCATGGAAGGCTTGCTCGGCGGCCCTTACCAAAACGATACCATGGTGGAATGGCTCAATATCGCTTACATCGTCTACATCATCGCAGCCGCAGTCATCGCAGTCCCCATGCTGATCGTGGGCTTGATCCTGCTCTTCAAGCTGCGTAAGCCGCTCGATCTGCCCGAGGAGATCGACCTGCCCGAGGAGATCGACCTGCCCGAGACAATCGAAGCTGCGACCGAGGACGAGATCCCCATGCCCCAAGCATTCGAAGACTTTACCGTCGCAGAACAGGAAGAAAACGCATGACACTACGCATTTTAGCAGTTGGCGACGTGGTGGGCAAGGCAGGACTTGACCACCTCAAGGCCAACCTGAACAAGCAAAAGCAAGCGCTTGGCGTGGATCTCTGCATTGTCAACGGAGAAAACGCCTCCGAGATCAAGGGGCTTTGCCGCGCAGACGCAGAGCAGCTTTTGTATGCGGGCGCAGATCTGATCACGTTGGGCAACCACACCTATTCAGCACCCGACACCGGCGCATTTCTGGATGCGCGCCCCGACGTCATCATTCGCCCCGCCAACTATCCCCCGACCAATCCCGGCTACGGACACACCGTGGTAAACGTATGCGGCGTGCGCGTGCTTTGCATCAATCTGCTGGGCACGGTGCATATGGACCCCTTGGATAATCCTTTTTTGACCTTGGAGCGTATTTTGGACGCACAAAAGGATCAATATGATATTGCAGTGCTGGACATGCATGCCGAGGCAACCAGCGAAAAGATCGCCATGGCGCGCGCCTTTGACGGCAAGGTTGCCGTCATATTCGGCACGCACACCCACGTACCCACGGCGGACCTGCAGATCCTTCCGGGCGGCACGGGATACGTCACCGACCTTGGCATGACAGGGCCCGAGGGCGGCGTGATCGGTGCGAAAACCGAGCCGGTGCTGCGCATGCTGCGCGACCACATGCCCGCGCGCTTCTCGGTCGCCGACGGCCGCGTGCGCGCACGCGCTGTCCTGTTTTGCGTGGACACCGAGACCGGCCGCACTACCTCTGCAAAGCAGCTGGTATTTTAACGCATCCAATGTTCGCGGGGCATTCGTGAATGCCCCTACGGATAAATGACGCACGAAAAATTTTTACGAAAGGAGACTACACCATGAGAAAAGGCACGCTGATTCTGCGCTCGCGCTTAAAGCTGCTCAAGCCCTTTATTGACGGCTGCTCACTCTCGACCATTCGCGTCTGGCAAGGCCGCTTGGGTAGGTTGATGGCCGCCTCTCACAGGGACGATGTCTCCTTTGAGGATTTTTCGATCGGATCCATGCCCGCTTCCATGATCAAGCCGCGCGACGAGGTCAACACGGGCGTCATTCTCTACCTGCACGGTGGCGGATACACCTGCGGCGACCTGGACTACGCCAAGGGCTTTGCCGCGATTTTAGCCGCTCGCTGCGGCATTCGCGTGCTTTGCGTTGCCTACAGGCTTGCACCCGAGCATCCCTTCCCCGCGGCGCTTGACGATGCAGAGGACGCTTACGGCTACCTGCTCTCGGCAGGCTTTGCGCCCGGGCAAATCACACTATGCGGCGAGAGCGCGGGCGGCGGACTATGCTACTCGCTCTGCCTTGCCCTCAAATCCAAGGGGCGCACCATGCCCGCAGGCATTATTGCGATCTCCCCCTGGACAGATCTGACCGGTACGGCCGATTCCTACGCGGTCAATGAAAAGCGCGACCCCACGCTGACCGCGGCAAGACTCAAATATTACGCCGACTGCTATGCATACGGCACGGACGAGCAAAAGAGCTCGGATAAAAATACCTATCCCAAGGCCGAGGACTCTCCCGAGGCCGATCGTGCAGCCAAAGCCAATCCTCTGCTCTCCCCCCTGTTTGGCGATCTTGTCGGTATGCCGCCCTCGCTGATCTTTGTGGGCGACGCTGAGATCCTACTGGACGACTCCACCCGCCTGCACGACAGGCTTGTGGCATCGGGCGCACAGAGCGACCTTGTTGTCACACCCGAGATGTGGCACGGCTATGTCCTTTATTGCATCAAGGACTACGACCGTGACTTTACCCGCATCCGCAAGTTCATCAAGACGCGTATGCACAGCCAGAAAAAGCTGCGCTGGATGGCTCTTGACAATGCTGCCAAGATCTTTCCCGCTGCACGCACGCGCTCCTGGAGCAACGTGTTCCGCCTGGCCGCCACCATGACCGAGTCTGTGGACATGGACGCACTTCGCACAGCGCTGGACGTGACCGTACGTCGCTTCCCCTCGATCGCCGTGCGTGTCAAGGCAGGCTTTTTCTGGTACTATCTGGAAGAGCTGCCGCACGCGCCCGAGATCATGGAGGAAAAGCCCTATCCCTTGGCGCGCATGCCCTTTGACGACATCCGCAAGTGCGCCTTCCGCGTCATCGTGTACGACAAGCGTATCGCGGTGGAATTTTTCCATGCGCTGACCGACGGCAACGGCGGTCTTGTATTCCTCAAGACGCTTGTGGCCGAATATATCTACCAGAAATACGGCGTAAAGGTGCCTGCCGAGGGCGGCGTGCTCGACCGCCTGGAGGAGCCCGATCCCGCTGAGTTGGAGGACAGCTTTTTCAAATACGCGGGCAAGCATTCCCTGCCGCGCACCGACACCGATGCTTATTCGATCCGAGGGCTGCGCGAGGTGGATGGCTTCCGCACCAACACCACCTTTATCCTGGACGCCGAACAGGTGCGCATGCTGGCCAAGGCGCAGGGCGTGACCGTGACCGCCTTTTTGACTGCGGCTTTGATGCTGGCGACCGACAGACTGCAAAAGCAGCAGATCCGCAATCCTGCCAAGCACAAGCCGATCAAGATCTTCGTGCCTGTCAATCTGCGCAGCATCTTCCCCTCCAAAACGCTGCGAAACTTTATTCTTTATACCATTCCCGGCATTGAGACCAAATACGGTGACTACACCTTCCCCGAGATCTGTCAGAGCGTACAGCATCAGATGAAGCTGCAGATCACGCCGCGCCGCATGGCTGCCATCATCGCATCCAACGTCTCAAGCGAAAAGAGCTTATTTATCCGTGCCTGCCCTCTCCCGCTCAAGAATTTGGTCATGAGCTGCGTTTACAACGCTGTGGGCGAGCGCAAATCCTGCTTTACCTTCTCCAATCTGGGGCTTTCCAATATGCCGCCCGAATTTGAGAGATACGTGGACAGGCTTGATTTCGTGCTGGGCACGCAAAAAAGTCAGCGATACAATACCTCGCTGATCACCTACAAGGGCAAAATGATGTTCAACATTATGCGTAACACCGCGCGGCCGCTGCTCGAGCCGCACCTTTACGCAGTCCTGCGCGAGCTTGGCATTCACGTCATCGCGCAAAGCAATGCAAGAGAGGAGGTCTGATCAATGTTCTGTATCAAATGCGGCGTGGAGCTGACTGACGGGCAAAGCATCTGCCCTGTGTGCGGCACACGCGTCTATCATCCCGACGTGCCGATCAAAGAGGCTCCCCCCACCTATCCAAAAAAGGATTTTGAATCCGAGGAATTCAATCGAAAGGGCATTTTGTTCGTAGTCACCATTCTTTTGGCTCTGACCGCGGCGCTCTCCATCATGTTTGACCTCTCTCTTGGCGACGTTGCAACCTGGTCGGGCTACGTGGCAGGCGGCATTGGCGTATTCTATTTCTGTGTCATTCTCCCCTTGTGGTTCAAGCGCACCACGCCCGCCATTTTCGTCCCCGTCGGCTTTGCCGCAATTCTGCTCTATCTCCTTTATATCGACCTGCACACGGGTGGAAATTGGTTTCTGTCCTTCGCCTTCCCCGTTGTGGGAACGCTCGGGCTGATCATGACCGCCGTGACCACCGTATTCCACTACGTGCCACGCGGCAGGCTCTACACCGTAGGCGGCGGATTTATCGCGCTTGGCGGCTGGACGCTGCTGATCGAATTTTTCATTCACCTGACCTTCGAGCTGCCCGGCCACGTCATCTGGTCTCCCTTCCCCTGCGCCTCGCTGGCAGTATTTGGCATGATGCTGATCATCATCGCCATCGTGGGACCGCTCAAGGACTCGCTCAAGCGCGTGTTCTACGTGGGAAAGATGTAAAAAAACGACCTTGCAAAAAGGCTGGTTCTCATAAGGAAGTTTGATTTCTCCTTGTAGGGACCGGCGTCCCCGACGGTCCGTTTGCACAAGATTTGATATGCAGAAAACAAATAGTTAACCCCGACAGATTTTTCATTGTCTGTCGGGGTTAACTATTCAATAAATTGGAATTTGCGGATTACTCCTCTATGATTAACTCTTCACCGCATATCTTCTTGTATTCTGTTAGAAGCAGATATTCTGCTTCTATTGAATGCGGAATGATAATATATGGTTTTTTGCTGCCGTTATAAGCACCGCTTATATCCTTGCTTGCGACTGATTTTTTGAGGCACAGTACAATGTGAGGACGTCTAATGCCAAGCATTTTAAGTTGAAAGATAACGGCATTGTCTTTAAATGCCTTTTTAATTTCATCTAACCGCACCTGCTTAATCGTTCCAAACGGGCAATAAATTGTGAGCAGTCCGTCGACAATTTTAAACCATTGTATATTTTTGATGGAAACAAAAAGCATAATGACCGAGAACAGGAAAATAAGGCTGAAAACGATTGTTACCCAAGAAAAGCGACCGGCTTCATCATCGCTTGTTAATAATACAATTACGCCGACTAACGACAAGGATACGCTCATTAAATAAAATAGCAAATCAAACACAGCATATTTAATGTTTGTTTTCATTGTAGAGCTCCTCAATTTATTATTTATGTTTTTGTTTTATCACAAGTTTCGCCATTGTATTACAAAGGCATCGGGCAAAGCCCATACCCCTAAGGCTGCGCGCATCCTAAGGCTCCCTCCGGGAGGGAGCTGGCGCCGTAGGCGACTGAGGGAGAGCGCGTTACAAGGAAGTTAGCGCAAACCGAAAGTCACGCAGGCTCCTTCCACCGCTAACGCGAGAACCCCCAAAACTCATTTCATTCGTTTCGGGGAACCCCGCCGCGGTCCCCCTCCCTCTCGGAGGGAGGCTTTTTTGTTAGCCCCATTATAACATAAATCGGCAGAGAAAACAAGTTCTCCGCCGATATTTATATGTGTATCCGTAGGGGAGACCTGCGGTCTCCCGCGGGCGAACCGCCGAGTTTAACTCGGCATGTTCGCCCCTACCATGTTCCGAAAACATCCTTATGAGAATGCTCCTAAAGCAAGGTCGTTTTTTTACAGTGATATTTTGGCAAAGCAAAAGTGATATTCCGACTTCGTCGGAGTGATATGATACGGCTCCGCCGTATGGTAATATTGCGCTTCGCGCAGTAAATCACTCGGCCGGGGGCCGAATATCACTGATGATTTGCAAAGCAAATCATCTCCCGCCCCTATGTCCTCCTCCACCGCCGCTGCGGCTGCCGCCGTGTCCGCCACGGCCGCCGGTCGAAATGATGGTTGTGGTGACAAACTTGCCGATCTCGCGGTCGTTCTCGCGCGTCAGCTCTAACTTTGCGAATCGGTCAAGCGGATAGGACTGCGAGGGGTTCTTTTTCTTATAGCTCTCGGAAATACTCTTGACGCTGATAAAGCCTGCGATCGCGCCGATGACCAGTGCAACGATCAGAATCAACACCCACGACACGCCAAGTCGGCCGCAGTATGCCTCGGATGCAAGCGCAGCGTACGCGCAAAGCCCCTCGGCAATCTCGCCGTCCTTGATGTTGTAGTAGACGTCGTTGTCGTCCAATATGTAATCCACTTCTTTTTCGTTGATCTTGAAGTATGCGTCACCGTACGTGTACAGATCGTAATTGATCTCAAAACGGCGCACGGTCACGATCATGAGCACCAAATCGTCGTTCTCGCTAAGGCCTCTTGCGGCCAGGTAATCCTCGCCCTCGATCTTGCGGCCTACGTACTCAAACACGTAAGCGCAGATTGGAATGCCCATCTCTTCACTTGCCTTGGCAAGTGCTTCGTTGATCTCTTGCTCCTCAAGCTCATTGAGCAGCTCGCTTGCATCGATCACACCGGTCAGGCCGTCACCCGCGCTCTCATACTCGGCACTCACGCCAAGCACAAAAAGGCCGCAAAGCAGGGCGCAAAGCATCAGAACTGATAAAATCTTTTTCATCATAACAGCAACCACCCCACAGCAAAGATTACTGCCGCAACGGCAGCCATGATGGCGGCAAACGTGCCTGCCAGCTTATATTTACTGATGGGTAACTCGCCGTACACCTTGCCGGTATAGCCGTTCATGGCGTACTTATAGACCTGCCCCTCTTTGTCTCGATAGGTCAACACCCACACGGGCATCAGCGCATATTCCCAGTGGCTCTGATGGATATCAAGGCGCGGACGCGTGGGAGCTACGTCACCGCTGATGGTGCCGCGCAGCAGCCTGTCGGCATACCCTTGCATCTTCTCGCGTACCTCTTCGCTGAGTGAATCTCTCTCCACGTCGCGCTTTTTGGCCACAAAGCCGGTCAGGTACGGCGCGGAAAACTCCTCCAGTGCCTCGGAGGGATAGGGCAGCACGCCCTCCAGCATCTCCTTATCCTCGGTGGAAAGCGCACTGGACATGATATCCTCAAAATGGATCTCACCCTCGCGCTCAAACTCTAAGCGCGTGGTCTCGGTATATTTGATATTGCCTACGATCCAGGTGCGGATGCGCGTGCCCTCTGCCGTCAGGGCAGCGGAGGAATCCGCGTCGGTGACCCAGAAGGGATAATACACACCCGTGATCTTATCCACCTGCTCGGCGCAGAAATAATCACGCGGCACGTAGCGGTGTCGCTTGGCGTACTTCAAAAACTTCTCAATTGCCTGCTGCTTACCAAACTTGAACGGAATGACGCGGTCGGGACGGAATGCACCCGAAAGCCCATCCGAGAGCACCACGGGATTGTGGCAGAAATAGCAGAAATCCGCCACCGTCTCGCCGTCGGCCATGACCTCTGCACCGCAGGAGGGGCAGTGATACGCATGCATCTGCGCGCGAAAATCCTCATCCTGCGCTTCCCTTTCCCGCGCCCGCTCAGCACTGCCCGAGGCGTCCAGCTCGTCCTTGGAAAAATCCGAAAGGCAGAATTCGCAAGCAAACTTGCCCTTTTCGGCATCAAAGACCAGACCCGCGCCGCAGTTTGGGCAGGAATACGTGACTGTCGTTTGTTCCATATCGATCATGATTTACGCGCGCTTTGCGCCGCACTCAGCGCAGAACTTGGCCGCGCCCGTGTTCTTGTGTCCGCACTCGGTGCAGAACCAGCTGCTTTCCTCGGGTCTCTTTGCGCCGCATTCGGAGCAGAACTTGCCTGTATTGACCGCACCGCAAGCGCACGTCCAGCCTGCTGCCGCCTCGGGCTTCTTAGCCCCGCACTCAGGGCAGAACTTGCCCTGATTGACCGCGCCGCAAGCGCACTTCCAGCCGCTTGCCGCAGCCTCTGCAGCAGCCTTTTTCTCTTCCGCGTCACGCGCCATCTGCGCATTGTTGGTCTGGCTTGCAGCCGCCATAAAGCCGCCGCCCGCGTTCATGCCCATGCCCATGCCCATAAAGGCCTGCGCGCTGCCGTTTGCATTGCTGCCCGCAGCCTCAAAGCCGCGCGCCATTGCACCCTGCACGTAGCCCTCGCGGATGGATGCATCGCCAAGCATTGCGCCCTGGTTGCGCATGTTGATCAGCTTCTTGCTTTCCTCGTCGTACGAAACGCTTGCAATACCGACCGACAGCACCTCCATACCACGCAGAGCCTTCCAGTCCGCGTCCAGCTCGTTTGCCATATAGGTCGAGAGCTCGCGCGACTTGCTTGCCACGTAGGAAATGCGGATGCCGTCTGCCGACATGCGGTTGATGGCTGCCTGCAGAGCCTCTAAGAATTCGGAGAGATACTGCTCGTTGATGGTAGCGATCTCTACGCGATCCGCGTTCTTGGGCAGAGCCTCGGTATAGAACTTGATGGGATCGGTGATCTTGATCGAATACGTGCCGTGTGCACGCAGGAACAGCTCGGCATTATAGAAATTGTCAAAATAGTTGACGGGCGCACGTGTGCCGAACTTGATGCCCTTGATCTCCTGCAGGTTGATAAAGTACGCCTTTTGCGCGTAGGACGGCACACCACCGAACTTGACACGCGAGAAGGTGTCCTTAAGCGCATCGCCAAACTCACCGCCGAACAGCGAGGGAGCACAGGAATTGTCCACCTTGAAATAGCCGGGCTCGGCGGTATAGTCCACCACCTTTCCGCCATCCAACAGCATCATGAACTGGCCGGGATAAACGTGAATGATCGAGCCGTTGGAGATCACGTCCTCGGTGCCCTTTTTGTTATTGTTTCTCTTGTCGCCTCTGCGAACGGTCACGCCCTTGGTAAAGACGGTACCCTCGCCCATAGAGTCAGCTTCAATGACTTCCAGCCATTGATCTGCAAGTGCACCGCCCACGGCGTGCATTGCTGCTTTGATAATACCCATTTATCTATCCTCCTTTATTTATTTCGCATTTCGCATTTCGCATTTACTTACGCGTTGCTTCCGTAAGGCAACAGCTCCAGATCCTCGTTGTGCTCCAGTGCCCAGGTCACCGCCCAGTTTCCGGGGAACAGCAAGAGATCGTTACCTCTTACGTCCTGGATCCACTTGGTCTCGGCAGACAGCTTGAGCTTTGATGGATCGATCTCCTTGCCGTCCTTGCCGCTGACGTAGCGAATGATATCGTACGGGATCTCGCGCTGAATATAGCCCACGCCGTACTCGGTCTGCATGCGGAACTTGAGCACGTCGTACTGCAGCACGCCCACGACGCCCACGATCACGCGCTCCATACCCGAATTGGGTTCAAAGAAGATACGGATCGCACCCTCCTGCGCGATCTGATTCATGCCCTTGGCAAACTGCTTGCGCTTCATGGAATCGATCTGCTCCACGTAGGCAAAATGCTCGGGCGTGAAGTTGGGAATGCCCTCGTACGCGATCTTCATGCCGGGCTGGCAGATGGTGTCACCGATCGAGAAGATACCCGGGTCAAACACGCCGATGATATCTCCCGCATACGCCACCTCAACGCCCTCGCGCTCCTGCGCCATCATCTGCTGCGGCTGCGCAAGCTTGATATTCTTACCGCCCTGCACGTGGAAATATTCCTTACTGCGCTCAAACTTGCCCGAGCAGATGCGCATAAAGGCAATTCTGTCACGGTGCGCCTTGTTCATGTTGGCCTGGATTTTGAACACGAATGCCGAAAACCGCTCGTCGCTCGACTCGATCTCCACGTCACCCGCCTTATGAGACAGGGGTGCGGTGGTCATCTGCAAAAAGCTTTCCAAAAAGGGCTCGATACCGAAATTGTTGAGTGCCGAGCCGAAGAATACGGGCGAGAGCTTGCCTGCGCGGACCGCATCAAGGTCAAAGCCAAAGTCGGCCACGTCCAAAAGCTCAATCTGCTCGGCAAGGTTTTCACGAAGTCGCTCACCGATCAACTCATCAAGACGCTCGGTGTCGTCAAAGTCCACCGCAATGCCCTGCAGTCTGTTACGGCCGCCGTGGAAATTGTCAAAGGTCAGAATCTGCTTCTTTTCGCGGTCATACACGCCCTTGAAGTCCACGCCGCAGCCGATCGGCCAGTTCATGGGATAGGTGCGGATGCCGAATTCCTGCTCCAGCTCGTCCAGCAGATCCAGAGGATCGCGCGCCTCGCGGTCTAACTTATTGATAAAGGTGAAGATCGGGATACCGCGCATCGCGCAGACCTTGAACAGCTTGCGGGTCTGTGCCTCGATGCCCTTTGCCGCGTCAATGACCATGACCGCGCTGTCGGCAGCCATCAGCGTACGGTAGGTGTCCTCCGAGAAGTCCTGGTGTCCGGGGGTGTCCAGAATGTTGATGCAGTAGCCGTTGTAGTTGAACTGCATCACCGACGAGGAAACCGAGATACCTCTCTGCTTCTCCAGCTCCATCCAGTCGGAAACGGCGTGCTTGTCGCTGTGCTTGCCCTTGACCGAGCCCGCGGTCTGGATCGCACCGCCGTAAAGCAAAAACTTTTCGGTCAGCGTGGTCTTACCTGCATCGGGGTGCGAGATAATGGCAAACGTGCGACGTTTTTGTATTTCGTGTAAGCTTTGTGCGTCTATCATGTCTTGTATATCCTCTGAAAAAATAGTTATTCATATTATTATAGCACGGTTTTACTCAAAATGCAAGTCCTGCATACGGATTTGGGCGCATGGCGGACAAAAAACAATCCCGACAGTGGCACTTACGCGATAAAACAAAAAAACAACCCGCAAGGGGTTGACAAAACGAAAAATATCGAATATAATAATGTCGTAGGAGCACCGGTAACGGTTGACTTCCTTACTGAATTATCAAAAAAGATAACCGCTTCAGTTTGGTAGACAGGCGGTTATCTTTTTTTGTTACTATGAATACTGATGACAAGACCGATGATTGCAAGGATAACCGTGCAAAATTGGAAAAAGACTTCCCAAGTCATGTACATTGGCATCACCTCCCTCATGCTCGAGGAAGGCAAACAAAAAAGATTGACACTTCCTCGGGATCGAGAAAGCCAACCGCCACCGTGTGGCACTCCTACGGGTGCTTGCGCACCGAGTATATTATAACACAGGTTTTCCGAAAATGCAAGTCCCGCATACGGATTTGGGTACAACAGAAGCAGAAAAATACTTGCGCTTGATATGCGTTTATGGTATAATAGCCACAAAGAGACAGAATAAGGAGGGACCATATGAAAAAGCTTAAAGATTTATCGGAAAGCAGTCAGATCATGCTGTGTGCAATTGTGCTTGCATTAGCAGGAGCCGGACTTTCCGCTCTGTTTTTTCTGCAATACATCAAATGGAACAATCCTTCCTTGACCATCGCAACTGCCATTTTTTCCTTTGCGTACATGGCCGGCAGTATCATCTTGCTTGAAAAAATGGACAGCGCAATTGACTTTAGTTGGAAGCTCCCTGTGCTGTTCCCCCTGAGCTATACCGCTATTGTGTTCTTGATCTTACTATTTCTTGTACACAAGCAGATCCCCAACAATCCCACGCGCATCCTGGATTGCCTGATGTGGAGCATCTACACTATGCCGTCCTTCATCATAGTCATTGCACTCGTTGCTCTTGTGATGGTAGCAATGTCATATACGTGACAATATTAAATAAAACACCCCAACCTATAAAAAAGAGGAGGTAATATTTATGCCCGAACTGAAAAAAAGCGCACCCCTGCGCTGCGCGGTCCGACGCGAGGACATTCTGCTGACTGAGGACGACAAGCTCAGAGTGTATGCAAATACCCCCACCGAGCCATACGTCCCCACGCAAATGAACGACCAGGCCCCGCCCGAGTCCTCGTCCTTTATGGACGTATGCGAGCGCGCGAGCAAGCGCAAGACACAGATCCTGACCTTCTTCCACGACCACTTTTTCGGCGGCGGCGAGCGCGAGCTGCATCTGACGCATCCCGAATTCATCGACTGCACCAAAAAGCTCTCGGATTTTGCCGCCACCTACGGCATGGGCATCGGTGCAAGCGTGACCAATCCGCTTGACCTTGGCCGCACCTTCAAGCAAGATATGGGTGTGGGCGGCCAGCACCGCTTTTTCTCGGAGGGCTTGCTCAACCCCGACGGCACCTTCTCCTTTGCCGCGATGCTCAGCGAAAAATGGTGCAACAACAAGGGCTACGTGTATCCCGAGTTTGTCCGCGCCCGCCTGTTTACCTACACCGAGCTGGATAACGGCACACCCTATTTAGTCATAGATCCCGCGTCGATCCATGAGATCCCCGCCGAGGATTACACCTGCACGCTCTCGCTCGAGTCCTGGGAGCTCAGCCGATATTTCGGTGACAAGCACATGGAGCTTAGGGGCAAGACCGCCCTGCCCGGCAATCGCGTCTTTGCCGTGCTTTACGTGGACACGCCCGAGATGGACTACTTCCACCCCGAGGCTGTGCAGTACGTGCACCGCGTCATTGACATGTACCGCGAAAAGGGCGTGGAGTTCATGGAGCTCTACTCCGATGAAATGCACATTCAGTTTGACTGGGATCTGGGCTCGCATTTCGGGCCTTACGAGATTCCCACACGCTATATGACGGCCAATTTTGAAGCCGAGCTTGCAGAGATCGAGCCCCTCTTTGCCGACTTTGACCGCGCGCTGATCTATTTCGGCTACGACATGCACACCGACCGCATTTTTCTTGGCCGCTCGCACACCCAGCACGTCTTGGGCAGCACCAAGGCAGATCTTGCGCGCACCTTCCGCTTGCGCAAGACGTATTTTGAAATGCTCTCGGATCGCGTCGTGCACCTCTGCTGCGACGCAAGAGATTATATTCGCGACACCTACGTCAAAAACGCAGGCTGGGATCCCTTCTGCGTGGGTCACGCAACCTGGCAGGAATCCCCCACCTGCGACAAATACGGCCCGGGCCATGAGGGTATGTTCAACCTTGCCACCATTAACGGCTACTGTGCATACGATTACTCCCCCGATTACGTATACTCCAGCACCATCCGCGAGGCGATCTCGGGCTGCTACGATTATTTCAAATGGAACGACTACTTCTCCTACGGCGGCACCGACTTTTGCGAGAGCGGCTGGTTTGACCGCAACTACTACGGCGGTGCGATGTCCGCCTCTCTCGGCTCGCTCAACCGCAACGAGGTCTGCCTGTGGGGCGCGTGGGGCTTCCCCGACCAGGCGAGAAGGCGCATGTCCTGCGTGCAAAACGGCTTTGGCTCGCACATCCCGCGCGAGGGCATCGTGACCTACAACCGCCCGCGCGACGCCAAGGTTCTGTACGTTTACCCCAAGGATCTGACCATGATCGAGGAGAGATTTGGCAGCTGGATGGTGCAGTACGCTTACGCCAACTACTGCCCTGCCGACCGCATCACGGCACTTGGCAAGGTGGAAAACGGCAGGCTTGCGCTGGGTATTTGCTCATATGATACCGTTGTCGTGGGCTTTGAGCCCTTCTATCACCCCGCATTTGTCGCTCTGCTTGCAGAATTTGCAAGTGCAGGAGGGCGCGTGATCTGGAACGCAGCACCGCCTGTTGACGAATCCGGCAACGTGCCCGCAGCATGGCTGGAATTGTTCGGACTTTGTGCAGCGCAGACCGTGACCGAGGGCGGCACGGCAGACTCCGTGCGCTTTGTCGGCCCGCTTTCGGATATCGCACCCATGCGCGTGCCCACCGATATGCTGCCCGACAGGATCTACGCCATCCGGGCAAGCGACGGCACGACGCCCGTGGCGTATGCGAATGACCGGCTGATCGGCGCAAGCCGCACGTGCGGCAACGGTTCCGTGACTTATATCGGCTGCCGCTTGCGCGACGACCAATCGGGCGAATCCGGAGACGCACCCTCGACGCTGTTTGACGTGCTCAAAGCGCTCGGCGCATACGGCGGCAAGACCTGCCCCGACAGCCCCGAAACAATTTCGCGCAAGACCGAGTTTTTCGCCACGCAGTTCCCCAACGGTGCGTATTCGATCTGCCGCCACTATCACTCCATGAAGGAGCTCTGGCCGCTGGGCATGTTCAGACGCCGCGGCGAGGACGACGCGAAATTCATGGAAAGCTACGAGCTGTTGGTGCCCACATCGCTTGATTTTACCGATTTTTCGCTGGATGGACACAAGATCACCTATCGCGGCGAGCGATTTTTGCAGTATCGCCTGGGCGAAAACGGAGACTTGATCGCGTTCCGCGGAGACAACACCTGCGGCATCACGATCGACGGCAAAACGTACACCGTGACCGACCAACCCGCCAATACGGCGTTTGGCATCCTGGAGGACTGCCGCGTGCCTGACGGCTACCGCATGGGCTGGATGATCGATTCCAACGCTCCCGTGGTGGACATTTGCACAAAGATCCCCGAGGGCGCAGAGCTTTACGCTGCCCCCGGCGCGACGGGCGAGGAGCTGGCCGCGTGCGACGGGCTGTCTTATGAAGGCTCCAAGATCCACAAGGGCAGCACCAGATGCGTTGTGGTGTTGGTCAAGTAAAAACAAAAAAAACAGCCCGATGGGGCTGACAAATAAGCGGAGTTTTCGCACGGGGATTGTCTGATGAGCAGTCTCCGTGCTCGCTTTTCTCGCAAAAAAACACCTATCGCAGGGGACGGCGCCCTCGACGTCCCGGGCAGGCACATGGAACTTATT
>JAZNZB010000026.1:0-6066 GCA_045594705.1 Eubacteriales bacterium
TGTCAAGGACCAATTTTTGTGCTTCCGCCTTTTTTTGCGGCAGCCTGATTATTATATCACAGCACTTTCGCTTTGTCAATAGGTTTTTCAAAACTTTTTTCGAATTTTTTTGACTTTTTTCTGTCTTTCAAATCCGATCTCACTGTGATCCCGCCGCTCTCGCGACCTTGAATATTCTACCACTTTCATCATCCTTTGTCAAGTGTGGGTTTCGACAAAGTATATAGGATTTGCATTCTTGATTTGTGCATGATGCACAACGCATAAATATAAAAGAGCCCTCGGCGGTGCCGAGGGCTTTACTATGGGTTGTTGCGGGATTGCATTGAGCAAACCGTTTTCGTTCTTTCTTTGGAAAAGTAGGCCAAAGAAATGAACCAGTAATTCGCTGCGCGAATTGAAAGGCCGGATCAAGGATTTCGCGCCTGCGGGCGCGACTCGGGGCGTTGCCCCGAGTCCCCACGACCTTTTTTGAAAAAAGGTCGATCAAAAACTTCCATTCTATAATAATCTTATTTGAGCTCGACGACCGTGACGCCGCTATCGCCCTCGCCGTACTGTCCGCGGCGGAAGGATGCGACTCTCTTATCCGTGCGCAAAAAGTTCTGCATTGCTTGACGCAAAGCACCCGTTCCCTTTCCGTGGATCAAACGCACGGTGCGGAATCCGTAAAGGATCGCGCTATCCAGATATTTATCCACGGCAAACCAGGCTTCCTCCCCGTTCATGCCGCGCAGATCGATCTCGTCCTTGAAGTCGTGATTCTTCTGCACGCTGTAGGTCGACACCTTATTCTTCTTGCCGTCCTTGATCAGCGACGCCTCTTCCTCTACCAGCTTGAGATCCTTGATATTGACTCTTGTAGTCAGAATACCTGCCTTGACCTGAGCGTTTCCGCTCTTATCGGGAGCATCAACCAGTACGCCTTTCGTACCAAGCGAGCGAATGATGACCTCATCGCCCTTGCGGAGGGCTCTGGGCAACACGTAGTTCTTTTCGTCCTCGTCCGGCTTTTGCACGGGGTCGAATTTATCGCCGTTTTGCTTGAGATGATCTCGGACGGCTCGCTTGGCAGCATCCATTTCCTCGCCCATCTTTGCGCTGTCCTTGGACTTTCGCACCTTTTCCATCTGCTCGAGGATGAAATCGTACGAAGCCTTGGCACTCTGCACCATGGAATTGGCTTTGACCCTGGCAGCCTCCAACTCTTTTTCGGCCTTTTTGACCTGCTCCGCAATCTTTTGCTCGGACTGCCGCTTGAACTGCTCGTATTCTGCGCGCAGCTTGGCAGCCTGTTCGCGGTGCTGCTCCATTTCCATGCGGCTTTGCTCCAGCTGGCCGATGACGTCCTCAAAATGGCGGTTATCCGCGCTGATCAGCTCCTGTGCTCTGCCGATGATCTCGTTTGACAGACCCAGCTTTTGCGAAATGGCAAACGCATTGGATTTACCGGGCGTACCGATGACCAGCTTATAGGTCGGGCGCAGCGTCTCGACGTCAAACTCGCAGGATGCGTTGCGCACGCCCGGCGTATTCAGGGCAAAGGCTTTCAACTCTGCGTAGTGGGTGGTGGCGGCGCAAAGTGCGCCTGCGGCGCGCACCGACTCTATGACAGACACGGCAAGCGCTGCGCCCTCGACGGGGTCTGTACCCACGCCAAGCTCGTCAAACAGCACCAGCGTATCATTGCCCACCTGCTTCATGATCTCTACAATATTTACCATATGGGACGAAAAGGTGGAGAGCGATTGCTCAATGCTCTGCTCGTCACCAAGGTCTACAAGCACTGATTTCAGTACCGGCACGACAGACTCCTGATCCGCAGGAATATGCAGCCCGGACTGCGCCATGAGCGCAAACAGCCCCAGCGTTTTGAGCGTGACTGTCTTACCTCCCGTGTTAGGGCCGGTAATGATGACGGTATCGTACCCACACTCACCGCCAAGTGCAACGTTGATGGGCACGACACGGTCGCGGTCGATCAGCGGATGACGCGCGCGCACCAATCGATACGTTCCGTCATCGGAAAGCGCGGGTGCGGCTGCGTTCATGGCAGCGGACAGCTCGGCGCAGGCGAAGCAGAACGAAAGAGTTACTATATTATAATAGTTGAGCGTCAGAATTCCGGTTGCGTTGCTGACCGCCTCGGAAAGTTCAGCTAAGATTCGCTCGATCTCGTGCTGCTCCTTGGACTGCAGCACGCGCAGCTCGTTGTTGGCCTCGACAACCGCCATAGGCTCGATAAACAGCGTTGCGCCCGAGGACGAGGTGTCGTGCACCAGACCCTTGACCTCGTTTTTATACTCGGTTTTGACCGGAATGACATATCTGCCGTTACGGCTGGTGACAATGTTCTCCTGCAGATACTTTGCATGCGTGCCGCCCTGCACGTACTTTTGCAAGGTATCCTTGATGCGGCTGTTGGTCGCGCGGATCTTGCGGCGGATATCGGCCAGCGCGGGCGAGGCCTCGTCCGCGATCAGATCCTCGGCCACGATGGCGCGCGTAATGCGCTCCTCCAGGTGGCGGTCGGGGCTCAGGCGATCAAAGATCTCGTCCAGCACGGTATCAAAGATATGATTTCCGTGGCAATAATCCACCAAAAGGCGCGAGGTACGCAGCACGTTGGCTACGTCAAGCAGCTCGCGGGGCGCAAGCACTGCACCCTTGTCGGCGCGTTCGCAGATCTCGCCCACGTCACGCACGTACCCGAACGAGGGCGTGCCCTTGACGTCCAGAAGTCTCTTTGCGTCGGTGGTTCTTCTCTGTCTGCGCAAGATCTCCTCGGGATCATCCGTGGGAGACAGCCTTGCTGCCATGGCGCGCGCACCGTCGGTGTGGGCATGCTCGGCAAGCATGGCGCAGACCTTATCAAATTCCAAGGTTTGTAACGTTTTATTCGAAAATGCCATAATTCATTCCTTCACAGGCGATTGAAATCGGCATTTGCGAGTCAATTATTCCTCGCACGAGCCGCAGTCCGAGCAATCGCTCTCGGGCGCGGCAATGCCATCCTGATATTCGGCAACCTTGACCATAATGGCACATTCCATTCTCTTGCGGAACAGCTCGCAGCCATACTCGTACACGCCCGTAATCGAGCCCGTTGCATGGTATGCGTTTGCAGCGCAGCCGCCCGAGCAATACATTCTTGCCCAGCAATCGGCGCAATCGGGTCTTGCGTATGCGTTGCACAGCTTGAACTCATCGCGCAGGTCGGTGTTGGTCACGCCGGTCCAGAGGTCGCCAAGCTTATATTCCTCCTCGCCCACGAACTGGTGGCAGGGATACAGGTCGCCCCAGGGGGTGACTGCCATATATTCGGTACCCGAGCCGCAGCCGCTGATGCGCTTGTAGACGCAGGGGCCGTGTTCAAGGTTAAGCATGTAATGATAGAAGGTAAAGGGTCTGCCCTCGCGGCGGCGTTCGATCTGCGCCTTGGCAAGAATTTCGTACTGCTCAAATAGCACGGGCAAATCCTCCTTGGTCAGTGCGTAAGGATCCTCGGGGGCGCAGACCACGGGCTCCATGGAAAGCTGATCAAAGCCAAGATCCAGCATATGGAAGATGTCGTTGGTGAAATCAGGGTTGTTATGCGTGTAGGTTCCGCGCAGATAATAGCCCTTCCCCTCACGTTTTTCAACGAAATGTTGAAATTTAGGCACAATGGTTGCATAACTGCCTTTTCCGTTGACAGTCTTGCGCAGTCTGTCGTGCACCTCTTCTCTGCCATCCAGCGAAAGCACCACGTTGTGGCATTCACGGTTGGCCCACTCGATGACCTCGTCGTCAACAAGCACACCGTTGGTGGTCAGCGTGAAGCGGAAGTTTTTGTTGTGCTCCTTTTCGATGCTGCGCGCATAAGCCACGATCTCCTTAACCACGTCAAAATTCATCAGCGGCTCACCGCCAAAAAAGTCCACCTCAAGGTTGCGGCGCGTGCCCGAATGCTTGATCAGAAAATCGATCGCAGCCTTTCCGACCTCCAAGGACATCACAGCTCTCTCACCGTGATATTTGCCCTGCGCGGCAAAGCAATATTCACAGTTGAGGTTGCAGGTGTGCGCCACGTGCAGGCAAAGTGCCTTGACCACCGTGTTTCTGTTCTTGAAATCAAACGCCTTGTCGCGATAGACGTCGGGCGCGAACAGCTTTCCCTGCTCCTTAAGCAGCGTGATATCGTCGTAGCACTCGGCAAGCTCCTCTGCAGTTACGTCCTCACGCTCGCCGTACTTGGCAAGCATGGCATCCACAATGGTCTGCTTGTCGTTCTGCTCGTACATGGCGATCATGTCGTAAGCGACCTCGTCCACGCAGTGCACAGAGCCGCTGTAAATATCCAATACGATATTGTATCCGTTGAGTTTATATTGATGTATCATACTAATCTCCAAATAAATAGTTTTGAAACTTCACCGTGGAGCTTTGCTCCAAAAATGGGCTCGGACCCATTTTTAGGTGAAGTTTGCGCGTGAATGCATACCGAACAGGCAGGCAAAGTGAACCTTCACGCATCTCCTCACAATAGTAACGGGGCTACGGCAATCTGCCACAGCCCCGTTCATGGACTATGTATCTTAGTCCTTGTTAGACTCGCATTCCTGGTTTGCAACGCCGCAAGAGGTCTTGCAAGCGGACTGGCAGGAGGTCTGGCACTCGCCACAACCGCCGTTGTTTACGCTCTTAGCGAGGTCACGGGTCTGGATAGTCTGAATTCTCTTCATGATAATATCTCCTTACATGAAATAGTTTAACAGATGTATTATATCATTGTTGATGTTTTTTGTCAATAGGTTGAGGATAAAAAACAGGACAAATGATGGTTGAGATAGCCCCCTTATAGTACTTTGAAAATTTTTTTGGTTTTTTTCAAAAATAACGGAACTTTTTGAAAAAAATGCGTCTATATAGGTGAAGGGGCAGTGGAAGGTTGGCAAAAGCGTACCCCTTGACTAAATTCACCTTATATGCTATAATAAAGAAAAGAAAACTGTGAAATGCGCACAAAACAGCAAAAAAATCCCAAAGCGCGTTCGGGAATCGCGTGTAACCGTGTCACAGTGGACGGTTCTCCGTGACACCTGCGGTGTTGCCGAGAACTGTCCCCTGTGATGCGCGAAACAACAATTTTTTAAGCAAAATCAAACTGCACAGAGAACCGTCCCCTGTGCTCCTGGAAAGGAGAAGAATAGTTGGTATGAGAAAGTATAAGAAATCCGCAATATCTATCATTCAGATTTGCATGTGCGTCATATTGCTCTGTTCCTGTTCCGAGTCAAATCCGGGCAAAAAAATGTTGTGTGCCGTGGCATCATATTCAGTTCCCGGGATGTCTTGTTCGGACACCATACGTCCCGAGGTTCAGATCATTGAGCAAGATGATTATCACAGAGTTCTTTTTGCCTATACAAATCCGGAAGTAAATGGAGAACAAGAGCAGACTGTTTGGGTAATATGTCAAAAAATCACAAGAAAAAAGTTTTACTATTACGAGGACTTTAACTATTCGTTCCAAGGCGATCAAGCTGCAATCGATGTGTTGAAACAACAAAATGATTGGGGAAAGCCCTTGGAAGAGCAAAAATTTTCCGTGCGTAAGCCAAAATTTAATATGTTTTTCTCTACTCCGGGAATTGCTTCGATTTCGGATTTGGACAGAAAGAAAATCTCTCACGCAATTAAAGACAATTATGGTTATTTGACAACAAACTTTAGTTGTTGCGACGCTGATGGAAGCGGAAACGAGTTGTGGATTTTCGAATTAAAAAAAGGCGAAGCAATATCGGAGCATTTCGTGATCGCCAATTCAAAGTATGAAGTTAAGTTACTCGAAATTGTAGATGGCATTATCGATCCAGAAGACCTCCACGAATTCAAAAAGAATTGTGATTGGAGTTTTAATTAACATTTTGTTTTAATTCTGCCCCGCCGCTTTGCGGCGGGGCGGGGCGGACAAGCTGATGCTGTTCCCTGCGCATTCGCGCGCGTGTCACAGTGGACAGTTCTCAGTAACGCTGCGCATCACAGAGAACCGTCCCCGGTAACACTCGGTAACCCAAAACCACA
>JAZNZB010000027.1:0-25651 GCA_045594705.1 Eubacteriales bacterium
CAGCAACTAAATACATACAAACAAATAAGGACTGCATCCATGGGATACAGTCCTTGTTTTGTGCGGATTTTCCGCTAATTTGCCAACCCCATCGGGCTGCTTTTCTTTTTTAACTCACAAAAGATCACTCAGGGGTGCGGACAGCGTGGGCGTTTGCTCCAGCTCGTCGGACACCAAAAACAGCGCGGAATGCTGCGGGATCTTGACCGGCATATAGGTATAGACCTGCCCGCGGTAGGTCGCGTACTTGACGCGGCGCGCGCGGCTGACCTTGCCTGTTTGCGGATCGTAGATCAGCGGCTTGAACGCCCCGCGCAGATACACGGTGTTGTCGTAGGGCTGATCGGTGGTATTATACAGCATGTGCGTGTGCTGCTTGCCGTTGACCTTGTGCAAATGCCCCATCATGCCAACGCGGTGCACGCCCTCGGGCGTGTCGATGTGGCGGTATTCCGGCACAGGAAGATTGAACACGCCACCGTTTTCTAAGCGTCTCATGCCGGGCATAATCACGTCGTAGGGGATCCTGAGCTCGTAGATCAAGCGCATGATCTCGTCGCTTGCGGTCATAAACGTACCGTCCGCCGCCGTGGCGGAGGGGTAAAGCAGGTAAGCGCGACCGCCCTTGCCGTTGGAGTTGTAGCCTCGGTTATTGATCACGGTCTTGTCGCACGCACGCTCACCGAAAATATGCTTGACAAGCTCGCGCACCTGGATATCGTAATCGGTGATATATTCTTCTCCGTAATGATGCAAAAGATCCTTTTCAAATTCGGGCAAGAACTCAAATGCGCTGTCGGGCAGTGTGCCCGTAGCGATCACGATGCCGCCATGATCGTAGAACTCGGAGATGATGCGCAGGTTGTCAAGGCGGATCATGGAGGTCGCGGGCAGGATCAGCACGCGGAAGCCGTTGTTGCCCTTGACGTTTTCAAAGAATAACTGACCGCCGCGCAGCTGACAGTGCTTTTGCAGCGTGTCGGGGTGCAGCATGGTCAGATTGACGCCCGCATAATGTGCAAGGCTGTTGGCAAGCGTCATATAGTCGCAGGTAAAGGGCGTGATGGGATATTCGTAATCAGAGGCGGGCTGCTCGTAAAGCTGGGGCTTTGTGTGCAGCGCGTAGATGGGATAGAGCATGGCGATATCGCAAACCGAAAAGCCCTTTGTCAACAGATACAGGCTGCGGTGCACGGGTTCCGTGTATTGGCGACTCATCTTCATGACCGTGGGGTGCATGATCAGGGTATTCGCGCCGTTTCCGAGCGCGGTAATGGTCTCCTTGAGTGCCAGCTCCTCGGTATAGGCGTCCGAAAGACGCGCGAACATCTCGCAGATCACACGCTGCTGGCTGCTGTCCGCAGCCGCAGAAGCAGCAAGTGAGAGCGAATTGAGGCCGTAGAGATACGCGTGATCCATGCGTGCTGCGGCACAGTATGTTTGATTGGCAAGTGCGTCGCCCGTGATCCAGGAGCAGGCGGGTGCCTTGGGCTCAGCCTGAATGATAATGGGCTCTAAGTGTTGCGCCAAGGCAAAATCACGCAGAGCGCGCGCAATGCCCGCGCGAAGCAGCTCGGCACGGCACTGCATGAACAGCGCACGAATGTGCTCGGTGCCGCCGCCTAAGTTATGGAACAAAACAGGGTAGTAGGGCGAGGGGTCAAAGCCGAAGCGGGCTATGAAAATCTCATTGAAATCCTCTGCCCAGTTGCGCCTGTTGGGGGAGTCAAAGCAAAGGTTGTGATAATAGAGTGCGCCGATCGCGGTATTCTGTACGCCGCCGCAAAGCACGTACAGACGGTCAAGATACGAAATGAACGCAGTGCGGGAAAGGCGGTTGTGCGTGGCGTGCTGCGTACCGTCCTGCTCGGCATCGGTGCAGATATATTGCTCGATGACCCAGTTGCCGTCCGGGACGTCAAATTCCAGTACGCCGTCGGTCACAAAGGGGCGCAGGTCAATGATCTGCGTGTATTCCTCGTCCAGCGCGATCAGCGAAAGCGTGGGCTTGTCGCACAGTCTCAGCTTGAAGTGCTCGCGCTGCTCGGCATAATAGATGCGGCGCGAGAGCACCTTGGTGCGGTCATCAGGATTGCAAAGGGCACGCTCGATCGGTCTTTGCGGGTGCAGCGCCAGCTTCAAGCCGGTATCCAGAGCGGCACGGCTGAGCACCGAGAACCAGTCCGCGTAACGCTTTGCAAAATCGTCGGTATATACGTAATCGGTGGGCAGAGAGGGAATGACCAGCGAAAAGCCTCGCCTTGCAAGGCGGGAGAATAGCTTGTGCGCTGCCTCGGGCGTAATATCCATCTCGGGACGCACGTGAGCGTACAGCGCATTGGTGCGGTACTTGTACATGAAATCCATTTTTGTCGCTCTGAATTCCTTTCTTCTGCGCATGATCGAACTCACTCCCTTTGTCATAATCTTTGCTTCATTATATCACATTTTTTCGGATTTGTTAAGGGCTTTGCAGGCAAAAGTCGGAAAATATTTTGCGCATGCGTTGCAAAGCGTGAAAAAATATGCTACAATAGGGAAAAGACCATCAAAAAGGACAGGAAAGCATGAAAAAAGTATTGATCACGGGCGGCTCGGGCGGCATTGGCGCAGGACTTGTGCGCGCGTTTTGCGCAAACGGCGACGACGTCGTTTTTACCTATCACACAAATTTTGAGGCAGCCCAAACATTGGCCATGGAAACGGGGGCAACAGCACTTTGCGCAGATCTTGGAGACAGCGAAAACGTACGCTTTATCGTGGAGTCTGTCCTGGATGTCCTGGGCGGCATTGACGTACTGGTGCACGCCGCAGGCATTTCGCGGATTGGTCTGTTTGATCTGACCACCGACCGGGATTGGAGCGCGCTGCTCTCTGCCAATCTGTCCTCCACCTTTTATATCTGCCGCGAGGTCAGCAAGGCCATGCTCAGTGCGCATGCGGGCAGCATGGTGCTGATCGGCTCTATGTGGGGCAAGGTCGGCGCTTCCTGCGAGGTAGCGTACAGCGCCACCAAGGCAGGCGTGCGCGGCATGACCATGGCACTTGCCAAGGAGCTGGGCCCCTCGGGCATACGCGTCAACTGCATTGAGCCGGGCGTGATCGACACTCCTATGAACGCTTGCTTTGACGCCCGGACACGTGCTGCGCTGGCTGAAGAAACACCGCTTGGCCGCATCGGTACGCCCGAGGACGTCGCCGCCGCTGCGCTGTTTCTTGCTTCGGATGGCGCGTCCTTTATCACAGGGCAGTGCCTTGGCGTGGACGGTGGGTTTGCGATCTGACCACGATACGGTTGTCAAGGATGAAAGTTTCGGTCAAGCCTTTACATAAAGGCTTGGTGGCGTGTGAATGCTACTGAATATTTACGCGTAAGTGACGCCACCTGATGCTGAATTTCTGCGAAATTCAGCATCCAAAAGGCAACCGGCATCGCCCCGCATCACGCCGTTTTTTTGGTTCTTTTTTTGCGGCTACTTGCTCAAAAAAAGAACGGAAACGGTTTTCTCACATAAATCATGATGCATGGCGCGGGATATGGATATCCCGCGCATATCTTTTGACTTTTTTTACGTTGAAATATCAAAAATCAGCTCCAAACCCCGTTGCGCAACGCTGCGTTGCGGAATTTCCTGCGAAAATTGGTTGAATTCTGCCCCTGCGAATGTTATAATACAAATAATACAAATAAGAACAAAGGAGGTGCTGACATGGCATTTGGAGAAATATTGGCGACCTTGCGCAAAAGCAGGGGAATGTCACAGGAGCAATTGGCGGAGCAGCTGAATCTGACAAGACAAACCATATCGAAATGGGAGCTGGATCAGTCCACGCCCGATATGGAATATATCATCAAGCTCAGCGATCTGTTTGGCGTGACCACAGATTATCTGATCAAGGGCGGTGTGTACGCACATCAGGCCGTCACTGAACCACAGCAGGTACAATCAAGCAAGCCGCCGCAAGGGTATACGTGGTGCTTTTTCGGTGGGCTGACGTTTACGTGCATGTCCTTGCTGGGCATTATTGCGCTGGCGATTTGCGCTGCATTCAATCCTTGGAGTGTGTCTTATAATCGTTATGTCTTTGAAGGCTTTATCGGATTTTTAATGGGGACAAATACCCTGTGGTTGTTTGTCGTGCTTGCGGTGACAGCGCTGATCGGAATTGCCCTTGGCGCGTTTGGCGTGATCAGGAATATTACGTACAAGGCAAAGTGATTTTGCAAAAGACGAGTCTTGTATAAGACTTGCTTTGTAGGGGAGGAATATTTGCAAGCAAATTTATCCTCCCGCCCGTATCAAAATCGGTTGCTGACATTTTTGGCGGGGAATTGAATCATTCGCGTGCGGGAGGATGAATTTGCATGCAAATATTCCTCCCCTACGAAAAAAAGGATAAGAACAGGACGGATGCATTTGCATCCGTCCTGTGTTTTTAGTTCTTAAACTCATCAATCGGCTTATACTGCATCATGGGTGCGCCCTCGGGGATCTCGTATCCGAAATCTGCAGGCTTTGCCCAGCGGACAGCGTTGGTGATGATCCGCTGCACGTACGCATTGTGGTAAGAGGGGCAGGACTCGTGACCGGGCTGGAAGTAGAATACCTTGCCCGCACCGCGCAGGTAGCAAAGACCGCTGCGGAAGATAAAGCCGTCCTCAAACCAGGAGCCGAACACAAGTGCGTCGGGCTGCGGTACATAGAAGGGCTCGCAGTAAAGCTCCTCGATGTCCAGGGTGAAATGATCGGGAATGCCCGCTGCGATGGGGTGGGAGGGAAGCAGATTCCAAACGACCTCCTTCTGATCTCTGCCCCAGGAGAGGTTGCCGTTGGTGCCTACCACGTTGCGGAACACCTTGGAGTGGTGACCCGAGTGCAGCACAATAAGTCCCATGCCCTTGGTATATACTCTGTGACGGATGCGCTCCACCAGATCGTCGGGGACTTCGTGGTGCGCCATGTGACCCCACCAGATCAGCACGTCGGTATTGTTGAGCACCTCATCGGGAAGACCGTTGTCGGGATCGTCCAGGGCTGCCAGCGTGACCTCAATATCGTCGTTGGTCTCAAGGAACTGCTTGAGCAGACCGTGAATACCGTCGGGGTAGATGGATCTGACGTAATCATTGTGCTTTTCGTGGCGGAATTCGTTCCAGGCCGTGACTCTGATTTTGTTTGCCATATTCTCTCTCCTTATCTCTGTGTTTTAAATTTCAATTTGCAAGCCGTCGTATGCGGGCGTGATGCCCATGGGCTCAAGCAGCTTGACCACGGATGCGTGATCGCCGTGCAGCGTGCGTGCCATGTGCGAGACGTAATACTTGACGTCGGGCGCAAAGCGGTTGTACTTTTTGAACATGGTCAGCATGATCTGCAGCATTTCGGGCGTGTTGTGCTCAAAAATGCGCCAATCGTAGGTGGCGATCTCGCCGCAGGTCAGCTCCAGCACCAGCGTGTTGATGGGCTTGTCACGCATGAAGTTCCAGGTCTCGGTGGGCAGCCACGCGCTGTCGCAGCCGTAGAACAGAATGCGGCCGTCGCGCTCGATCAGATAAACGCGCGCGATCTCACCGGGCGTGGCAAAATGGTTGGCGCGCAGAGGGGTGATGCGGTAGTCGCCGATCTCGTAGGTCTTGCCGATTTCGGTCGAGCGGAAGTTGATGCCAAAGGCAGCCTCGTTTCCAAGCGCGGCATTCAGCTTCTTCATGCATTCGGGGGCGCACCAGATGGTGCAGTCACGGCCTTCACATAGTTTTGCCACGGTTTCGGGGCAGAAATGATCCTCATGCGAGTGCGTGACGATGATATTCTTGACGCCGTCAAGCAGATCGGGCGTGCCGTTCTTTTCGGCAAAATGAAATACGTGTGGGCCGGGATCGATCAGCAGGTCGTCGTTGACCAGAGCCGAGGAAAAGCGACGGAATTCGGGCATGGCGTCGTATTGGTTGATATCCCAATCGGCAGCACCCGTACCGAGAAAAGTCAGTTTCATGGCAGCCTCCTTGAATCGTATATATCTATTATACAACGAAACCGCGGACTTTTCAAGAGGGGAGTGGAAAAATGCAGAATACGGTTTCGCGCGTCACAGGGGACAGTTCTCGGTAACACCAAGGTGTCACGGAGAACCGTCCCCGGTAACACTTGCTTTGCAAAAATTGTTCGCGCGAATGGTGGCTTTTTTCGGAGAATGGTAAAATTCAAAAAGTGTTCGGTTTGCAGTCACCGAGTGTTACAGGGGACGGCTCTCTGTGATGCGCAGCGTTACTGAGGACTGTCCCCTGTGACGCGACCCGAATGCTATTGAATCAACGGGCGATAAACATCCGGCCATGGCGACCATACTGCATTCGGCCATAGCTCGTCCTCTCGGTACCAGTGCTCTTTGCCGACCACACAGGACACGTCTTCTCCGTCCCGCAGGTAGAAAACGCAGTTGCCGTCGTGTTCATAACTCATAAAAAAGCAACTCCCGTCGGATCTGTAAAAATGCTTAAATGCCGGTGCATCATAATCCCATCCGTCCCAAACGCTGTGCGTGTTTTCAATCAAAATCTGATACAGCTCGGGGCAAATACGGTAAAAATGCAGGTGGATCATAATATCGCCTTTATCCTGCGGTTCGTGACGGCGCGGTGGCGCGTACTCAAAGCAGGCAGGATCAACGTTTATCTCATAAGGCTTGAGCTTTTCCGTCCATTGAACATGCGGTGAAAACCAAACGCTGAAATATACAGAATACCGAAAACAAGTGTGAATCAGTTCCTCATAATCTGCACCCAAAATATCGTAGTCTTCTTCATCGTAGTCTTCATCTTCGGCAAAAATGGCTGTATCAAAAAAAGCGTAATTCATTTTTCCTCCTTATCATGTATCGTGACAGGGCTTGTTACACAAACGTTCTTCACTTATATAGTCGCAATTTTTGAGAAAAGTTCCGAGGTTTTTGAAAAAATTCAAAAAATCTTGATTACAATTGTAGTATAGCACAGAATTCTTGGCATGTCAAACAAAAAAACAATCCGAAACAAAAAGAAAACCCTTGCAAAAGCAAGGGTTTTCTAACTTTATTTTGCATTTTGCATTTTCCGGACCGTTCGCCGCTTGCGGCATGACGTCGGTCCCTACAACACTTTTTGCATTCTGCATTTGGCAGCAAAGCTTACTTTGCAGCCAGCAGTCTTGCCTCCAGCGCATCCAGCTCTGCGTGCATGGTTGCGGGAACGCTGTCTCCGATCTGTGCATAGAAGTCGCGGATATTCTGTACGTCCTCCAGCCAGGAGTCAACGTCAACGCTGAGCAGGTCGCGGATGGTCTCGGTGTCGATGCCCTCCAGACCCTCGGTGCAAATATCCTCAGGCAGGGGCAGGTAACCGATGGGAGACATGGTAGCGCCTACCTTGCCCTCGCAGCGGTCAAGGATCCATGCAAGCACGCGCATGTTGTCGCCAAATCCGGGCCAGATGAAGTGGCCGTCAGCATCGGTTCTGAACCAGTTGACGTGGAAGATCTTGGGGGGATTGGGAATGGTGGTACCCATCTTGAGCCAGTGGCCGAAGTACTCACCCATATCGTAGCCCACGAAGGGACGCATTGCCATGGGGTCGCGGCGAACCACGCCAACGGCACCTGCAGCGGCTGCGGTGGTCTCGGAGGCCATGATAGAGCCTACGAATGCGCCGTGCTGCCAGGAGGTGGACTGGTAAACCAGGGGAGCGGTCTTTGCGCGTCTGCCACCGAATACGATGGCACTTACCGGCACGCCCTCGGGCTTGTAGTAAGCCTCGGACAGGCAGGGGCAGTTGGTAGCCATTGCGGTGAAGCGGGAGTTGGGGTGAGCACCCGAGGTGCCGACCTTGTCATTCTTATCGTACTTGGTGTAATCCCAGACCTCGCCTCTCCAGTTGAGCGCGTTCTTGGGGGGATCGTTATCAAGGCCTTCCCACCAAACGGTGTTGTTGTCCAGGTTATGGCAAACGTTGGTGAAGATGGTGTCACGCATGGTAGAAGCCAGCGCGTTGGGGTTGGACTGTGCATTGGTACCGGGAGCTACGCCAAAGAAGCCGTTCTCGGGGTTGACAGCCCACAGTCTGCCGTCCTCGCCGACGCGCAGCCAAGCGATATCGTCGCCGATGCACTCAACCTTGTAGCCCTGCTCGGTGTAGAACTTGGGGGGGATCAGCATAGCAAGGTTGGTCTTGCCGCAAGCAGAGGGGAATGCAGCGGTCAGGTACTTCTTCTCACCGTTGGGGTAAGTAACGCCCAGAATGAGCATGTGCTCAGCCATCCAGCCCTCTTTTCTGCCAAGGTAGGATGCAATACGCAGAGCAAAGCACTTCTTGCCCAGCAGCACGTTGCCGCCGTAGCCGGAGTTGACGCTCATGATGGTGTTATCCTGGGGGAAGTGGGTGATGTAACGGTTGTTCTCGTCCAGATCTGCTTTTGCGTGCAGACCCTTGATGTAGTCGGCGGAGTCGCCCAGCGCTTCCAGCACGTCGGTGCCGACGCGGGTCATGATCAGCATGTTGAGCACAACGTAGATCGAGTCGGTCAGCTCAATGCCGTACTTGGCGAAGGGAGAGCCAACGATCGACATGGAGTAGGGAATGACGTACATGGTGCGACCCTTCATAGAGCCGGTATACAGCTTCTTGAGCTTTGCATACATCTCTTCGGGTGCCATCCAGTTGTTGATGTTACCTGCCTCTTCCTTGGTAGGGGTGCAGATAAAGGTTCTTGCCTCAACGCGGGCAACGTCGTTGACAGCGGTGCGGTGCAAATAGCAGCCGGGCAGCAGATCCTGGTTGAGCTTGATCATCTCACCGGTCGCACATGCTTCTGCGCGAAGTGCCTCAGCCTGCTCTTCAGTGCCGTCGATCCAGACAATGTTGTCGGGACAGGTCATCTTGGCCATCTCGTTGATCCAATCAAGTACGTATTTGTTGTTGGTCATGGTGGTTCTCCTTTTATATTTCAAATTATTTTTATCGGTTCAAAAGCGGATGAAGCCCAATTTTCACCCACTATAATTATATAACAAATTCCGACCTTTTGCAAGAGCATATCGTGAAAATATTCTATGAAAATATCACAAACCAAGCATGAAAAGATTGTGAAAAATGCCGCCTTTGAAAAAAGAACAAATGTTTGCAAAATCGTGGCATGTATGTTATAATGAATTAAATGCAGAGAAACGGAGAGTTTGTTATGATGCCAAAGCTCAACGAAAGAGAACAAAGAGTTTACGATTATATTGTCAAGACCATCCGCGAGCGCGGGTATGCACCCAGCGTGCGCGATATCCGCGAGGCACTTGGATATAAGAGCACCTCGACTGTACATATGTATCTTGGCAGACTGGAGATGCTTGGCTATATCGTCAAGGATGAGGGCAAGAGCCGCGCCTTGCGTCTTTGCGACGAGTCGCCTGCTGCGAGCGGAGTTCCGCTGCTGGGCAAGGTGACTGCGGGGCAGCCCATTCTTGCCGTGGAGAATTATGAGGGCAGTGTTCCGTTCGTGCCGCACGGCGGCTATGAAAAGGAGAATTTGTTCGCCCTGCGCGTGCAGGGGCAGAGCATGATCGATGCGGGAATTTTGGACGGTGACGTGGTCATCGTCAACCGCTGCTCTTATGCCGATAACGGCGAGATCGTAGTGGCTATGGTGGAGGACAGCGCAACTGTCAAGCGCTTTTTCCGCGAGGACGGGCACTACCGCCTGCAGCCCGAAAACAAGTCCATGCAGCCCATTATCGTAAAACAGGCAGACATCCTGGGAAAAGTCATCGCAGTGCAACGCTATTATTGATGATTTGAGGAAACGTACATGAGCATTTTCAAGCGAACGGTCAAAAACGCCTTCCGCACGGTTCTCTTCAATTGGCGGGAATATGCGGGCTTTTTCCTTGCGCTTCTGGTGGTGGAAAGTATTTTCTGGTCGCTGACCTTCTCGCTTGACACCAACAACAAAATTGCCGAAAATACGGTCAAGGAGTCGTATTCTTATCACATCGTCTTTGATCTGACCGACACGCAGGTCGCCACGTTCAGAAATATGGTGAACGCGCAGGATGCATTGGACGATTCCTTTTATGAGGTGGAGATCGTAGACAAGGGAGAAGTCAGCGAGGCGCGTGTGACGCTCAAGGGAGCGGATATCGAGCGCAGCCTTGCCAAGTTCCGCGACCGATGCATGCTCAAAAGCTGGAGCTATTCCACGACGCCGCTGTATACCTACGTGACCGAATACGTCACACCCGGCGTATGGAGATATGCGCTGATCTGCCTTTGTATGCTTGCGCTTTGCGCTATGGTACTGACCGTGCTATACAACATCCGCGTGGAAAATCACCAGTTCCAGTACGGTATTTATATGACCTGTGGCGCGGATTTTCGCACGCTGTTCCGCGTGACCTTCTGGGAGCTTGCAGCCATAGGAATACTGACCTTGATACCGGCCGCGATCCTGGCAGCTCTGATCATGCTGGGAATCTATTTGCCGCTGGGTGTACTGTTTACCTTCCACTGGGCAGCCCCCCTTAAAGTGCTTGCGCTCAGTGCGGCCACAGTGCTGCTCTCTGTGCTGTTGCCCGTGCGTGCCATGGCGTTCAAAACGCCCATGACGCTGATCACCGCACGCGACAATGCGGGTCTTGTATCCTCGCCGCGCCGTTCGTTCCGCCTTGTGGGAAAAAGCTTTCCGCGTGATTATGAGCTTTCGGGCATGTGGCGTTTCCGCAAATATTACGTGCGCCTGGTCTGCTCGGCCGTGGCGTTTGCCTCGCTGTTTATCTCGGGGCTTTACGTAGCCGATATGATCAGGACCAAGCAGGACTTGGCTGTGGGAGAATTTACCCTGGCTTACGGAAAAATGCCCGACGAGATCCTTTTGGATGAAGAGGGCAATGAGATCAAGCCAATCTATCCGCACGGTCAGGCAGATTCGATCAACGACGACGCACAGTACTTGTGCGAGGCCATCCGCGCGCTTGACGGCGTGGCATACGTGACCGCAGACGAGCAGGCAAGAGCAGACGAGCTGCTTGCGCACATGCTGGTTGAAGCCGAGAATGCCCCTTCGCACGGAGAATACGGTGTGCTCAGCGAGGGTGAGCGTGACGGCTATGAGATCGCTACCAATTCCTATAAATATACCGCTGTGGATCGGGAATGGATCGACGGCGCGATCGCATCGGGACGCTATACCTTTGAGGGAGACCCCTACACCGTGCTGGAAAATCCGCACGCGATCATAATCAGCGAAAGCATTCTGGGGGCACAGCGTTTTGATTTCTCGGTGGGAGACAAGGTATATTTCGCTTCTTATGCAGATGGACAGATCACGGAAAAGCGTATGTTTACAAAACGCGATCAGATCTTGCGTCAGCAGCTTGAGAATTTTACGTTCCATTACGGCACAACCGGCAGCCATTCGGGCGAATACGTGGTGTGCGCCGTGATCACCAAAGCCCCTGCGGACAGCTATCTGACCGTGGGCATGCAGACCGAGTCCTATCGCGCACTGACAGGAAAGGACGGCGCACGTGACGTTATCTCGGTGTATCTTGAGGATGACCTGTCGCTGGCCGCGGCGGATGACCTGGAGCGCGGGATCTCTACGCTGGCCGAGGATTTTGCTTGGAATTGGCGCAGAGAGGGCATGTTTTTTGACAATCTGATTGCCAATGCACGACGCGACCATCTGATCACAGCCGTCATAGCAGTCTTTATTCTGACCGTGTCTCCCTTGGTTTGGTTTTTCTCACAGATGCTGTTTTACCGCAGAAGAGAAGGGGAGTTTTATATGCTCAGTGCCATGGGTGGCTTTGGGCGAGAGATCCGCAGCCTGCACCTCGTGGCGGGTGCGGTGCTTTCGGGCGTTGCCTTTGCTGTTACGCTTGGCATGAGCTATGCGTTTAATTTCATTTTATATATTGCCATGAGTCGCGTGCTGCCTGGTCTTGGTATGGTGCAGGCGATTGATTACAATTATTATATGCCCTTCTGGGCGCTTGCGCTTTGCGCGGCAGTGTCCGTGGCTTGCGGATTTGCTTCGTGTCTTGCACCGTATTTCGTATGGAAGCGCAGGATGGCACAAAAGGTTAAGAGGGAGGAATGATGATGGAGGACAGAAGAGTCGTTGTAGAGGTCGTGGATCTGTTGCGTCAGTACAAGCAGTACGACGAGGTGGTCAATGCGGTCAACCGTGTCAATCTACGTGTATACGAGGGAGAATTCGTTGCCATCATCGGTTCGTCCGGCTCGGGAAAATCCACGCTGCTGCATCTGATGGCAGGACTGGATAAGCCAAGCGCGGGCAAGGTCATGATCCGCGGCCGTGAGATCACTGCCATGGCAGGCGACGAGCTGGCGCGTTTTCGCGGAAATCATATCGGCATGGTGTTTCAGTCGCACAATCTGATCCCGCAGTTTACGGCGCTGGAGAACATTTTGGTACCCACACTGATGTGTAATAAAGAAGATACCTCGTACGAGGAAAATCTCAAAAAGCTGGTGGCCTCACTGGGTCTTGGAGACCGACTGCACCATCTGCCAAGCGAGCTTTCGGGCGGTCAGATGCAGCGCGTGGCCATTGCGCGTGCGCTGATCAATCTGCCCTTGGTGGTGTTTGCGGACGAGCCGACAGGCAACCTTGACAGGGAAAACGCCGACGAGGTGCTGGAGCTTTTACTGGAGACCAAGGAGCTGCTTGGTCAGACGCTGATCATGGTCACACACGACTTGTCCATAGCCGAGCGCGCAGATCGCGTGTTCCGCATGGATAACGGACAGATTATTTCATCAAAAGTAAACAACAGGGAGAAGACCGAATGAATATTCAAGGATTTCAAAAGCTGACACTGCTTGATTACCCGGACCACATGGCCTGCACCGTGTTCACGGGGGGCTGTAATATGCGATGCCCCTTCTGCCACAATGCAAGTCTTGTGCTGCGCCCCGGTGAAAACCCCGCGTTTTTTGAGGAGGAGATCTATGCCTTTCTCAAAAAGAGACAGGGAATATTGGACGGTGTGGCCATCACGGGCGGTGAGCCGCTGCTCCAACACGGTCTTGAGGAGTTTATTCTGCGCGTGCGCGAGCTTGGCTTTGCGGTCAAGCTGGATACCAACGGCTCGTACCCCGACCGCCTTGCCGCTTTGATTGACAAGGGACTTTTGGACTACGTGGCCATGGATATCAAAAACAGCCGCGAAAGATATGCCCAGACGGTGGGCGTGCCCGGATTTGACACTGCGCCCATTGAGCACAGCATTGCGCTTTTGCGCGCTTCCGGTGTGCCCTTTGAGTTCCGCACCACAGTGGTGCGCGAGCTGCACTCGGCCGAGGATATTGAGGATATGGGCGTGTGGCTGGCAGGGGAGCACAAGCACTACCTGCAGGGATTTATCGACTCGGGAGATCTGATCCGTGGACCCTTGAGCGGATATGACAAAAACCAGATGCTTGATTTGTTGAATGTGCTCAAAGCATATATTCCAAACGCACAGCTCAGAGGCGTTTGAAGCGCTCACCACAATATATTGTGTTAAAATTTGAAAAAATATCAAAATATTGTGTCAAAAGGGCTTGACAAATGAATCGACTTATAGTATACTGTAAAAGCACCGCCTTCGGTGCTTTTACGGTATTTTGTTTTTATACGATAAAAAATGATCAGAATTGACAAAAGGAGAGAGCTATGTACAAGGTATTAAAAAGAGACGGCAAGATTACAGATTTTAATCTGAGTAAGATTTCGGACGCGATCAAAATGGCGTTCGAGGCACAGGAAAGACAGTTTCACCCCAGCGTGATCGACTTCTTGGCACTCAAGGTCACCGCAGACTTCGAGCCCAAGATCAAGGACGGTCTGATCGCGGTTGAAGATATTCAGGACAGCGTGGAAAACGTGCTGGTCCAGGGCGGCTACGGTGACGTGGCTAAGGCATACATTCTCTACCGCAGACAGAGAGAGAAGATGCGTAACATGAAGTCCACCATTCTGGACTATAAGGAGATCGTGGACAAGTACGTCAAGAATACCGACTGGAGAGTGAAGGAAAACTCTACCGTGACCTACTCGGTCGGCGGTCTGATCCTTTCCAACTCGGGCGCGATCACCGCGAATTACTGGCTCTCCGAGATCTATGACGATGAGATCGGCAACGCACACAGAAACGCGGATATCCATATCCACGACCTTTCCATGCTGACCGGCTATTGCGCAGGTTGGTCGCTCAAGCAGCTGATCCAGGAGGGTCTGGGCGGTGTGACGGGTAAGATTACCTCTGCTCCCGCAAAGCACCTGGCAACTCTTTGCAACCAGATGGTCAACTTCCTCGGCATCATGCAGAACGAGTGGGCAGGCGCACAGGCGTTCTCCTCGTTCGACACCTATCTTGCACCCTTTGTCAAGGTGGATAACCTCAACTATGACCAGGTCAAGAAGTGCATCGAGTCCTTTATTTACGGCGTGAATACCCCCTCCCGTTGGGGCACGCAGGCACCCTTCTCCAACATCACCCTTGACTGGACCGTTCCCGCTGACCTCGCCGAGCTCAACTGCATCGTAGGCGGCAAGGAAATGGATTTCAAGTACAAGGATTGTAAGGCTGAGATGGATATGGTCAACAAGGCCTTCATCGAAACCATGATCGAGGGCGACGCTCACGGCAGAGGCTTCCAGTATCCCATTCCCACCTACTCCATTACCTCTAACTTTGACTGGTCCGAGACTGAGAACAATAAGCTGCTCTTTGAGATGACCGCAAAGTACGGCACTCCCTATTTCTCCAACTACATCAACAGCGATATGGAGCCCAGCGACGTGCGCTCCATGTGCTGCAGACTGCGTCTTGACCTTCGTGAGCTGCGCAAGAAGTCGGGCGGCTTCTTCGGCTCGGGTGAGTCCACCGGATCTATCGGCGTGGTGACCATCAACATGCCCAGAATTGCTTATCTTGCAAAGGACGAAGAGGACTTCTACAAGAGACTGGACCGCATTATGGACATCTCCGCAAGATCGCTCAAGATCAAGAGAACCGTCATCACCAAGCTGCTGGATGAGGGTCTGTACCCCTACACCAAGCGTTACCTTGGTACCTTCAGCAACCACTTCTCCACCATTGGTCTGGTCGGCATGAACGAGGCAGGCCTGAACGCCCGTTGGATCGGCAAGGATATGACGCACAAGGAGACCCAGGAATTCTCCAAGCAGGTGCTGGATCACATGAGAGAGCGTCTGTCCGACTACCAGGAGGAGTATGGCGACCTGTATAACCTCGAGGCAACTCCCGCAGAGTCCACCTCCTACCGTCTGGCTAAGCACGACGTTGCACGTTATCCCGACATCAAGACCGCAACCGAGAAGGGCGAAACTCCTTACTACACCAACTCCTCTCACTTGCCCGTTGACTACACTACCGACATCTTTGATGCGCTGGATATTCAGGACGAGCTGCAGACCCGTTATACCTCGGGTACTGTATTCCATGCATTCCTTGGCGAGAAGCTGCCTTCCTGGAAGGCTGCAGCTACGCTGGTCAAGAAGATTGCAGAGAACTACAAGCTGCCTTACTACACTATGTCTCCCACCTACTCGGTCTGCCGTACCCACGGTTACATTTCGGGCGAGCAGTACACCTGCCCCGAGTGCGGTGCTGATACCGAGGTTTACAGCCGTATTACCGGTTACTACCGTCCCGTCAAGAACTGGAACGACGGTAAGGCTGCAGAGTTTGAAAAGCGTACCGAGTACGACATCAAGAAGAGCATGGAAAACTTCACCGGTCGCCTGGTCAAGGAAGAGGCTCCCGCACAGGAGACCTGCACCTGTGAGAACGAGGGCAGCAAGCTGATCCTGTTTGCAACCAAGACCTGCCCCAACTGCAAGATGGCTTGCAAGTTCTTGGATAATGCAGGACTTTCTTACGAAAAGCTGTACGCTGAGGACAACGCGGATCTGGCTAAGACCTACGGCATCAAGCAGGCTCCCACGCTGGTAGTCGTTCATGATGACGGCAGCTTTGAGACGGTTGCAAACGTTTCCAATATCCGTAAGTTTATTGAGGAAAGCGTAAAGGCATAATTTACAGTACATAAGGATTACGAACATGTATGATATTGTTGTAATCGGCGCAGGGCCCGCGGGTATGACCGCGGCCCTGTATGCCGCAAGGGCAGATCGCGACGTGCTGCTGCTGGAGAAGGAAAGCTTTGGCGGTCAGGTCGTGTTTTCTCCCAAGATAGAAAACTACCCCGGATACATGCAGATGAGCGGCAACGAGTTTGCGGACAAGCTGATCGAGCAGGTGCTGGAGCAGGGCGTGACGGTCGAGCTGGACGAGGCTGTAGAGATCCGCGACGGCAAGACCAAAACGGTGGTTTGCGCATCGGGCGCGGAATATGAGTGCGGCGCGGTGATCATCGCAACCGGCTCTCGCCACCGCATGCTTGGCCTTGAGGATGAGGAAAGATTTGTCGGTAACGGCATTTCGTTCTGCGCGGTTTGTGACGGCGCATTTTATGCGGATCAGACTGTGGCGGTCATTGGAGGCGGAAATTCCGCGCTGCAGGAGGCCGTGCTGCTTTCGGACATCTGCAAGAAGGTCACCATTGTACAGAATCTGGATTTCTTGACGGGTGAGGGCAAGCTTGTTTCGTTGCTTGCAAAGAGAGATAACGTGGATTATTTGTACGGTGCGACTGTAGACAAGTTCCTTGGTGATGACGAATTGACCGGTATGATCATTGATCAGAAGGGCACCAAGATCAGACTTGATGTGGACGGCGTATTTGTGGCGATCGGTCAGGTGCCGGTCAACGACGCGTTTGCCCCCGTTGCGGCATTGGACACAAGAGGATATATCGAGGCGGGCGAGGATTGCCTGACCAAGACCCCCGGCGTATTTGTGGCAGGAGACTGCCGCACCAAGAACATCAGACAGATCACCACAGCCTGCGGCGACGGTGCAGTAGCAGCCATGACCGCATGCAGATATCTGAACGATCAATAAAGAGAAAAGGACTGACGAGCGTCAGTCCTTTTTTACCTTACGGAACACTCCCATAGGATGAAAGTTTTCGTCCGCCGCCACCCCAACGGATCACCTCCACAGAATGAAAGTTTTCGCCCGCCGTTACCCCAACGGAACACCTCCACAGGATGAAAGTTTTCGCCCGCCGTTACCCCAACGGAACACCTCCACAGGATGAAAGTTTTCGCCCGCCTTTTTCAAAAGGCGGCGGGGTATGGGGCAGAGCCCCATAATACGCCGTTTTTGGTTCTTTTTGCGGCAATTTTGCCAAAAAGAACGGAGAGAAATTCCTCACATAATATCCCAACAAGCCCCCACATAAACCACGGGTTGATTGACAAAATTCCCCACAGGTGCTATAATCATATCATCACGCGAAAGTGTGAAATTCATGCCTCGGGAAACCGCGGCCAAAAGAAAGGAGGCGGAGTTATGACAAACTCGATCAAAACCGGATGCTGTGACTCGCGCCTTACGGGTTGGCGCGAATAATCCTTTGACAAAAAAGTTGCCCACTCTTCTTTTTTGCAAAGGATCATGACACATCCATCCCCCGAGGGGCAGATCCGCACAGGGTTTGCCCCAAGGGGCATTTTTGCAACTTTCATGCAAAGGAGATGGATTATCAATGATAGTGCTGGAACAGCTCGGCGCGCGCATTGCCGCGCTGCGTCGGGAAAAAGGGCTGACTCAGGAAATGCTTGCACAGAGAATGGGGGTATCCCCCCAGGCCGTCTCCAAATGGGAGCGCGGTTTGGCTTTTCCTAACCCGGTATGGCTGGACGAGCTTGCCGACATACTGGGCACGAGCATTGACAGCTTGCTGACCGGCAGAGTGCCGAAAAACAAAGAGGACTGATGAGAGATCATCGGTCCTTTTTGGTTTGTTGGGGGTGTGTTGGGATATTACGTGAGGAAATTCTTTCCGTTCTTTTTTTGAGCAAGTAGCCGCAAAAAAATGAACCAGTAATTCGCTGCGCGAATTGAAACGGCGAGAAAATATTTCGCGCCTGCGGGCGCGACCAAGGGCGCTGCCCTTGGATCCCGCGACCTTTTTGGAAAAAAGGTCGATCAAAAACTTTCATGAGTGGGAGCGTTTATTTGGTGGCGGGTATCCGTTGGGGTGAGCGTCGTGTTGTTTTTCTTCTTCCTTCTGCCGAAAATCGCGCGCAGCATTTCGTATTCGTCTGTGCCCACGCAGCGTGTGATCGTCAAAAGTCCTGCATACAAAAGCAAGGTCAGCGTGATCTGCAGCACCAATGCGCCTGCTGTAGGCTGCAGGCCAAGGTGTGTGCTAAACAGGTGCACCGCCCAGGTCGCTCCCGTAATGCACAAGATCGGCCCGAACACATGACCCATCAGCCGCAGCCTTGGCTTTGTGATGGCAATCATGCGCGCAAGGCTGAGTACGGTATTGAGCGTTTCGGTAAAATAGATCGTGAAAATGTAGCCCGGAACACCGAATTTCGGCACCAAAATAATGACTAAGATCACCGAGGTCAGTGCGTCAATGATATTGACGTTCATACTGTAAACCTGTTGTCCCATGCCCTTGAGCACCGCGTCCACCGCGCTGTCAATGTACATAATGGGGATCAGGGGGGCAAGGGCTGCGATCATGCTGCCCGCCTGCAAGGAGTCGTAGATCACCAAACCAAGGCTATGCGAGAAGCACAGCATCACGCCTGCCACGCCCACAGAAAACATCATGGAAATGCCGAAAATGCGCCGTGCCACACGTCGCACGCGCTCCATGTTCTCCTGGATCTTGGCCTCGGCTACCTCGGGGATCAACAACCCCGCAAATGACGAAATAAAGGCGGATGGGAACAGAACAACGGGCAGCACCATGCTGTGCAGCACGCCGTAGGAGGCAAGTGCCGACTCCCAGGACGCACCGCTGTGTGCAAGTCCGCGCGGGATCAGAATGTGCTGCAGCGTGATCAGTCCCGAACGCGCATACGAGCTGAATGCTACGGGCAGGGTAATGCCCAGAATGGTTTTTGCTACGCCGCTTTGCGTGCAGCGCTCGGGCGTGCGCAGGTGCTTTTTGTCGGTCCAATACAAAAACAGCGAGGACAGCAGCTCAAAGAGCTGTGTGACAAGCGTTCCCAGCACCAAAGCAAGGCAAGCGTAAGCCACGCCGCGCGGTAACAGCAGCGTCAAAAACGCGGCTGTTGCGAAAATGCGGACGGCTTGCGAGGAAAGCTGTACGGCGGCGTTTTTCCAGACGCGTCGCACGGCGGTAAAGTAGCCGTTCAGACAAGAGCAGATCGCGACCGCAGGTAGTGTCAGGGCGAGTACACGCAAGGGAAGCACGGTGCGCGCGTCGCCAAGCCATCGCGTGCCCACCAAGGGAGCACCGAAAAAGAGCAGCAGTGCGGCAAGCAGACCGAATGCCGTGCTGATGACAAGTGCCCGGGCGGCATATTTTTTTGCCAAAGCCTTGTCGCCCTTGCCAAGCGCGTCAGCCACCGTGCGCGTCGTGCCCAAGTGAATACCCGAGCAGGCCAGCGTGATGGCAAAGCCGTACACGCCCGAGAGCAGGGAATAAAGCCCCATGGCCTGTGCCCCCGCCTTGCCTGCCACGTAGGCGTTGAAGCCCACGCCGATGGCGCGCATGAGCAGTGTCACGCCCACCATCAAAAGCGAGTTGTAAAAAAATCTCCCTGTTCTGCTCTGCATATGAACCTCCATGCCTTTGCGCTTATTTCATCATATGAAGCAAAAAAGGCTTGTATGCCGCTTGCACGGTGGAGGAATTTATGATATAATAGAACACAGAGGTGATGACTGATGCAAAAATATCACGTACTGTGCGGCGTTGACCGACGCGATGCACTTGCTGCTGCCGTCAAGGGCGAAAAGGTAGCCCTTCTGACCGCTGCCTCGGGCATTGACCGTACCGCAACCCCCACGTGGAAAATCTTGCACGATATGGGCGTGCTTTCGGTGCTGTTTGCGCCCGAGCACGGCATTTGCTCCAATCTGCAGGACGGCAGATATCAGGACGAGCAGGACTTGCCCGATCCTGTGTTCGGTGTATGTGTGTATAACCTGAATTCCAAGGGGCATCCGCGCCTTGACCAGATCCTTTCGGGTGTGGACGCAGTGGTTTACGACATCCAGGACGTTGGTGCGCGTTATTATACCTACCTTTGTAACCTGACGCAGGTCATGCGTGCGGCTGTACGCGTGAAAATCCCTGTCATCGTGCTTGACAGACCCAATCCGATCGGCGGTGTCAAGATCGAGGGGGAGATCTTGGACGAGCAGTTTTGCTCGTTTATCGGTGAATTTGCGATCCCGACGCGCTATGGCATGACTGTGGGCGAATATGCCCGCTACGTCAATGCCGAAAAGGGGATCGGCTGCGAGCTGCAGGTGATCGAGTGCGAGGGCTGGAAGAGAGGCATGCACGCAGACGAGACCGATATGCTGTTTGTTAATCCCTCGCCCAATATTCCAAGCGTGAATTGTGCCGTCAACTATATCGCCACCGGCATTTTTGAGGCCACCAATATCTCGGAGGGGCGCGGCACGACCAGACCCTTCGATATGATCGGTGCGCCTTTCGTAGATGCATTTGCACTGGCAGAGCATATGAATGCGCAGGAGCTGCCGGGGGTTATTTTCCGCGCCGCGCATTTTACCCCCGCATTCAATAAGCACGCGGGTGCTGTTTGCGGCGGCGTTGAGCTGCATATTGTGGATAGAGAGGCATATTCGCCCTTTGCTGCATTGCTGTATCTGTACGACGCGCTGCGCAAATATCCCGAATTTGAGGCAAATCCCGCAGGGCTTCGCCTGCGCTTTGGCAACGAAACGCTTTCAGGTGACTTTGACCCTGCAGCTGTCCTTGCCGCCTCGCGCGAGAAATGCGAACACTTCAGAGAACAGATCAAGCCATATCTGATTTATGAGTAAATAAAAAAGCAGCCCCATGGGGAGATACTCCAAGCGGAGTATCTCCCCAGTTCTATTCGCCTTGGGCGAGTGATATTGCCTTTGGCAGTGATATTCGCCTGTGGCGAGTGGTATTTGCTTCGCAAGTTTTGGAGGCGAATAGAATATCACTGTAGCCGCAAGGCTTCAATATCACTATCGCAGGAGCGATAATATCACTCCGACGCAGCCGGAATATCACTCATATAGCAAAAAGAGAGAGCTTTGCGAAATATCTTTTCGCATGACTCTCTCTTTTCTCCGCTAATTTCGCAGCCCCATCGGGCTGCCTTTTTTATTTTTATTCCGCTTGAATTTCTCCAAGCTCGGTATATCCCTCGTACGTACCGCCTTGCGCGATGCCGTCCTGCAGTGTGCCGCCGATCGTGCCGTTATAGCCGATGGAGTAGGTCTCTCCCGACGCAATATCCGCGCTGCTGTAAACCACCGAGGCAAAGGCCTTGGGGGATTCGAACGCCAGCACAAGCTTGCCGTCGGAATCGAAAATGCCCATGGTCGTGCCGCCCGGGAAGGATGCGCGGGTCGCAAACGCCAGCACACCGTAATTGTCACCGACTGCCGTTTCAGCCATGCCCGAAGAGCCAATGGCCAGCAGCATGCCGCCCGAGACGGTCAGCTGATCGGTGCGCGCGTCGCCGTGGTCGATCGGTCCGTTGCCGTTATCGGTCGGGCCAAAGACGATGACCGTACCGCCCGTGACGTTGATACATCCGTTGGAATCAATGCCGTCGCCGCTTGCGTTGACCACCGTGTAGCCGCCGTTGAAGGTTAAGAGGGGCGTCTCGTCCGAGGAGGTGGTCGAGCTGTCCGTCTGTCCCGGTCTGCCAAAGCCCCCGCCCATCATGGACGTGCCGCCGCAGGCGTTAAAGCCGTCATCGGACGCAGTCAGACGGATGGTGCCGCCGTTGACCGTGATCTCGATAGCCTCTATGCCCTCGTAGCTCTTGGCAATTTCGATCACGCCACCGCTTATCATGGCACTTTGCTCACCGTGAATGCCGTCGTCGTTGGCAGAGAGATAGAGGTTGCCATCGTCGATTTGCACCGCGTTGTCCGAATGAATGGCGTCATCGGCTGAATCGACCGTAATACTGCCGCCCGAGATATGCAAAAGCCCCACGGATTTAAGACCCTTTGCGCTGGTGGAGGATTTGTTCGGGTTGCCCTCGTTCATACCGCCGGGGCCTCCATGACCGCCGCCACCTCCCGGTCTGCCGCCGGGGCTGCCCCAATCGGCGTTTGTTTGGGTTGATGCAGCGGACTCATCCACCGTGCCCGTGGTTTGAATAGCGATTGTGCCGCCCGTGACAGAAAGGGAAGAGGACGAGCTGATGCCGTCGCCAAAGCAATCGATATAGACCTCGCCGCCGCTGATGACAAAATCGCCCTTGCCCTCGTCTGTGTTGGACGTTTTGATGCCGTCGCCCGCGCTCGAGCTGACGTGCACGTAGCCACCGCTGACTGTCACGCTGTCGTTGCCGCGCACACCCGCGCCGATTGCGCTGACGTAAAGATTGCCACCCGCGATCTCAAGATCGTCCTTGGTGTTGATGCCCTTGTCGCAGTTGCCCGTGATATAGATGCTGCCCTCGCCGTCAAGCTTGAGATCCTCTGCTGACCAGATGCAAGCATTGGGCAAGCCGCCCGACGTGCCGTCCTCGGCCTCGATATAGTAATCCGTGCCGTCCGAGAACAGGTTGACCGAGTCCTTGGCGGAGTACAGAATGACCTTTTTCTGCGCCGTATTGACAAGCAGGGCAGGGCCTTGCGTGTTTGTGACGCTGACGCCGCAAAGGATCAGCTTGACCTTTTCTGCGTCGGGGGTATCTACTACCAGCTGTCCCTTGAGCTCGCCGCTGACAAGGTACGTACCTTGCGCGACAAACGTGACCGTACTGCCGTCCACCTGCACGCCGCTGCCGTCCACGGTAGCGCTGTTGCCGCAAAGTGTGACGGTGGCGTCTGCCGTGCCGTCGTACGTGCCGCTGACCATTTCTGCATCAAAGCTGACCGCGGGCATCTCGATCTCGGTCGCGGTCTCATCGCCACTGTCAAAGGTCACGTTGTGCTTGTTTCCGTTCTTGTCCGTATAAATGATATTGCCGTCAGCCGAGGTTTCAAGCCCCGACTGCACGTCGTCCTTTGTCTTGTCCTTACAGCCTGCCAAAGCAAGGCAAGCGCAGAGTGCCAGGGCAAATGCTAAGGTTCGTTTTTTCATTTTCGATCCCTCTTTTCATTTCTGAGCATAGTATATCACTGCTTTGTGAGAAAACCCTACATATGAATATGAACAATATTGAAAATATTGTGAAGAAAGTATGAACAAGATATCCCTTGACCGACAGATGTTTTTCATGTATAATAAAGATAGATTTTTTTGGAGGTGCGAAATGATTTTAGTAGCAACCTGTATGTTCGGGCTTGAGAGACAGCTCGGAGAGGAAATAGATGCGCTTGGACTCAAAAGACTGCATACCATGGACGGCCGCGTGACCTTTGAGGGCACTCCTGCCGACATTGCGCGCGCCAATATGTTTTTGCGCTGCGCAGAGAGGGTCATGATCAAGGTGGGCGAATTTCCCGCTACCTCGTATGATGAGCTGTTCGAGGGCGTCAAGGCGTTGCCTTGGGAGCAGTATATCGGATCGTCCGATGCCTTTCCCGTCAAGGGGCATTGCATCAAAAGTAAGCTGTATTCCATCCCCGATTGCCAGAGCATCATCAAAAAGGCAGTCGTGGACAGGCTTTCCTCGGCCTACGGCATCCGCTGGTTTACCGAGGACGGCGTCAAATATCAGATCGAGTTTTTCCTGTTCAAGGATGTAGTCGCCCTGATGCTGGATACCTCGGGCACAGCACTTCATAAACGCGGCTATCGCCCGCAGGCGGGCGTCGCTCCCTTGCGCGAGACGCTGGCGGCATCCATCGCTTACACCGCGCGCCCCAAGGAGGATATTTTGTTTTGGGATCCCTTCTGTGGCTCGGGTACGATCGCCATAGAGGCGGCCATGATCGCCACACGCCGCGCCCCCGGGCTTGGCCGAGAGTTTGCAGGGCAGCGCTTTGCCTGCATTCCCGAGCGCGCCTGGACCGACGCTGCCACCGAGGCACAGGATTTGATCATCCGTGACAGCAAATTTGAAGCGTGGGCCTCGGATATCGACGAGGACATGCTGGACGTGACCTACGAAAATGCGACGAGAGCGGGCGTGGAGGAATATCTTAATATCTTCCAAGCCGACGCACGCAAGATCAGGCGCGAGGACCGCAAGGGCACCGTGGTGTGCAACCCGCCCTATGGCGAGCGCATGATGGAGGAGGACGAGGTGGCGGCTCTGTACCGTGATATGGGCAAGGCCTTTGCCGGGCTTTATCCCTGGCACGTGTATATCATCACCTCGTATCCCGAGTTTGAGCGCAAGTATGGCCGCGTGGCAGACAAGACGCACCGCCTTTACAACGGCATGCTGCCGTGTACCCTGTACGAGTTCTTCCGCGATCCCGCCGAGGCTAAGAAGCCGTACTATGAGCAGAAAAAGCCCTTTGAGCAAAAGAAGAGCTTTGAGCAGAAAAAGCCGTTTGACAAACACGGAAAAAAGCCGGATTTTAAGAAAAAATAAGCGATTGGGCGGCTCTGACACGCCAATGTAACACGCCGTGTTGCAAAAAAACAGGGGATGTGGTGGACTTTTGCCGCGCTTTGGCGTATGATAAAGGAATCAGAACTCAAGGAGGCAAGTATGAGCTTTGGAAGTAATATCGGATATTTGAGAAAAAAGCAGGGCATTACCCAAGAGGAGCTTGCAGAGCGCATGTACGTCTCGCGCCAGACCATTTCGCGCTGGGAGACCGATTCGGTGTACCCCGACGTCGAGACAGTGATCAAGCTGTGCGAGATATTGGAGTGCGATATGGAAACGCTGGTGCGCGGGGACGCGAGTGCAGAAAAAGAACCTGCGCCGATGCTGGAGCAGGAGCAAGAGCATGAGGATAAGCCCGGGGTCGAGTTGGAGCTCCGCCGCAGCACCGTGCTCAAGGTAGTGACGGATATGCTGTTCCCGATCGTGACGTTGGTGTATCTTGTGATAGGCTTTGTGTGGGATCTGTGGCATCCGGGTTGGCTGATCTTTGTGGCAGCGGCCGTGCTGAGTCCGTTGCTCTCGGCCATCAACCGCCCGAAATTGCGCCCCAAATTGAAGGGCTCTTATTTTGGACCCGCTGTGGATTGGGATCGCATCAATGCAGCCTTTTGCGCCATTGTATTTTTGGTTGCCATTCCCGCGTATCTTGTTATGGGTTTTTTGTGGAATCTGTGGCATCCGGGCTGGCTGATCTTTGTGGCAGCCACCGTGCTTTGCGGTATTTCTTCGGTGCTGTGCACGCTGGTGTTTGGGTATTTGGACCGATAAGAGCAAACAAAAAAACGGGAGCGATGGGGAGATACTCCAAGCGGAGTATCTCCCCAGTTCTATTCGCCTAAGTCGGAGGCCAAGCGGTCTTAGGAAGACAACTTAGTAATTCAACTCCTTGGCTCACAGAACGACATGGCTACGATCCGACTTGGTATTTGGACCGATAAGAGCAAACAAAAAAACGGGAGCGATGGGGAGATACTCCAAGCGGAGTATCTCCCCAGTTCTATTCGCCT
>JAZNZB010000028.1:0-16366 GCA_045594705.1 Eubacteriales bacterium
CTCCGTACGGCTCACCAAAAAAAAGCCCCGGGGGGGATTGAATCGGCGCTTTTGTATTGGTGACCCGTACGGGAATCGAACCCATGTTTCCAGCGTGAGAGGCTAGCGTCTTGACCGCTTGACCAACGGGCCATCGTTTGCGACTTGCTTATTATAGCACATCCTTTTTAAAAATGCAACCCCTTTTTGAAAAAAAGTTGAAAAATTTTTTCAGTTTTCTTTTTTTGTGCTCTTATATGCCGAAAGTATAATTTTCCGCGTTCTTTTTTTCTTTTCCCCCTTGCCATTTTTGCAATAATACGCTACAATGAAATCAGAAAATTTTTCACTGATATTCAAGGAGGTACACATGATCTACGACAAGAACAGACAGACCCCCGAGCTTGACCGTGAGCTTTTCAAAAATCCCACGGCACAATATCGCGGCACACCCTTCTGGGCCTGGAACTGCGATCTGCAAAAGGATGAGCTTCTGCGTCAGATCGACGTTTTCAAGCAGATGGGCCTGGGCGGCTTTCACATGCATTGCCGCGACGGTATGTCCACCACCTATCTCTCGGATGATTTTATGGATCTGGTCAAGGCCTGCACCGATCACGCAGAGAAAAACGAGATGCTTGCCTGGCTGTACGACGAGGATAAGTGGCCCTCCGGCTTTGCGGGCGGCTACGTCACCAAGGATCCCGCCTTCCGCCAGAGATTCATTTCCTTTACCTGCAATCCCGATTACCCCGTATGCGACAACGCTGTGCTGATTGCCAGATTCGACGTCGTACTGGGTAAAGACAAGTGCCTCAAATCCTACCGCAAGGTGAAGGATGGCGACGAGATCGAGGGCACGCTTTGGACGGTGTGGCGCGAGATCGCAGGCAACTCCCCCTGGTTCAACAATCAATCCTACGTGGACACGCTCAACAAGGCGGCCATTGAAAAATTCATCGAGGTCACGCACGAGCGATATAAAAAAGCGGTTGGTGACCGTTTTGGCACGACCGTACCCGCCATCTTTACCGACGAGCCTCAGTTCATGCGCAAGGGTACGCTGAGCTTTGCAGACAGCAAGCAGAACGTGCACCTTCCCTGGACCGATGATCTGGAGGAGACCTTCGTAGCGGCTTACGGCGACTCCCTGGTGGATCATTTGCCCGAGTTGCTCTGGGATCTGCCGCACGGTGAGATCTCGCTGACCAGATATCACTACCACGACCATGTTTCCGAGCGTTTTGCCAAGGCGTCTGCCGACACCTGCGGCAACTGGTGCGACGCAAACAACATTGCACTGACCGGCCACATGATGGAGGAGCCTACCCTGCACTCCCAGACTGCTGCAATCGGCGACTGTATGCGCTCTTACCGCGCATTCGGCATCCCCGGCATTGATATGCTGTGCGCAAGCTTTGAATTCACCACCGCCAAGCAGTGCCAGTCCTCGGTGCATCAATACGGTCGCCCCGGCATGATGAGCGAGCTTTACGGCGTGACCGGCTGGGATTTCGACTTCCGCGGCCACAAGCTGCACGGCGACTGGCAGGCTGCGCTCGGCGTAACCGTGCGCGTCCAGCACCTTTCATGGGTCTCCATGAAGGGTACGGCCAAGCGCGACTACCCCGCATCCATTTCCTATCAATCCCCCTGGTACGGCGAATACAGCTACGTGGAGGATCACTTCGGCCGTGTCAATACCGCGCTGACCCGCGGCACACCGCTTGTCAAGGTGGGCGTTGTGCACCCCGTGGAAAGTTACTGGCTGCACTGGGGTCCCAACGAGCAGACGCAGCTGGTGCGTGACAAGCTGGACGGCAATTTCCAAAACGTGACGAGCTGGCTGCTGCGCGGCAATATTGACTTTGACTTTATTTGCGAATCCACGCTGCCCGATCTTTGCCCCGAGGGTGGAAATCCCCTGCAGGTGGGCAAGATGGCATACGACGTAGTCATCGTGCCCGAGTGCGAGACGCTGCGCTCGACCACGCTGGACAGACTGGAAGCATTCCGCGCAGCGGGCGGCAAGCTGGTCTTTATGGGTGACGCGCCCAAATACGAGGACGCTAAGCCCTCTGTGCGCGGCAAGGCACTCTTCGACATGGCAAAACAGATCGCCTTCTCCCGCGGTGCACTGCTGGAGGAGCTTTACGACGACCGCACGGTCGAGATCCGCAATTTCAGCGGTGCATATACCGACAATCTGATCCACCAGATCAGACGCGATACCAATGGCGTGTGGCTGTTTATCTCGCATTGCACCGAGCCCTACAACAAGGACGTTGCCCGTGCACAGGGCATCCACATCTATGTCAAGGGCAAATACAAGGCACAGCTGTGGGATACCGTCACGGGTGAGATCAAGCCCGTTCGCTACAGCAACCGCACGGGTGGCAAGACCCACGTGATCATGACACTGCACGACTACGACTCGGCACTTCTCTACCTTGAGGATACGGATGAGGATTGCGGCTACGAGCCTGCCGCAAAGTCTGCTCCCACGCCCATCGGCATCGTTCGCATGAACGATGGTTACGGTGCATGGGCAAAAGAGTGCGGCGAGAATCCCGTTGCAGTCGTACCCTATACCGTGCCCTATACCTTAAGCGAGCCCAACGTGCTGCTGCTTGACATGGCAAAATACGCCTTGGACGACGAGGCACTTGCCGGCCCTGAGGAGATCCTGCGCATTGACGCGGCCATTCGTCGCCGCCTTGGCTTCCCCGCAGGCAAGGCGCAGCCCTGGGTGATCCAGGACACGCCCGCCAAGCACAGCGTCACGCTGGAATTCAAGATTGACAGTGAGATCGATTACGCTGCACCCTTCCTTGCGCTCGAGGATGCCGACATCGCAACCGTCGTGTGGAACGGACAGCCCGTGACCGCCAAGCCGGACGGCTATTACGTGGATCTCTCGATCCAAAAGATTGCGCTGCCGCCTCTTTGCAAGGGCGAGAATACGCTGCGCGTCACCATTCCCTTTGGCGCAAGATCCAACTGCGAGGCAATGTACCTGCTTGGCGCGTTTGGCGTCAAGGTCGCCGGCAGACAGTTGACGGTCACCGCCCTTCCCGAAACGCTCGGATTCTCGGATCTGACCTACCAAGGCCTGCCCTTCTACGGCGGTGCAGTCTCCTACCACATTCCCGTATCCTGTGAGACGGAGTGGGAGGCCATCATCCGCGTGCCTCACTACACCGCTGCCGTCAACACGGTCGAGGTGGACGGTGAAAAGCGCGCCGTGGTAGCATACCCGCCCTATGCAGCAGACCTTGGCAAGCTGTCCGCAGGCAAGCACACGGTCAGCGTCACCTCCTACATCTCGCGCCGCAACTGCTTTGGAGACGTACACAACGCTGACGAAACCTTCTTCTGGCAAGGTCCCTCTGCCTGGGTAACAAGCGGCAGCGAATGGACCTACGAATACCGCCTGCGCCGCACCGGCGTGCTTTCCACTCCGGAGATCCTTAAGAAATAACGCCAAATCTTCCCAAAATCAAGATCGGCACGGATTTTTCCGTGCCGATCTTTTTGGTATGATTCATTTTTTAGTTGAACGTTCCTGTTTGGATGTAAGCGTATGCCTGCTCATCGTAGGTCAGGTCAAGCGCATTTTGGCCAATCCATTCCTCCATTACCGCAGCGGTTGCGCCCTCGAGTGCTTTCTGATACCAATATTCATAGCCTTCACCGTCGTAGATCATGACTGCATAATAGACAGTCCGAGTCTCAATCTTGCGCGGGTCGAATAGATTGGTAGAGACCCTTGTCACCTCAAGCACACCCGAGCAATGTCCGGGCAAAGCCTTTTCCAGCCACTCGTCCACGCCTTCAATCCACGTCTTTGACAAGCTATCCAGGGTCACCGTGATAGTGTCACCTGTCACACCTGCCAAAGAGGCCGTGTCCCTCTCCTCTTTGGGAGCGCTCAAATCTCCGAGCAAATAATCCTCAAACGACTCGTACGCATAAACCGACAGTCTGTCCTTGGTCTCTTCCACCAGCTCAACGAGCGTATCTCTGTTCCTGTCCTTTTCACGGAATGCTGCATAAAAGGCATCCGCGTCCATCTTATCCTCAAACAGAACATAGCCAAACAGCTTGGTCTTCTCGGCGTTCCGATAAGGCTCTGCTTCCAGCATGTACACGGTGACGGTATAGGAACGGACCTTGATCTTATTCTGTCCTCCCACCGTCTCTTCCTTATCGGTGATAGACGCGATGTAAGTCAGGTCGCCCTTGTGGGCTCCGTTTTTGTAGCCTTCTTCCTTTGTTCCGAAGATCCAGCTGCTCAGATCCCGCCCCTCGATCGGTGCATAGCCGCGAGTCAGGGTAGCAGCAAATTTCTCATTTTGGATCTCTTCGGTCCACACGGTTGCGTCAAACACCTCCAAAAGCTCCTGCTCGGCTTTTTCCGCGTCACCGCCGTTGGCGTCCAAAATTTTCTGCCATTCTTGATCACGGTAAGCCTTGAGCTCAGCCTCCTTGAGCACCTCCAGCGCACCCGCGCGAAAATCACTCGGATCGCTGACAGATGCCAACGCTTTTGCGCGCTCAAGCGTCTGAGCCATGTCCTGCTCAAACGCCGCATCCGACTTTCCCTTATTATCAACCGTAAACGAGCATGCATAGTAATCCGCCAGCATGAAGGACTCATAATTTGCGCTTACGTATGCCTCCAGCTCATCCATAGTCAAGTTGTTTTCCAGCTCAGCCGCCAGATACTGCTCATACTTATCGGCCAGTGTAATCAGCTCCATACAGCGGCGCACGTCCGATTCGTTGGTCCCACTGCCGTAACATGCGGCAAGGTGCTCTTCGTAGGTTTTATAATAGGACAAACCAAAAGCGGCATACATTTGCTTGGTGCTCTCGTATTCTTCTTTGAGCTGTTGCAGCTCGCGGTCGATCCTTTGATGATCCTCATCCGTCAAAGCGATCCCGCTGTCGTGTGCAAACTCGCAATACGTCAGAATCTGCGTCACGTATTCCTCGGTCAGCTCCATATAGTAGTCAAAGACGGTAACCGACTCTTTTCCCTGTATGGTCATGTACTGTTCTTTATGATCTTTGTCAGGCATCTCAAGACCCATTGCCTGGTAAACAAGGTCGGTTGTCATCTGGTTGCCGTAGAATTTGGAATATACGTCGTACCAGTATTGACAGATATCTGCAAAATACTCGCTGTAAAAGTAGCTCATCATCATACCGTCCACTTGATAGTGCTCTGTACTGACCGCGATCTGCGCACGCGCCTGCTCACCCGTATTGACCTTAGGTTGGCACGCAGAGGCCACCATAACAAATGCAAGCAGCAAAACGATCAAGATCTTGATTTTTTTCATACTCTCTCCTTTAGCCCGTCGAGGAAAAGCCGACGTCATCAAATTACTGACTCCATTATACTCTTTGTCCCTTCTGCTTGTCAAGGAAATCTTCATTTTTGAGCCTTTGCAAATCTTAATTTTTATGAAGAATTGCCGCCCTCTCTTGACCGGGGTGCCGGCAAAAAGTATAATGGAGTCAGAAATTTTTGCGAGGTCGGATTATGCAAAACTTACTGTATACGCTACAAAACTTCTTTACGCACAAGGATTTTTTGGTGCGTGACTCTTTGGTCGGTATGCTGTTCTCCCCTCTGCATCTCTGCCTGTCCGCACTCTTTTTAGCGCTCATCATTTTTCTGGCTGTCAAGCTGCGAAAATGCGATCACAAAACCGTGCGCAACATCATGGCGGTGCTGTGGGCGACCATGACGGTCTGGGAGATTGTCAAAATCACCTGGGAGACGGTCGGCGGCAATGAGGTAAGCTTTGAATGGGGCGGTATTCTGCCGCTTTACCCCTGCAGCATCTTTATGTATGCCATGCCCTTTGCACTCTGGGGCAACGAATACATGAAAAAGGCGGGCTGCGGATATCTTTGCACACTGGGTCTTCTGGGTGCGGCCATCAACTTTTTCTACCCCGCCAACGTGCTCTCCAACTACTCCTGCCTGTCCTTTGCGGGCGCGCACACCATGCTTTTCCACGGAGTCATGCTGTTCTGCTGCATGCTCATGCAGACCTCGGGCTACCACCGCTACACACATATGAACAAGCCCTGGGAGATGCTTCTCCCCGCCATTCCGACCATGATCGTATCTATCCCCGCCAATCTCGTCAACTATTCCCCCATCGGCTCGGATTACATGTTCTTCAAGTGCAATTCCTTCTTCCTGCCCGCCGTATTCGGCTGGCTTGAGGACTGGCAATCCACCGTCATCCTGTACGTGCTCTACCTGCTCTTGCCCGTGGTATTCTACCTGCCGGGTATGCTGTATCGAAAAAAGCACGCCAAAACCGCATAAGTATTTGCAGCGACCGCTCACGGTCGCTGCTTCTTTTTGCACATTGCCGAAAAAGCCCTTTCTTTTTCATACAGAACGCCAAAAAAGTTTGCGGCTCTTGACTATCCGTATTTTTTTATGGTAAAATAAATCAATTCCAAAACAATTGCGAGGTGCAGATATGAAAAAGAAACTTCTGTCCGCTCTGGCACTTCTGCTGCTTGTTTCCATGCTTGCAGGCACGCTTGCCGCATGCAAGGATAAGCCGCAGGACGATCCCGAGCAAACCACCGACGATCAAGAATCGACCACGCCACCCGAGGAGGAAATCATACACGAATCCATTCTGACGGGTGAATACGCCTCTTTGGTGGAAAACGCATACTGGCTTTCCAACGGAGTCAATGCATATTTCACCAACCCGAGCCGCAATGCATATGCGATTGAAAACCAAAAGATGAAGCTGACCTACAGCTTTGACCCCGAAAAGCCTCAGCAGGTCACCGCATTGACCACGCCCGGCGGCAAGCCCTACATCCAAGACACCATGGACGTTTACGTCAAAATGGATGATGGCCACACCTACTACGCATCCGGAAGCTCCGCTGCGGGCACTGCCAACATCTACCGCTTCGGCTATTACTACTACGACGTTCACCTTGCCGATCAGAGCTTTACAAACAAGGCGGAGTACTCCGGGGACAGAGCTCTGAATCTGGAAAGTCTCCGTCAATACCGTGATATGACAGAGCCCGTCGTGACCGACGGCATCCTGACCTCCACCATCACAAGCTCGGTTGACCCTTACATTTACGGCAACGTCAAATTCCGCGCCAATGAGGCAAACAATCTGCAGCTGACCATGCGCACCACGCACGTCTCCGAGATCCAGCTTTACATCAAGATCGGCTCGGACGACTATACGGATGCCCGTTGGGTCAGACTCCCCGTCCTCAACGACGGCCAATGGCACACCTATAATTTTGCACTCAACGAGCTCAGCGTTGCCGATTACACAGGCATCGTCACCGGTATTCGTATTGACTTTGTCGGCGCACCCGGCGATACGGTGGAGATCAAGGATCTCAAGGTCAACAATCTGATCACCGACAACGCGCCCCCTCTCTTCCTTGACAGAAACCTGCACGTATATTCCGACAAAATGAACCACGTCGTGCGCATCTGTGCCATGATGGATACCTCCGGTATTGCAGAGATCGGCCAGATCACCGATATCGCAGCAGATACCGTAGATAAGCTGATCGTCAAGGACGCACAGGGTGAGCACACCTCGCTTGACGGCGTGGACTGGGCTACGGCTGAATATATCGCCTTTGACGTCAAGGGCGTTGGTATCTTCGGCTACATTCTGCTCAAGGATGCATCCAGCGGCAGCATGAAGGTCACCTTGGAGGACGGCAAGTACCGCATCGTGCAGTACGTCACGCCCAAAAATGGCACGATCCTCGCACCTCAGGGCAGCACCGAGAACGATTTCTACATGGGTCAGCGCATTTACACCGACCTGACGCATGATTTTGAAGCCTTCCGCAAGGCGGCCTACGAGGAAAGGAATCCCCTTTCCCCCGAAAACATCAAGGTAGACACCGAGAAGGCTCCCATGGCAGCCTATGCGGGCTATGATGCGATCCGCGGTGCTTACAAGTTCACCATGGAGCCGGAGTCCAGCTTCAACACGCCCTACTACGAGGTTTGGAACAAGCACTACAATCTGGTATTTGACATTACCGGTGACGACCGCGACCGCAATATTTACGTCATGACCTACGCACACGGCACTTGCCTGGAGAACGGCGTGCTGCTGGGCGAGGGGGATATGCTCCTGCCCGTACCGCTTGAGGTTTGCAAAAACTTTGCACACGAGCACGAGGAGCCTCTGTTTGACAACGGAGACGATCGCTACAGCGAGACCTACTTCCCCATGACCGTCAAGGCAGGAGAGACCGATCACTATTCGGTGCTCAACCTGTATCAGAACTGGGGCAACTTCCCGCTCAAGCAGATCTCCTCGATCCAGTTCTTTGCTCCCTACTACCACCTCTCCACAGGTGTTTCCGAGTCCAACTGTATCGCCCCCTATTACGTATACAACAAGGATCTGCAAACCCTGCCCGACCACCGTGCTATGTCTGCTCCTCTGTGGAGTGAAATGGAAAACCCCGAAAGCGGCAAGCAGCCGCAGCATACCAGCGGCGGTTATCACTATTTCCTGCAGTACACCGATGCAGAGGGCAACCATTATGCAACCGACAATACAAAGAACGTCATCAATTCCTACGGTCCGACCTATGCGGACATTGACATGAGCTACATCACGGACGACGGCAAGATCAAGGTGACCTACAACCATATGGAAATGCCGCAGACCGATGAAAACCGCACCTACTATCAGATGACCTACGAGGTACTTGAGGACGTTTCCTTCGAAAACCTCAAGCGCGATTTCTCCTTCTACTCGGTTCGCGGCTTGCTTGGCGACTACTCCAAGCTGGGCTATCTCAATTCCGATAATCAGCCCGCCTATGCGGACCTGGCGACCGACTCCGAGGCCGTTTACTACACGCTGGGCGACAAATCCCCCTACTTTGATATGTTCAAGATGGTCACGGGCCACGTGGACGACTACGTGAACGTTTCCTTTTTGATCAAGGACGCCAAGTTTATCATTGGCGGACAGGAAACAAACGTACCCTTTGTGATCAAGAACCAAAGCCTCAAGACCTACCTGACGCTGGATCTGGAGCAGGTCACCTTCAAGAAGGGCGACAAGTTTACCATCAATGCGATCATCATGCCCTGGGGCTCTCAGCTGTCCGACTACAATACAGCCACCCCCGACAAGAACGTGCTTGACGTGCGCGAGAACTCTCTGCTTGATCCCGTCACGCTTGACGTGGTCACAGGCGAGGACGTAAGCAGCCCCTTCCTGCCCATGGTCAAGGCAAAGGACAACAAGGCGGAATTTACCGTCAGCGGTGGCGAGAACAACATTGCCCTGCGCGTGTTCGGCTTTGATACGCTGAGCGTTCCCAAGGTTTACGAAAAGATCGGCGGCGAGTGGGTAGAATATAAGCTCAGCTCGCTGGGCTCGCCCGACAGCAAGGGCTTTGAGCACTACTACGACGGCTACATGGTATACTACGACGGCGACGGTACCTTCTCCTATTCCTTCGTCGTGGCCATGTCGGACAAGGCTCGCACCTTCAAGGTCGAGCTTGACACCGCGTTCAAGGGCTGGCCCGAAGATCCCGTTCCCGGTGCAAATCAGCCCCCTGCTCCCGAAGCTCCCTTGGCCATCTATTTCACCCCCGCTCAGCTCAAGGATGCCTCGGTTGCGAGCAACGGCTTTGGCGAGATCACGCTGGCAGATGACGGCTCTTACCTGCGTCTGTATGGCAACAATTCCGCTCCTGAGGCATACTTCACGCTGTTCTCGGGCGGCAATAGGGGCGTAACCGGTCAATACGTGGCCATTCGCTACCGCACCGTCGTTGCGGCAGAGCCGCAGTTTGGCAACATTGAGTTCTTCTCGGGCACCAAGGGCACAGCACCCAGCGGCAACAAGGACTACGCCTACACGCCCGGTCTGATTGAGGACGGTGAGTGGCACGTGATGGTCTTTGACCTGGCAACCTATCTTTCCGAGACCTTCCTGCCCGCCGAGGACGGCACTTACAGAGCCCAATACCTGCGACTGGACGCCTTTGGCAAGGTCATGAGCACTGATGCCTACATGGACATCGCCTGGGTCGGCATGGATCCTTCTTTGGATGAGATTAAGGCTGAGTGTCAGGATCTTAGCGAGATCCAACTGGTCACGGGCTACGCTCAGATCGAGCTTGTTCCGACCAAGTAAAAGAGAAAATGAAAAGAAGCACCTGCTTGCAAAAGCAGGTGCTTTATTTGTTCGGGGACACAAAAGTTCCGATTGTAGGGGACGGCGTCCTCGACGGTTCGTTCGAATATGGTTGATTGTTTATGTGAGGAAATTGTTTCCGTTCTTTTTGGCAAAATTGCCGCAAAAAGAACCAAAAACGGCGTTTTTGGAATTTCGCCTCTGCGGAGGCGACGAGGGCTTCGCGCCCTCGACCCGTGCGAGCCTTTGAAAAGGCTCGACCCAAACTTTCAAAAGCGGGGCGACCGGTGGTCGCCCCCTGTTGGATTGTTTACGTGAGGAAACCGTTTCCGTTCTTTTTGGCAAAATTGCCGCAAAAAGAACCAAAAACGGCGTTTTTGGAATTTCGCCTCTGCGGAGGCGACCAAGGGCTCTGCCCTTGGAGCCCGCAAACTTTTGAAAAAGTTTGATCAAAACTTTCGTGAGTTTGGGGCGTGGAATTTTTAATACCTCGCCTTGATCTGCACGCGGTACATGCCTGCAAGTGCTTCCTCGACCAGCTCGTCGAAGGGCAGCTTCTGCTCTTCTCTCTCGACCTTGTAAAGCTCGGGTCTGGTTCTCGGATGCTTGGGCGTAAACACGGTGCAGCAATCCTCAAACGGCTGGATGGACGTTTCAAACGTGCCGATCTTATGCGAGATCTGCACGATCTCCTCCTTATCCATGCCAATGCAAGGACGGAATACGGGCAGATCGGTCATACAATTGGTCACGTTCAGAGCCTCCATGGTCTGTGACGCCACCTGGCCAAGGCTCTCGCCCGTAATCAGCGCGCCGCACTTGAACTTGCGTGCAGCCTTATCTGCAATCGCCATCATGTATCTGCGCAAAAGCAGCGTGAAGTAATCCTCCTCGCAATGCTTGACAAGCTCCTCCTGGATATGCGTCAGAGACACCACATGCACGTTGATATCACCCGCGTAAGCAGAAACCAATCCTGCCAGCTCCAGCACCTTCTCTCTGGCGCGCTCGCTGGTATACGGGAAGGATTCAAAGTGGATGGCCTCGATCCGGACGCCGCGCTTTGCCATCATGTAACCTGCAACGGGAGAATCGATACCGCCCGACAAGAGCAACAGTCCCGTGCCGTTCGAGCCGACGGGCATACCGCCCGCACCCTTGAACTGGCCTGCATGTACGTAGGCATAATGCTCACGCACCTCAACCTTGACCACAATCTCGGGATGATGCACGTCCACACGAATAGGCTGGCAGCAGGAAAGCAGCTCACCGCCTACCTCCATGGCGATTTCCATGGAGTTCTTGCAGAACATCTTATCCGATCTCTTACCCTCTACCTTGAAGGTACGCTTCCCCACCAAAAACTGCGGGATATACTCGCGCGCGGTCTGCAGGATGCTGTCCATATTCTTTTCGCACACAGCAGCTCTTGCCATAGCGACGATACCGAACGCCTTGCGTGCCGACTCAAACATGCCGTCCATATCGCAGAACTCGTCCTTTGGCTCGATATAGATGGTGCTTTGTGCGCGAGAGATTTCAAAATCACCGTAATTGGCTGCACGGCGGCGCAACTCACGGCAAAGCATGTCCTCAAAATAACGCTTGTTTGCGCCTTTTAGCACGATCTCGCCGTATTTACAAAGAAAAACTTCCTTCATCTTTTATGCCTCTCCGTCTTCCTCAAGGAATTCCACCTCTTCGCCAAGCAGCGCAGCGATCGCGTCGGTGGCCTCTTCAAGCTTACTTGCCGGCACGTAAACGTCCGAGCCAAATGCAGAAATGCCCATCACGATCTTGACGGCACTGCCGCTTCCGCGCTCACGGATCATATACGGAATATTCTCTGCCTCCAAAAGACTGCGCACCATGCTCAGCTCCACGTTGTCATACACCGTGACCAGCAGCGCAGCACCCTCGTCTGCAGGCTTGGGATTGTCCAGTCCAAATAATTTATCAAACATGATATATACCTACCTTATACTTACTCGCCAAGATAATAGTGGGGGAACAACGCATCCCAGACCTTCTGGCATGCAATGGTATCCGCAATGGAGGTATGCGGAATGCCATCCCAGGCAATGCCCATGGTCTCCATGGCATCTACCAGAGAGGCGTGCACCACATCGGGGCGGTGCTCATGAATATATCTGACAAACTCGTTGGCGCAGCAGCGGGTCTTATCGTGAAGAGCCTCGCGCTCGGCAGCGGTTTCGTAGATGTACTTGATGTGGCTGTAGTCGGTGGAAACGCCGTAAGCGATCAGATTATCACACTCGGCAAAGATCTCCTTGATGCGGGGCGTCAGCTCCTCAAGCGTGGGCGAATCCTGCACCATTTCGGGGGTAATGCCGTGGATTTTCTCTGTTCTCTTCCACTTCTTGTTGCGGACAGGCTTGACCAAGGTATCCATGATAACCTCGCCAAGCGCGTTGGTGATTGAGATCGAAATGATCTCGTCGTGATCGTACACACCGGTCAGCTCAAGGTCAAAAAACAGCACGCGGTCACGGTGATAGCCGTAGGACGCGTTTCTGTGTGCGTCACCCTCCGCGCGGCGCACTGCCATTTCCTCTTCATAGCAAGCAACGCACAGCTTTCTCTTGTAGCGGACGTCCTTGCCGCACTTGACGCAGCTCAGAGGCAAACGAACAGCCGTCTTCTTGTCGTAGAAGTACATGATCGACTTGTCGTTGCGAACGGTGTACGCGACAGGCTCCTCAATGACCTCATAGTGCATCTGGAACAGTCGTTCCTTGGTATAATAGCCGTAGGTTGCGGCGCGCTTGATGCTCATGCGCTCGATCACAGTGCCGCTCTCCAGCGTCATGGGGTCGGTCTTCGCCGTGGGATAGTACCAAAGCTCGGGGGGAGCTTCCACCACACGGGCGGGGTCGAAATAGTAGATAATGCTGCCATCCTCGTTCTGCTCGTATGCGCAAGGGTCACCCGAGGGCATCAGGTGCATCTGCGTGAGCACGTTACGGGTCAAATAATTCTTTGCGTCGGCTTCCTTGCGCGTCACCTCACGGATGACCGCACCCGAGCGCAGCTTCATGGTGTTTCTCAAAACCATTCCTCCATATATACAAGTCCGCGGGAGCGTCCCGGGACGAAAGTTACGATCTTGCGAGTAAAAGCACGCCGAAAGATGCGAAAATGAATCGCCCTCGGGCAATTCGGTTCGGCTCCCGTGCGGCTACACAATCATATCATTATACCATAGATATTCAAGATAATCAATAGAAAAATGCCAAAATATTGGCCAAAAGACGCACAAATGTGTAAACAATGATTGACTATATTTCCCTTTCGCGCAAAAATTACCGGGCTGCGCTTTTCGCAGCCCGGCGTTTCTTTTTGATTATCTGTTCCCCATCGGCACGTATTCCTTGCTCTTGGAGATGCAACGGTACGCGGGACGGATGATTTTGTTGGCGGTGATGTACTCCTCCATTCTGTGTGCGCACCAGCCCGAAGCGCGGGCGATGGCAAACAGGGGCGTATACATTTCCACGGGGATATCCAGCATGCGGTACACAAGTCCCGAATACATATCGAGATTGGCGCACATGGGGCGATCCACGCCCTTGAATTCGCAGAAGATCTGCGGTGTCAAGCGTTCCACCTTTTCCAAGAGCTCAAAATCCCTGCCGTAGCCCTTTTCATACGCCAGCTCCTTGGCATAACGCTTCAAGATCACGGCTCTGGGGTCGGACAAGGTATAGACCGCGTGACCCATGCCGTAGATCAGACCGGACTTGTCATACACTTCCTTGTTGAGTGCCTTGACCAAAAAATCGGTCAGTTGGCCATCATCCCAAGGGTCAGCCACAGTTTCCTTGATGCAATCGAACATGCCCTGCACCTTGATATTCGCGCCGCCGTGTCTGGGGCCCTTGAGTGCACCAATACCACTTGCAATGGCGGAATACGTATCCGTACCCGAGGAGGACAGCACGCGCGTTGCAAAGGTGGAGCAATTACCGCCGCCATGCTCTGCATGCACGACCAGCGCAACGTCCAGAAGTCTTGCCTCCTTCTCGGTATAAGACGAGTCCGGACGCAGCACACGCAAAAAGTTCTCCGCGGTGGACAGGCCGTCCACAGGATTATGAATATTCAAGCTTTCGTCGTGGAACGCGCTGCGGTAGACCGCATACGACTGCGCTGCGATCACGGGCAATCTTGCTGTGATCTCCATGCTCTGACGCATCATGTTATCCAGCGAGGTATCGTCGGGATTGGGGTCGTAGGAATACATCGACAGCACCGCGGTAGCCATCTTGTTCATGATCGAGGGGCTGGGTGCCTTGAGCAGGATATCCTCGGTAAAGCGAGGCGGCAGGCGACGGTAGGCCGAGATGACGTCATTGAACTCGGCAAGCTCTGCATCGGTGGGTAAATGGCCGAAGAACAGAAGGAAAATGCATTCCTCAAAGCCAAAGCGGCCGTCGGCAATGAAATTATTGATCAGATCGTTGACGTCAAAGCCGCGATAGCGCAAAACGCCCTCTGCGGCCTCCTTTTCGCCCTCGTTGACCACGTAACCGTGCGCGTTACCGATCTTGGTGACACCTGCGGTGACACCCGTGCCGTCCACCTCACGCAAACCACGCTTGACACGGTGGTTGTCAAAGGCTTCCTTGGGAATCTTATATGCGCTTCTGGAGGTCTCCAGAAGCTCGTTCATTTCATTGATGATCTTAGCCTCGTTGTCGGGATTGATGTAGGGCATCGAATACACCCCTTTCCGGTAATAAAAGAATAAAGCAGGGTTAGTATAGCATACTTCCCTGCTTTTTTCAAGTACTTTTGCAATATTTTATTTGTGAACTTTCATATTTTAGCACATTTGCAGACAAAATATGTCGTTTTCTGCAAGAATATTTTGCAAAGATGCAAACGAATGCTATTATTGCCTGTCCACCGTGGTCACAGCAAAGTAAGTTCCCTCCCAGGATGCCAGTCCTGCAGCCACCTTTTGCTTGATCTCGGCGTCGCTGAGCTTGCACTCATAGGGTGCTTCAATATCAAAGATCAGATTGGTATGCGAGGGGCCGGACACCACGCGGAAGTCGTGCATGGAAAGGCTTTGGTCAATGCTTCCGAGCAGAATAGCCGTGCGCTCGCGCAGCGTGTTGACCGTTTCGTCATTGGTCACGATGGGGTCCATGTGAATGGTGGCAATGATGCCAAGCTGCTCGTGCAGGCGTTTTTCGATATTGTCGATGACGTCGTGCGTGTGGAACACGTCCGCGCTGCCATCCACCTCCACGTGCAAGGATGCGATGTAATGTCCGGGGCCGTAGCTGTGTACCATCATATCGTGAATGCCGATTGCTTCGGGATACTCGCTCACAAGTGCCTTGATGCTCTCTACCACGTCATCAGCCGGTGCTTCGCCAAGAATGGAATTTTTGGTCTCTCCCAGCACGCGGATACCCGCAATGATGATCAGCACCGAGATGCCAATGCCCACTGCACTGTCCAGCCAGGGCCAGCCCAGATATGCAGCCGCGATCTGTGCTGCAAGCACGCCAAGCGTTGCGCCCGCGTCCGAGATGCAGTCGGTGGCGGTAGCACGCATGACCGAGGAATCGATCTTTTTGGCAATGTTTCTGTTAAAGAAGAACATCCACAGCTTGACCGCAATCGAGATGCCAAGCACAACGTAGGTCAGCCAGGTCGCACTTGCAACCTCGGCGGGCTCGGTGCTTTGCAAAAGCGCGATCAGCGTTTCAATAGAATCACGGAACAGCGTCCAGCCGACCAGGATGATGATGACCGAGACCAAAAGCGAGGCCACGTATTCAATTCTTGCGTGTCCGAAGGGATGCTCGCGGTCGGCAGGCTTGGCAGCCATGCGAAAGCTGATCAGCGAGACCAACGAAGAACCCGCGTCGGAAAGGTTGTTCATACCGTCGGCCATGATCGAGATCGCGCCAAACAGCGCACCCACGGCGATTTTGCCTGCGGCAACCAGCAGATTCAGCACGATGCAGACAATGCTGACCATAGTGCCGTAGGCCGAGCGCACGCGCACGTCGCCCACGGCATCGGGATTCTTGATAAATAGCTTTGTCAGTAGGGTAGTCAAGAGATGCCTCCAAATTCAAGTTAAGTAAAACAGAACGAAAGTTTTTGATCGACCTTTTTTCAAAAAGGTCGCAGGTCGA
>JAZNZB010000029.1:0-17643 GCA_045594705.1 Eubacteriales bacterium
ATTTGCTTCGCAAGTTTTGGAGGCGAATAGAATATCACTGAAGCCGCAAGGCTTCAATATCACTATCGCAGCAGCGATAATATCACTCCGACGCAGTCGGAATATCACTCATATAGCAAAAAGAGAGAGCTTTGCGAAATATCTTTTCGCATGACTCTCTCTTTTCACCGCTTATTCCTCAGCCCCATGGGCTGTTCTTTTTTTATTCAATATTCAATCAACTTGACAGGTCCGAGCAATCCCGAGGGCGGAATGGGCATGCAATGCGAGAACTTGTCTCTTGCTTTGCCGACCAGCGTGTTTGCCACCTCGATTGTGATCACGTTCTCCCCTGCGGTCAAATCATCCGAAATGGGGAATGCATACGGCGCTGTGATGCGGATGCCTGCGCATTTTCCGTTGACGAAAACTCGGGCCGTATGTCCGACGCGGCCAAGATCCAGCGAGGCCTTTGCGGGCACGTTCTCTGCGTTGAGCGTAAAGGTATAGCGCGCAATGCCCGAGAATGCGGGTTTTTCGGCAGCCGAGGTCAGGCTGACCAGACGGTCGGTGGTCTTATACGGATAAAACGCATCAAGATCATCGGAATCCGCCAGCGAAATATCAAACGTAGGCGTCAGCACAGTCTCACGAATGGGCATGGGCAATGCTTCAAGCTCTGCAGCGTCACAACCAAACACCAAAATCTCGGACTGACCCGGCAGCAGCTCGACTGTAATCTTGCCGTCCTCGGTCTTGCCCGCATAAGTCGCGTCCTCGATCATGCGCAATCTTGCAAACTCCCCTTGCACGGGCAGTGTGATTGTCGCACGCGCGGTCTTGACGCTGTCCTCGTTGAAGAACATAAACACGTCACAACCGTCTCTCTTGACGTGATAGTGGCGCAACAGAGGACAATCGCCATCCACCTTGATATCGGCAAGACCCAGCGAGTAAATATGATCGGGAATCTCTTCTGCAACCACAAAGCGTCCCTCAACTCCTGCTGCCCGACCATCACAATGCAGCACGGGAACGCCTGCATGATGAATGCGGTTGATGCACGCGCGCAAGCTCTCGGGGATCTCTTTGGCATACGGCACGACCAAAGCACCGTACGCCTCACCGTTGACAAGCAATTTGCCATCCGCTATCTCAGCCTTTTCCAGCATTTCAAGGCAGATGATATCGTAGCACAAATGCGCGTCCAGCAGTGCCTGCGCGGGCACTTGGGTAAAGGTATAGTCGCCTTTCTCGTTCATCCACTCTCCCTCTGCGTGGTACAGCACGGCACAAGAGGTCACGTGCTCGCCACCGTAGAGCAGGTGCGCGGCCTTGTTGGCATATTTCATCAGATGGGTAAAGCCCTCAAACTGCGGGTCATGCCCCTCTGCACCAAAGTGCGGCGGGCAATCGGGATCGGGATAATCGGGCGAGAATGCATGCGGAATAAAATGATTGATGCCGCGAACCAGCAAAAAGTCGACCAGCCACTTCATCATGGTGCATCCCTCGGCCCAACCGTACGCGCCAAACACCTCGCACATGGCTCTGCCCTTCATTTGCGGATACTGATGTGCAAGCGATGCGCCCAGCTGGCCAAGCACGTAGTGGTAAAACGCAGGGTCGGTCAAGCCCGAGGAAAGGCTTGCATTATGGATATGGTGCGCCATACCCGGCATGACCTGATGCAGCACGATATCAATGCCTGCCATATCCTGCCCCTCCAACGCGCGGAAATAGTGCCCCGCTCCAACCGCGGGACGCGCGTGGCAGTTATAGTCCTCGATGATGTGACCGATGTACATCACGCCTCTCTCGCGGCACCAGTTGCCGATCATGTAACCGAAATTGTCGCGATACAGTGCGGTGATCGCATTCATGTAAGCAAGGCGCGTCAAGGGGGCGTGCTCGCTCCAATACCACAGTTCAGCCATATAAGGCAGTGCGAGCTCGCCCATCTCTGCGCTCATCAGCTCGATAACGCGCGGATTGTACGGCAGTGCCATACCCACCGTGCCCACAGGACGCTCGTGTCCGCAGGGGTCTGTGGGATGTCGGGTGGCCATGCTGTTGCCAAACGAGGGCTCATCCGAGAAAAAGCCTACCAAAGTGTTGCCAAAATATGCCTTATAATGCTCGTAGTGTGGCTCGTAGACCGCCTCGAGCAGCACTCTGCAGGACTCTTCGGATACCATATCGATATAGTTGGCGCGATTTCCTCTGCGGGAATTGGTATAAATAAATACGCGCCAAAGTCCCTCGGGCACGTCAAAAAACGCGTACCCCTCCTTGAGCGTGGGTGTCAGATCGATATAGCCTCCCGTTGTCTGCTCGCCTTCGTCGGTACGTCTGAAGGCATAAACACCCAGAATTTCGTCATCCTCCCAGGTCGTGCTGACCAAAAAAGAGGTCTCGGGGGCAGGCCCCATGACGTCGATATGATCCTCAATGATCTCGCGCTGGCGCAGATGCGGATACTTTGTCTCGATCAGACCGTTGGCATATCCCGTGGGATATCGCTTGTCGTCAAAGATCCACACCTTCATGCCGCGCTTTTCGCACTCGGACAGGATCACGTCCAGATCCGCCCACCAACCGGGACCGCAGAAATCGGGATGCGGGCGGGATTCCACGCAAAGCGCGCGGCAGCCGCTCTTATAAATACGCTCGATCTGCGCAGGAATGCGATCACGGTGCGTGCCGTGCTGCCAGTAGAAAGGAAGCAAGTAATTCTCTTCTCTTCCTGCAAGGACGTCGTAAAGTCTTGTGTCCATCATCTTATGCAAGCGTCTCGGGCAGCTTTTTGCCGCCAAGCAGATGGAAATGCAGGTGTTTTACGCTCTGGCAGCCATCCTCGCCGCAGTTGGTGATCACGCGATAGCCATTTTCCAGGCCGCAAGCCTTGGCAACAGCGGGAATTGCCTCAAAGATCTTGGCAACGTACACGCTGTTCTCTGCGTTGACTGCATCGGCGCTGTCCATATGCTGCTTGGGAATCAGCAACACGTGCACGGGTGCCATGGGCGCAATATCGTAAAATGCATAGACGTATTCGTCCTCATACACCTTTTTGGAAGGGATCTCTCCCGCAATAATTCTGCAAAACAAGCAAGCCATAATAAATCTCCTTTACAAAAGCATAAGATTATGGTATAATTGTAGCATAATCAAGCTTATTTGTCAACAAAAGAAAGGACATATCATGCCATATTCCGCATATCCCGATCTGTGGGAATATCTGAAAAAAACCGAGAAGCACGTGGTCATGTACGGCATGGGCAACGGTGCAGATAAGATCTTGGCCGTGGCAGATGCCAAGGGCATCACGGTGGAGGACTTTTTTGCAAGCGACGGCTTTGTGCGCGGGCACTCATTTCATGGCAAGCGCGTGCTTTCTTACACCGAAGCCAAGCAAAAATACGGTGCGGACAACATGATCGTTCTGCTCTCCTTTGCCTCTTCCCTGCCGGACGTGATGGAAACCATTCTGCGCGTGGCAGATGAATGTGAGCTTTACGCACCCGACGTGCCCGTATTTGGAGACAATCTGTTCGACTCAGCCTTTTACAGGGAGCACAAGCAGCAATTTGACGCTGCGCGCGCTCTGCTTGCAGACGAGGAATCGGTACGTGTGTTCGATCTGATCATCGCGTACAAGCTCACGGGGGACTTAAAATATCTGTTGGATGCCGAGAACGATCCCGACGAGTCTTTTACACAAATTCTGCCCTCTCACACCTTCCGCACTGCGGTCGATCTGGGTGCTTACAACGGAGACTCGGTACGCGCGCTTGCACCTTATGCGCCAAATCTGCAAACGGTTTACGCACTTGAGCCGGATGCGCGCAATTATCGCAAGCTTTGCGCATATGCTGATGTAGAAGCTCGCTTTGCAGTACGTCCTCTTCCCTGGGCCGCATGGAACGAGGATACCACGCTTTATTTTGACGCTTCCGGCAACCGCAACGCGGGTGCTGCACAGAACACCTCCGGCGTCCTGCTGCCTCGCGCAGGCAAAATCAAGGAGGTCGAGGCACGCTCGGTGGACGGCATTCTGCAGGGAGAGCACTGTGACTTTATCAAATTCGATGTGGAAGGCTCGGAGCAAAAGGCTCTGCACGGCTGCCTCCAAACCATCAAGGCGCACGCCCCCGCGCTGCTGGTTTCCTGCTACCATCGCAGCGAGGATCTTTACCTGCTGCCGCAGCTGGTGCACAAAATCAATCCCGATTATCGCCTATATTTACGCAGATTCCGCTATTTCCCTGCGTGGGATATCAATTTATATGCAATTTCTTCAAACAAAATGTGACAAATATCGCCTTGGTTATTGACAAATCGTGAATATTAGTTTATAATGAAACAACTGACACACCGTCATAAAAAATATTTTGGAGGTTTATCATGCAGCTCAACGGTTTTGATAATTTCATTCTGAAGATTCCGAATACCGCAACCAACGTATTCACCGATCAGGAAAAGGAGAAGTACAACGTATGGACCATCGTTCTGTCCATTCTCAGCTACGTCTTCCCTCTGGTCAGCTTCATTATCGCTCTGATCCTGCGCAACAAGGATAAGGAATCCGCTCTGCTTGGCTATCTGTGCAACCAGGCTATCTGGATGTTCATTCTGAGCTTTATCGGCATCATCCCCGTTCTCGGCGGCCTCGCTTTCCTGTTCCTGGGTGTTGTTGTGATTTACGGTAACCTTACCGGTAAATTCTTCGACCTGCCCCTGGTTGGTAGCGTTAAGATCATTAAGTATTGATCTCTTACTTAACAAAAAACGCTCGTGCATCAAGCACGAGCGTTTTTTCTTTTCGTTTTATTCTTCGGGAGCTGCAAAGAATGCTCCTGCGGGATTGCCGTAGCTGTTACACAGGTTGATCTGGTTACCAAAGAAATTGTTAGCCACACCGTTATAAACCACGCCGTTCTTCATGCTCGCAGAGCAGGTCACAGTGATCTGATTGGGAGCCGTGATCTCTGCAGAGATGGTTGTTCCCTTCTTGTTGTTGATCGTGTAGGACGTTCTCATAAAGGTAAAGCCGTTGACCGTCGTGCCACCGTCCGTAGTGGTCAAACCCTCGCCCACGTTGGTAAAGGTCAGCACGGCAGACTTGTAATCAGCCGAGAATTCCACCGACTCAAGGATCGGGCCGGTCGCACTTTCCAGAGTGCCCGCGTCGCCGCGTACGGCTGCAGCAAGCTTTGCAAGGCGCAATCCTTGGTCAAACTTGCAGTCGGGATGCAGGCTGTTGAAGTAGGTGTCGTCCGCCCAAAGGTCGCTGGAAACCGACAGATAGGAGTTGGGAAGTGTCAGCGGGATCGCACCCACCACGCAGCGGATCAGGCCCAGATCCATGTAATGCCAGTCGCCCGAATGGTTGGGATGTCTTTCATAAATAGTGGGGAATTCTACCATGTAGACCGCAAAATCGGGGTTGGTAACGTTGTGCGTCGAGCGCATATAGGTCATAAAGGCTGAGAAGCGTTCGATGAATTCCGATGCGTGCGCGCGCTGGAAATCGCTCTCGCCCTGATACCATACAAGGCCTGCCATGGCGTACTTTTCAAAGGGATACATGTAATGATTGTACATATATCTCGCCCAGACTGCGTTAACGCCCTCGGGCACGTAAATGCCATCTTTATCATTCCAGCGGTCGGACTTTGTGGCGTCAGCCACCTCGTTGGGCAAGAATGCACCCAAGGGCTGGCCGTTGCCGGCGATCTCAATCACGCCTACCGGGACTTTCCCCTCGGTCATCTGCACAAAATTCCATGCAAAGCAGTAGCCGATCGCGGTAAAGCGGTTGACGCTTGTGGAATTGGGCTTTTCCCAGGTGCGGTTATGCACAACGTCGGGACAAACCTCGGTCGTACCTCTCTTGGGATAGCCGTGCGCTTCGTTTTCATTGAGCGTATTGTAGTGCAGACGGATCGGCAGGGATTCGTCGATCATATTCGCACCGTAGTTTTCTTTGTCCGTATTTGATGCAGAGAGATAAGAGCCGAAGGAGTACGCCACGTTGGACTGACCGATGACCATGTAAACGTCACCCACCAGCACGTCGTCGAATACCACTTCCTTGCTGTCGGTATAGATCTTCATGGAGTTGCCAAGCTCTGCACAGGCGGACAGCTTTGCGCCAAACTGAATGGTCCATTCGCCGTTTTCAATCAAAGCCTCGGCAAACATGCCCATAAACTCACCCGAGACCTTTTTGCCATTCTCGGATTCGGGTGCCCAACCCCAAACGCGCAGCTTTTCACCGCGCTGCACCACCATATCCGAGGTAAACACCTTGGAAACGGTAAAGTCTGCAGCATATGCCGCATCCAGCGTCTCACCGATCATGACGTCAATGTCCTGTTCGGTAGTCTCTTCCTCGGGAGTCGTCTGCTCGGTCGTATCGGTATCAGTGGCCAGCTCAGTGGTAGGCTCAGTGGTAGGCTCCTCGGTCGAAGCATCTTTCGAGCCGCCCTCGCATGCAACGGCACTGACCAGCATGATACCGCAAAGCAGAAAAAGAATGGTTCTGAGAATAGTTTTCATAGCAATTCCTTTCTTATATTCAGTTATTTATGAATTCTGACCAGATTGCGTACGCCGATGTCAAGAGCAGCACAAAGCGCGTCGATCTCCGCTTGTGTGTTGGCAGAACAAAGGCTGATACGCAAGGAACAATCCGCACTCGCCGCGCTGACACCGAATGCACTGAGTGCGCGCGAGGTTGCGTGTCCGTGTGAGGAGCAGGCAGAGCCGCTGGAAACGTAAATCCCCTGCCCCGAAAGATAATGCAGCATGGTCTCGCTCTTGATATCGGGCAGTGTCAGGTTCACAATATGCGGTGCGCGTCCTGCGCGCGGCAGATTGAGCGTGATCTCGCCCTGCGCTGAAAGCTTCTCTTCCAGATAGGTGCGCAAAGCCGTCATGCATCGCAGATCATCGCGCAAGGTGCTCTGCGCCTTTTGGCATGCCGCGCCAAAGCCCGCAATACCGATGGTATTCTCTGTGCCCGAGCGCATGCCCGCCTCCTGACCGCCGCCCAGTGTGACCGGGATCAGCTTTTTGGCCTTGAGCACCTCGGCACTGACGTACAATGCGCCCACGCCCTTGGGGCCGTGGATCTTGTGGCTGCTGACCGTGACCATATCCGCGCCGATGGCTGCGGGAGAGAAGATTGCTTTCATAAAGCCCTGCACCGCGTCACAATGCGTCACGACACCGGGAGCGTTTCGTCTGGCCAGTGCAAACAGGGACTTGAGATCATACAGCGCGCCCGTTTCGTTATTGACCATCATGGCCGTGACCAGCAGCGTATCCTTGGTAATGGCCTTATTTGCAAAGTCCATATCAAGCACACCCTGGCGTGTGGGAATTCTGACGACTTCAAAGCCTTTTTTTTCAAGTGCCTGCAGTGCCATTTCGACCGAGGAATGCTCGCCCTCGGTAGTAACGATGCGGCCGCCTGCGCGTCTTTCCTTGGCATACACGCTGCCAAAGATAGCAAGATTGTTGGCCTCTGTTCCCGAGGCGGTGAAATATACCTGCCCCGCACCTGTGCGCACGCCAAGTGCCGAGAGCACCTGCTCACGTGCCTTTTTGACCATGTGCTCGGCATCAAGCCCCGCCTTGTGCAGCGAAGAAGGATTGCCGTAGCACTCCATGGCCGCGATCATTGCCTGCTTGGCGGCATCACAAAGCGCGGTAGTTGCGCTGTTATCCAAATAAATCGTACTCATATCAGCGGAAGGTAAAGGAATCCAGCATAGCGTTGTAATCTTCCATATACTGCTCAAAGCTGCCGTCCGAGGCAAGCGCGGTATAGGTGACGACGTAGATCAGGCTGGAATGTACGATCACGGTCTGTGCATAGCGGTATTCTCTGCCGCCAATGCTTGCGTCAAAGGTATATGTCTTGGCATTTTTGGCATCCTTCTCGACACCGATCGTGCCCTCCTTGACAGTCTCGGACACGTTCAGCGAATCGAACACCGCCCGGTATTCGGGTAGGCAGTAGCCCTGCCAATACTGATCCACGCTCATCTCCACGTTGGAGGGCGTATAAATTGTCACAGTCACGTTTGCACTGCCGCTCGGTGCATGTGCGACGGGATATTCGGTGGTGTGACCCACACGCCAATCGCTCGGCACATAGAAGCGGTAAGGCATCTCGTTGGTGGAGGCGGGGATCATATCGTCCGAGGTATCGGGATCGTCAAACAGCTTGGGAGCTGTGGTTGCAGTCTTTTCCGTAAGAATGACAAATTCACCCACCACAGTCTCGTCCGGGATCTCGTAGATAAAGGTGTCGATAAAGGTTTCATAGTCCTCTTCTCTTGCCGTATAGGTCAGCACGAAAAATCCGCTGCCGTCGGGAGCCTTGGCAATGACCTGGCAATATTTGCGCGTAAAGGTCATGGGCTGCTGCTCACTCAGATCCTCGATGGGGGCAAACTCCTTGACCTTGGCGGTAAAGACGTAGACCTGTGCTGCGCACATGCCGGCGTCGTCGCCGTAGATATCCAACGAGGTCTGGCGGTACAGCTGACCCTCGGGATACTCCTCGGAGGGTCCCTTGTGCGGCAGAAGTACGAATGCCTCATAGGTTTCCTTGTAGTACGCGCTCAGCTTTTCCCAATAAGCGTCAATGCTCTCGGAGGCATCGGTCACCTTTTGCGCGGTGATATTCCAGTATTTGCTGTGACGTGCCAGCTCCTCGCCCTTTTCAGAGTGGTCGGCAGTGGTATAATATGCACCCGAAACACCGCTGCGCGAGTTGGATATCCAGGTCATGGGCACGTACAGAATAAATTCCTCACCCTGGCAGGTGACGTCCATCATACCCGTAGGCGCCGGATTCTTGGAGCATGCAGCAAACGCACCGCACGCAAGCGTCAGCAGCAAAAGTGTTGCTATCATTCTGATCTTTTTCATGCCTTGCCCTCCTTTTGCATGCTCTGAGCAGCAGAAAGAATTCCGATCTTGCCGCTCTCATAGGTAAGGCCGCCCTGGAAATAGGCGGTATAGGGCGGACGCAGCGGTCCGTCTGCCGACAGCTCAATGGACGAGCCCTGCACAAACGCGCCTGCCGCCATAATGACGGGATCGTTATAGCCCGGCATTGCCCAAGGCTCGGGCGTGACGTATGCATCCACGGGAGAGCCTGCCTGAATGCCGCGGCAAAGCGCGCACAGTCCCTCGGGCGAGCCGGTAATGACCGTTTGAATGATGTCGTATCTCTGCTCGTTCCAGCGCGGCTCGACCGCAAAGCCGAGGGCTTCAAACACGTAAGCGGCAAGATGCGCTGTCTTGAGTGCCTGCGCAACGGTATGCGGCGCATAGAAAAGTCCCTTGTAAAGGCTCTTGTTCTGCCCCATAGTCGCACCAACCTCACAGCCTACGCCGGGCGAGGTCAAGCGGTAGCTTGCAAGCTCCACGGCGCGTGCCGTGCCTGCAATGTAGCCGCCCGTCTCAGCCATGCCGCCGCCGGGATTTTTGATCAAAGAGCCAATGATCATGTCCGCACCGTATGCGGTGGGCTCTTTTTCTTCGGTAAACTCACCGTAGCAGTTGTCCACCACCACGTAAGCCGAGCATCTTTCCTTGACAAACTTGACCAGCTCGCCGATCTGTGCGCAGGACAGCGTTTTTCTGTTGAGATACCCCTTGGAGCGCTGCACGAACACCACCTTGACGCTCTCTCCGTACAAGGAAAGCTTGTCCGCGATGCCGTCAAAGTCAAATTCGCCTGCACTTGTCAGCTCGACCTGATCGTACTTGACCCCAAAATCGGCAAGAGAGCCGTCGCCCGCCTTACCGGTAATACCGATGACGTCCTCCAGTGTATCGTAGGGCTTGCCCGCCACGCTGAGCATCACATCCCCCGGACGCAGAAGGCCGAACAAGCCGATGGTCAGGGCCTGCGTGCCGTTGACGATCTGATGGCGCACAAAGGCAGCCTCTGCGTCCATCACGTCTGCCCAGATAGCATCCAGCGTATCTCTGCCGCGATCGTCGTAGCCGTAGCCGCTGGTAGAATCAAACATGGTCATGCCCACGCGGTGCTCGCGGAAGGCATCCATGATCTTTTGCGTATTGCCAAACGAGATCTTGTCAATGCGCGCAAAGCAAGGTGCAAGAGCCACCTCCGCTTCGGCTGCAAGATCCCATATTTTTTCTGAAAATTCCATATTTCCCCCTGTATTTCGCGCAATTTATTCTTTTTTATCACTATGGAGATACAGGAGCGTAATCTCCACACAAAGTCTGGTGTCCCCAAGGTCAAACATCTCCACGCCCGAGTGGATATAACGGGTCGGGATAGAAATCGCGCCAGCCTTGACGCCCGTGCCGCTCTTTTGTACGGCAGAGGTATCCGTACCGCCCGCGGTCAGAATCTCCATCTGATACTTGTATCCCTTTTCGCGGGCCAGCTTGACCAATCTGTCGGTCACACCCTTATGGCAAAGCACAGAGCTGTCCTTGACCTTGATGGCAGCGCCGCCGCCCAGCTCGCAGGCCATGGGCTTTGCGCCTACGGTGTCTCCCGTGCCGGTCACATCAAAGTTGATGCAATAATCGGGACAAATCTGCTCTGCTGCAGGGCCTGCACCGCGCACGCCAACCTCTTCCTGCACCGAGAACACGAAATACACGTCGTCCTCGCAGGGGTTCTCCTGCAATCTCTCTGCAATCTCGATCATGATCGCGCAGCCGATGCGGTCGTCCATGGGTCTGCCCGCAATTCTGCGCGCCGAGAGCTTGATGACGTTGGGAGCGACCGAGAAGAAATCACCGATCGCAACGCGCTTCTCTGCGTCGCGTGCGTCCTTGGCGCCGATGTCCACAACCATTTTATCGTAGGTCCAGTCGTTGGGCTTGACACCCGTTTCCGGAACCAGCACGCCGCGCTGACCGTTTTCAAACACGACCTCGGAAAAGGCGGATGCCGAAAAATGAATGCCGCCGATGGGGGCGAGTCTGAGCATGCCGTTCTTTTCTATATGTGTAACCACAAAGCCGATCTCGTCCATGTGCGCGACCAGCATGATTTTTCTTCTTTTCTCTCCCGTTCCCTTTTTATAGGCAATCAGCGATCCCATCGCGTCGGTATAGACCTTATCGCAAAGAGGGGTCATATATTCGGAAATCTTTGCGGCAATGGCAGCCTCTCTGCCCGAAATGCCGCTGACGTTTACAAGATGCTTCAATTTAGTCAGCATAATTTACTCCTTTATCTCTTTGACGTAAGCGAATAAGAGATCTCTTACCGCATAATAATCCGAAACCTTGGCAACCTGCGCGGGCGCGTGCAAATTTCTGATGGGATAGCCCAGCGAGACCATGCGCACGCCGTGTGCCCCCTGCTGTACCGCTCCGCCCAGCTGTGCGCGCGGTGAGCCGCAAACGGCTTGGGTATCAATGCCTTCTGCCTTTGCGCAAGCGCGCAGATCTGCAGTCAGATCCTTGTCATAAATGGCTGAGGAATCCAGGAACGCAACAGCCGCGCCTCCACCGAGTGCGCACATACGCACACTCTCGCTGATACCGGGATAATCCAACGCCTCTCTTGCCTCAAGAATGATGGCAAGATCCGGCTTGACAGCCGCCGCTGCCACGCGCGCCGCACTGAAGATCACCTCGGAGCAATCGGTAAATGCCACGTACAGATCGTAAGGCAGCTTGACTCTGCCCGACTTTAGCATGCGCACAAGCTCAATGGCAGCCGCGCAGCCCAGTCTTGACTCCAATGCCTTTGCGCGCATGAACGCCTTTTGCTCACCAAAGCATTCAAAGGGCGTATCAAAGGTTGCCATAGAGCCAACGTCCACGTATTCCTTTGCCTCGTCCGCACTCTCTGCACCGATGTCGATATACATCTTGCGGGCAGGCGTCAGCTTGCGACGCTCCTCGGGGCTTTGCAAATGGATCGCCTTGGAGGCCACCACGCCCTTGATGGCGCGCTGTCCGTCGCCGATCAAAAGGCTCTTGCCGCCCAGCACGCGCGCGTCGATATCACCCACGAGGCTGAATTTGAGATGTCCCTTATCGGATACGCGGTTGATGATCATACCAACCTCGTCCATGCCGGTGCAAACAAGCACCTTTTTGGGATTTTTGGCGTTGTATCCCTCGCCGCTGCCGCATACCTTGGCAACCACGTTGCCCACGCGATCAATGCAGTAAGCGTCGCAAACGTCCGAGATCTGCTCCACGATGGCCTCGCGAAGCGTATCACAGCAGCCCGAAGGGCCAAACTCGCGGCATAATTGTTCGATCAGTTCAAGTCCGTAATATTTCATCTTGCAAACTCCTCCCCGATCTGTTTTGAGCAAATAAACGCACTCACCGCATCTGCCACTGCCTGCGCGTCACGCAGGTCCAGCACCTCGGTAGACGAGTGCATATTCTTGATCGGCAGACTGACAAGCACAGTGGGCACGCCGTCCCCTGTCAGCCAAAGTCTGTTTGCATTGGTGCCCGTGCTGCCGCCCGATGCACCGCAGGTAAACGGAATTTCCTTGTCGGTCAGAAGCTTCTTGACCATGTTGGTCAGGGCTCTGTTGGTAATGGGTGCATAATCCAGCACCGCACCGCTGCCAAAGCTTGCAAGCGGCAGATCGGACGTCTCGGGAGTTGCTGCGTGCGTCACGTCAATGACCATGGCGTAATCGGGGGCGATGCTGCCACCGCCGGTCAGAGCACCCAGCATGCTGGTCTCCTCTCCTGCGGAAAACAGGAAATAAACGTCACCCGCCATATCCTGGGCCTTGACTGCGCCCACGCCGTGCGCAATGCACGCACCGCAGGCTTTATCGTCAAACGCCTTGCCCGCGATGCGATCGCCAAGCAGGCTTGTATAGGTAGGCATAAAGCCGATGGACGAGCCGATCGAGATCATTTTCTTGAGCTCATGTGCGCTCCAGCCGGTATCCAGATACAGCTGGCCGATCTCGGGCAGCGCATCGGGGTCACCTCCAAGCAGCTTGGTAGGCATGGCACAAACGATGCCCTCCACGTTTTTCTTGCCGTAAATAATCAGTCTTGCACCGGGCAGGATGCGGGTATCCACGCCGCCCACGTTGGTAAAGCGGACAAATCCCTCCTCGGTAATGTCGGTCACCATCATGCCGATCTCGTCAAAATGCGCGTCAAGCAAGATCTTGGGGGCGTTCTTGCGGCCACAACGCTTGATAAAGACGTGGTTGCCGACGCCATCCGTGACGTGCTCGTCAAACAGGTCGTAGAGAATGCGCTCCGCGCCCTGCGTGCTTGCCGCTTCTGCGCCCGATACCGAGTAAAGGCCGCAAAGCGACGTGATCAATGCTTTCAGATCCATAATTCTTCCTCTGTTTTCTGTATTATAACTCACTTACAATCTTACAAAACGTGCGGCCGCGATGCGCGAAATTGTCAAACGCATCAAAGCTTGCACAAGCGGGAGACAGCAGCACCATCTCGCCCGCCTTGGCGTGCGCTGCCGCGCAGCGTACCGCATCGGCAAAATCCGCCTCTCTGTAAACGGGCAGATCGAGGTCCCCCTCGCGGCACTCGTCCAGAGCCGCGGCAATCTTGTCAGCCGTCGCTCCCGTCAGCACCACGCCGAGTGCGCGCTCGCGCAGCACCTTTGCCAAGGGCGCAAACGGAATATGCTTGTCGTATCCTCCGCAGATCACCCACGCGCTTCTCGGCGGAATGCCCGAAAGCGCGGCTGCGGTGCGCGTGGGAGTCGAGTCGATCGAGCTGTTATAGAACTTGACGCCGTCCTTTTCGCGCACGAATTCAAATCTGTGCTCCACGCCGCCAAAGCTGCGCGCAAGCTCCCCGACCATCTCGGGCGTGATCAGCGACTCTGTCAGCGCAATGGCGGTCATATAATTCTCCACGTTGTGCATGCCGGGCAGCTTGATGTCGGAAACGGCCAGCATTTCTCTTTCGCACCTGCCGTCCGAGCAGACAATCATGCCGTCACGGATAAAGACCGCCTTGCCCGCTCTGCCCTGCATGATGCTCTCAAAGTCGTGCAATTGGGAAGAAAACAGCACGACGGGCACGGGGGCGTTGTCCACCAGCTCCATACAAAGCGCGTTGTCGCGGTTTGTGACCAGCACTTCTGCGCCGATTCCTTTATAAATGTGGCTCTTGGCCGCGATATATTCGTCCATGCCGGTATGCCAGTCCAAGTGATTGGGGCTGAGATTGGTAATCGCGCTGCACGCGGGTGCGCGCTGCATGGTCATCAGCTGAAAGCTGGAGAGCTCCACGATGGCAAAATCGTCCTCGGTCATCTCGGCAGAATACGGCATAAGCGGCGTGCCAATGTTGCCGCCCACGTAGGCGTGGCCGTAGCCGCGCGCCTTTAAGTAAGCCTTGACCAGATGCCAGGTCAGCGTTGTGGTCGTGGTCTTGCCGTCACTTCCCGTCACACCGATCACGCGCGCCTTGGTGGTCGCCATGAAAAGCTCCATTTCGCTGGTCAGCAAAGCACCGCGCTCGATGGCAGCCGCGATCTCGGGTCTGTCGGGGCGAAAGCCGGGCGAGCGGATGATCACGTCACCGTCCAAGCTTTCCAGGTAATTCTCCCCGCAGAAAAATTCCACGCCCCGCTCGCACAGCGAAAGCGCGATCGCGCCCAGCTGCTCGGGGGTCTTTTTATCATAAACGCGTATACACGCAGCACCAAGCTCAAAAAGAACGTCTGTCAGCATCATATTGGACACACCAAAGCCAAGCAGACAGCACGTGCCGCCGCGGATGGCTGACAGAACAGAAGAATCGTTCATGCGCACACCTCACAATCCATACGATCCCATATTATTTCATTGTAATTATACTGCTTTATCGGTCATTTTGCAATAGAATTCCCCGAATATTTACGCCCTGTACAAATATTTTGTGCAAAAACCCTTTGCAAAACGAGAAAAAAATGTTATAATATAGATTGGATATATATTAGTGACGGAGGAATACATGGCAGCAAGTAAAACCACAGGTGCAAAGCAGCAATACAACGACCAGAGTATCACAGCCTTAAAGGGCGCGGACCGCGTGCGTAAACGCCCCGGCGTTATCTTCGGATCGGATGGTCTTGACGGCTGCGAGCACTCCTTTTTTGAAATTCTTTCCAACTCTGTGGACGAGGCCAAAGAGGGTCACGGCACCGAGATCACGGTGCGTGTGTTCCGCGATAAGAGCATTACCGTGGAGGACCACGGCCGCGGCGTCCCCTTGGGCTGGAACGAGAAGGAGCAACAATATAACTGGTATCTGATCTACTGCGAAATGTACGCAGGCGGTAAATATGATAACAATAGCGGAGAATCCGCTTACGAATACTCTCTTGGTCTGAACGGCCTTGGCGCGTGTGCGACCCAGTACAGCTCGGAATACATGACCGTTGCCTCTTACGACGGCAGATTCGAGCGCACCATCAGCTTCAAGAAGGGCGAGCCGGTGACCGAGCTTACCGAGCGCGAATTGGAACGCAAGGAAAAGCGCACGGGTACCATCATCCATTGGAAGCCCGACCTTGAGGTATTTACCGATATCAACATCCCGCACAATTTCTACGTGGATACCCTGCACCGCCAGGCGGTGGTCAACCCCGGCATCTGCTTTGTGCTTTACATTGAGCAGGAGGACAAGACCTTCTCCGAGCAAAGATTCGTGTATGAAAGCGGCATTTCGGGCTACGTTTCCGAAATGGTGGGCGAGGCAGCCATCACCCAGCCCGTGCTGTGGCACATGGAAACACAGGGCAAGGACAGAGAGGATAAGCCCATGTACAAGGTCAAGGCTGACTTCTCCTTCTGCGTGTGTAACACGGTCAACGCGATCGAGTACTACCACAACTCCAGCTTTCTGGAGCATGGCGGCTCGCCCGACAAGGCAACCAAATCCGCCTTTGTCTTTGCGCTGGATAAGTATCTGAAAAACAACAATAAGTACAATAAAAACGAATCCAAGATCCAGTTCTCGGATATCGCGGACTGCTTGGTGCTTGTCATCAATTCGCAATCCACCAGCACGTCCTACGAAAACCAGACCAAAAAGGCGATCAACAACGAGTTTATCTACTCGGCCATGAACGACTTTTTGCGTCAGAATCTGGACATTTACTTTACCGAAAACCCGCTTGAAGCAGAGCGATTTGCCGCACAGGTGCTTGTCAACAAGCGCAGCCGTGAATCTGCAGACGCAACAAGACTCAACATCAAGAAAAAGCTGACAGGCACCATCGACATTGCCAACCGCGTGGAAAAGTTTGTCAACTGCCGCACCAAGGACGTATCCATCCGCGAGCTTTACATCGTGGAGGGCGACTCGGCACTGACCTCCTGTAAGCTGGCAAGATGCGCCGAATATCAGGCCATCATCCCGGTGCGCGGTAAGACGCTCAACTGCCTCAAGGCCGACTACGAGCGCATCTTCAAGAGTGAGATCATCACAGACCTTCTCAAGGTCATCGGCTGCGGCGTGGAAATTCAGGGCAAAAAGGTCAAGGGAGACCTGACCGCGTTTGACCTTGACGCGCTCAAGTGGTCCAAGATCATCATCTGTACCGATGCGGACGAGGACGGCTTCCAGATCAGAACCCTACTCCTGACGCTGTTCTACCGCCTGCTGCCAACGCTTCTGCAGGAAGGCAAGGTATTCATTGCGGAGTCTCCCCTGTTTGAGATCCAGACCAAGGATAAAACCTATTTCGCTTACGACGAATTTGAAAAGGCCGAGATCCTGAAAAAGATCGGCAGCAAGAAATATACGCTGCAGCGTTCGAAGGGTCTTGGCGAGAACGACCCCGACATGATGTGGCAGACCACTATGAACCCCGCCACGCGCCGTCTGATCGCGGTCACACCCACCGACGCAGAGGCGACCAACATCATGTTTGACACGCTGCTTGGCGACAACTTGGCCGCACGTAAGGTGTTTATCGCAGAAAAAGGCAGTCAATATATCAAGGACGCCGACATCTGACGCTTTTCACAAAGAAAAAGTGATTATTTCGTTAATTTTTCACAAGATTTTTTGCATTTCTCATGATTTTCCTCTTGATTTTTTGTTCGAGATGTGATATGATATTGCAGGAAACAAAAGAAAAGAAAATTTATGGAAGGAGAACGGACCATGCAGAAGAAAATCGGCAGAGTGATCTACGACACCGAAACTGCTACTCTGATCGTCAAGAAGACCTACGGCTACTACGGTGACCCCGCAGGCTACGAGGAGATCCTGTTCAAGACCCCCGCAGGTCACTACTTTGTGTACACCAACGGCGGCGAGCAGTCCCTCTACCCCACCGAGGGCATCAAGAGACTCAAGGCAGAGGACGCTGAGCAGTTTATCGCAGAAAACGCATAAGCTTTACTGACATATATCCGTGGCGGGCACGCCCGCCACGGCATTGTCAAGCAGGGACCTGACAAAAAATAAAAAAAGTTGAACTTTTTTGAAAATTGTGCTTGACAAGCAGATCTTTTTGTGATATGATATACAGGTCGTCAACAGAATACGGAGAGATGGCCGAGTGGTCTAAGGCGCACGACTGGAAATCGTGTTACCTCTAACCGGGTACCAGGGTTCAAATCCCTGTCTCTCCGCCAAATGAAAAGGCCTACCCGGAAACACGGGAGGGTTTTTATTTTG
>JAZNZB010000030.1:0-13619 GCA_045594705.1 Eubacteriales bacterium
GCCGCGTGCGAGGAGCAACGCAGTAGTCGGTGATTTTTCAAAGGCAAAAATAAGCGGACGGGGGATCCTTGATAATGGATCCCCCGTCCGCTTTACTTGACCGGTCAGCTATTGATATCAGATATAAACGAAGACATTATGTTCCCTGTTTAATAAATGATACGCGCAAAGAGTAAAATTACTTAGCTCTTCTTGCCTCGAAGCATGCGCTGCAGTAAACAGGTCTGTCGTTAGAAGGCTGGAAGTTGAGCTTAGCCTCGCCGCCGCACTCTGCGCAAACAGCGATGAAATACTGACGCTCGGGCTTGCCTGCGTTCTTCTTAGCGTCGCGGCATGCCTTGCAGCTCTTGGGCTTGTTCAAAAAGCCTTTTTCCTTGTAGAACTGCTGCTCACCAGCGGTGAATACGAATTCGTTGCCGCATTCCTTGCAAACCAGTGTTTCGTCAACAAACTCTTCTTCGCCAACGACTTTTACTTCATCTTCGTACATTTGTTTTTCCCTCACTTGTTGTGATTAATTATTTATGGTAGACCCTTACGGGTTGTCCCCTTGTCCGAGCACCAACCGCAGCTTTTTTCTGATGCGGTAGATGGCGTTGGAAATGGATTTCTCATCCTTTCCCAGCATTTGCGCAATATGCGCCGTGGTAGCACCCGAAACGTACAGCCACCACACGCGACTTTCGTAAGACGAAAGATTGCGCGCAATGATCAGCTGCAACGCCTCCATACGTTCCTTATCGATCAAGGCATCCGTGACAGAATCCTCGCAGCCAAGCAGCTCGGGATTTTGCTCAATCAAGCCCTCCCCTTCCAAGGAAAGCACACCCCGATGACGTTGCCTGCGGAATACGCGCATAGCAGATGCAAGACCGTGCCCAACGCAGATCTTTGCGTACAGACCAAACTCAACGCCCTCGCGCGAGGGATCATAGGTCTGCACAGCACTGCAGAACACCACGCTCGCCTCCTGACGCAGATCTTCAAGATCCGCCTCGCTCATCTCGGGCGAAGCATACTTGGCAGCCATGGAATGCAGCATTGGTGCATATCTTTCAAGCAGAATCACATAGGCCGTCTGATCTCCTGCACGCGCAGCGCACAGCAGATCTGCAAGATCTGCATTTTGCTGTAATTTCGTGTTGGAGTTGCTCATGTTTTCACCGCCATTGATAGAGTGCCATTTATACCATTATACCACAAAAACACCCTTTGTCAAGAGATTTTTTTGTCGAATTATCACATCAATGAAAAAATTCCCATGCAAATTTAGTAATATTGCACAACGCGCAAAGCCCCCGTTTGAGCATTGTGCAATGCTCGCGGGAGCTTTTTTGTGACTTTTGTTATTTTTCAGTCAAAACTTTGTAACAATTTACAATTTATTCACGTTAACTAAAGCGCGAAAATCTGCCAAAACCCTTATGAAAAAAGGTAATTTACGTTGCCTGCGACCAGCGCGGTCACACCCTTGTAAATATTTTCGGGGTTTTCGCGGAAGTTGTCCGCCATTCTCTCTGCGCGCAGCCTGCTGTCCACAGTCAGCATGACCGACATGATGACCTCTTCCTTTTCGTACATTCTGCACTCCAGGTCGTACATCTTATCGGGACGTGCAGTGATATTGGTTGAGATGCGCACGCCTCTCTTCTGAAAATCCAGATAGCGCAAAGCACAACGCAAACTCTGATCCAGAATGCTGGGCAAAAGGTCACTCTTGAGCTCTTCGGCCACGCATCTGCCCTTGAAGGTCACCGCGTACAAGTCGTCCCCTGCCTCGTTCTGTCCGACGCAGGCGATCAGGTCGTTATCCAGCATATCGTAAAACGCCTCTGCAAAATCGAGGTACATGACGTAATCGTTCTGCAGTGTCACGTCGTTGATGGTCACAAAGCTCATGGGATATCCGATGTTCTCCATCAGATACAGCACGAAAATCTTGACGTTTTTCATATCACCGATCGGTGAAGCCATTCCTATTTCTCCTTCCGTCGCGGATGTCGTATCAGAATTATATCACATAATTTGTAAATTATCAACTCCATTTCTTGCAATTTTCAAAAAAATGTGGTATAGTATAAAATGATATATTATTCGCATGATTCCCGGAGGTATTTTCCCATGATTTCTGTAGCAATTCTCGGTTTTGGCGTAGTCGGCAGCGGCTGTGCCGAGGTACTGACACAAAACAAAGATCTGATCCGTGCCGCATGCGGCAGTGACGTTGAGATCAAATACATTCTCGATCTGCGCGATTTCCCGGACAGCCCCTTTGCTGACCGCATCGTGCATGATTTCAATATCATTGTAAACGACCCCGAGGTCTCTTTGGTTGCAGAGATGATGGGCGGCTCTCACCCCGCTTACGAGTTTACCAAGGCATGCTTAGAGGCGGGCAAGAGCGTGGTCACCTCCAACAAGGAAGTTGTTGCAAACTTTGGCGCAGAGCTTTTGGCTTTGGCCGAGCAAAACGGCGTGTCGTACCTGTTTGAAGCAAGCGTGGGCGGCGGTATTCCCGTGCTGCGCTCGATCTACGTGGACCTTGCATCCAACCGCATCGGCGAGGTCAACGGCATTCTCAACGGCACGACAAACTATATCCTGACAAGCATGAAGGAATCCGGCACCAGCTTTGACGACGCGCTCAGAGCAGCGCAAAGACTGGGATACGCAGAGGCAAACCCCGCGGCTGACGTGGAAGGACTTGACGCTGCACGCAAGGTCGCCATTCTGTGCGGTCTTTGCTTTGGTAAACTGATCGCTCCCGCCGATATCCACACCGAGGGCATCACTGCCATTTCGGGCAAGGACGTATCCGACGCGGCACAGATGGGCTATGCCATCAAGCTGATCGGACATGCCGATTGTAAGGACGGTAAGATCACCGCGCTGGTCAGCCCCCGCATGGTACCCATGAGCAATCCCCTTTCGGGTATCTCGGGCGTATTCAACGGTGTGCTGCTCAACGGCAACATGGTAGGCGACGTCATGTTCTACGGCCCGGGAGCCGGCAAGCTGCCCACTGCAAGCGCAGTCGTGGCGGACATCATCGACATCGCGTCCGGTAAGGGTGGGGCTGTCAAAAAGCCGCATTTTGTCAACGCGGCGGCAGACGACCTTGCTGACTTTGCCGCATATTCCTGCGCACGCTATTTCAGATTTGAAAATTCCCTGTCCGACGTAAACGCTGTGCTTGGCGAGCGTACCGGGCATATACTCTGCGAGGACGGTTACGTTTCGGTCATCACCGCTGCTCCCATGAGCGAAAGTGAGGTTGCCGAGCTTGCTACAAGACTCAACGTCTGCTCGGCTATGCGCGTATTATGATGAAGAAAAAAAGCAGAGGCTTTGCCAAACGCAACAGCCTTGGATATATTCTGGTCGGCACGCTGGTCGTGCTCCTGATGCTGTTTTGCATCATTGCGCTGACCGCGTCGATCGCGCCCGTGGTGCTCTCTATCCACGCAGGCGACGCACCTGCCATGATGACCATGCCCGCCATGTTCTATTGCGTGTTTGTGGATTTCATTTTGCTGGAGATCATTTTCCTGCTCTTCCAGCCGGGTGCAAAGGATTATATTGAGGACGAGCAAACGCCTGTAAATCAGGATAAGAAAAAGATGTCGGGACAAATCATCATCGGCATCGTGTGCTGCGTGCTGCTTGTGTGCAGCATTGTCACGGCGCTGGGCGTATGCAACGTGTTCACCGAGGACGGCATGGAATCCTACGTCTTTTTCAAGACCAATTCCTTTACCTGGGATGAGGTGGTATTCTACGAGCTGGAGTTTTCCAAGGAAAGCGGCCTTTCGCTTATGATCCACCTGTCCAAGGACAAGGCCATTCCGCTCTTTGGCATAGACAAGATCGCAAACCAGGCGTTCACCGAAAAATACGTGGACGAATACGGCTTTGCGGGATATCTCAAGGAGCTGGCTATCGAGAGCGACAAGACCTTCAAGGTCAAAAGCCCCGAGGCCATAGAGGCATATTTCAAAAGCTCCCCCTATTGGGAGGCAATTGAGAAGTTGATACAGTAATATTTACGGCGGCCAAAAGGCCGCCGTTTTTTGATTAAAATCACACAATGAAACACGCAGAAACCGTTTGGTTTCGCGTTCTCCCCCCTGCGCCGAAACAGATCGGCGCGCGTTTATCCCCCCTCCCGGAGGGGGGCGATGGAAATAGGTCGGATTTCCTCAAACTTAATGGGATAAATTTCTTCGCTGAGTTTAATTAAAAACCAGCACCACTCTCACAGCCCCCCCTCCGGGAGGGGGGAAATATTGGGTGCTGCCCTGTGCCAAGCACCGGGGGGAGAACGCGAATCCGAACGGTTTCTGCGCGTTATATCTTTGTTGTACATTTATGAAATCCAACCCGGGGTTGATTTTTATTTTCAAAAACAAGCCATACGATATGTTGCAAGAAATACAGGCGCATGCTATAATGGTATCGTGATCACGAAACAACATTGAAATGAGGATAAAAATATGAGTATCGGAAGTAATATTTACGCTCTGCGCAAGGCGAAAAAGGTCACGCAGGCACAGCTTGCCGAAAAGATCGGCGTTTCGGAGCAGGCGGTTTCCAAATGGGAAAACGACGTATGTGCACCCGACGTCAGCCTGTTCCCCGTCATTGCAGAATACTTTGGCGTTTCGATCGATCGTCTGTTTGGCTATCACAATAACAGCTATGCCGAAGAGGTCAAGAAGATTATCCAAGCGGCAGATGACAGCATGGACACCTATAAGGAAATTGAGATCATCAGCGAGGGACTTTCGCGCTATCCCAACAGCCCCGAGCTCAAAATCTATCTTGCCTTTTCCCTTTCCATGGTCAATCGCTTCTCCGAGGACACAGACGAGCGCGCCAAGGCTGTGGAAAAGGCGATCAAGGTCTGCACCGAGGTGGTGGATACCTGCGGAGACCAAGAACAGGTGGATGACGCGCTGAACATGCTGACGCGCATTTACAACGAGACCGCGCAGTACGAAAAGGCGCAGGCGTGCATTGAGAAAATGAGCGCAGAGTGCTACGACAGACGCGTTCTCGGCATGGTTGGCATGCTGGGTGGTAAGAAAAGCTATGCTGAGCAGGAGCAATATGCACAGTATGCGCTTTGGAAAATGTACTGGACCATGAGTCACGTGCTGGAAAAGATGTCGTACACCTATACCGAGCAAGGACAAACAGAAAAGGCGCTTGCGTTTATCAAGGCAAACCAAGCCCTGCTCTCTGTCTTTGATCTGGGCTGCCCGAATTTTTACGCGGCATATAAGATCACGGCTTATTCAAATGAAGCAAAAGCCTGCATGAAGCTTGGCGACAAGCAAAAGTGCCTTGCTGCACTCAAGCAGTTCTTTGTCGTCGCAAATCAAGTCAACGAGGTTGCCAAGAGCGAGGATTTCCACGTGCGTGCAAGAAATCCCCTGTATTTCTCGGCCATTCTCGACGAGGATCTGATGGAGGAATGCATCCTGCCCGGCGTGCACCCCGAAAAATTTTTGCCTACGTTTGACACATTCTTCGGTGAAGACGAGGAATACGCAGCGTTCAAGCAATCGGTGCTGGCTTAATACAAGAAGCGCAGTTCAATCGGATCGATAGATTAGCGGAGACATTCGCGTAAAACAAGGATTGTATCACGTAGATACAGTCCTTGTTTGCTTTTTTATGAATTGTTGCCGTAGGCGCTGGCGATCACATATTTCGGCAAAGCCGAAATTCTCGCCCCTACAACTGTGTGTGTTGGAATTTTACAATACCAAAAACTCAACGGTTACGCCGTAGGGGCGATCATTGATCGCCAGCGTTTGCAGCAACAATATATGTGGAAAATCATCTCCTTGAATACCCCTCCCCTTTTTTGTCAACACTCTCCATACCCAAATTATTTATATGGAGGAAAATTATGACACTTACACCCAAGGAATCGAGTCTGCTCAAGGACCTCAAGGGAGAGGAGCAGCTGTGTGTGGCAAAATATCAGAAATATGCAGCTGAGGCAAAGGCACCCGAGCTGCAGGCGTTGCTTTCGGGCATTGCGACCACCGAGCAGGAGCATCTGAAGACGCTAAACGACATGGAAAGCGGAAAGCTGGGCACAGTACCCTCACAGATCCCCGCGCCCGACAAATCAAGCTGCGTTGCCGTTTCCTACGCAAGCCCTGCGGACAAGGAGGCTGACGCCTTTCTTTGCAAGGATCTGCTTGCAACCGAAAAGCACGCGTCCGCACTCTACAACACCTGCGTGTTTGAGTTCACCTACCCAGAGGCAAGAAAAATGCTGAACCACATCCAGGCCGAGGAGCAGCAGCACGGCGAAATGCTGTACGCTTATATGAACGCAAATAATATGTATAATTAACGCGAGAAATAGTCCACTGTCCATTGTCTGACCTCGCCTTGCATCAGCGTAAGCACGCCAAGGTTGAGCAGCGTCATCAGCCCGATGGCAAGATCGGCAATGCTCCACAGCACGGTGGGTGCGGCAACCGTGCCCACCGCTGCTCCGAGCGCAAACAGGCAGACAAAGCCAAGGCGCACGCCCTTGTTTTTTGTCAGGTACGACAAGGCCTCCAGCGCGTAATGCCCCCAGCACACCACGGTGGCAAATCCGAAAAACAGCACCATTGCACACAAAAAATACCCTGCCCAATTCCCCAGCACCTCGGTATAGGCGCGCACGGTCATCATGATCGAATTCTCCCCGTAGCACGCGACCTTGTCGTAGCTGACCAAAATGACCAGCGCGGTCATGCTGCACAGCACCAAGGTATCTGCAAACACCTCGAAAATGCCCCAAAAGCCTTGCTTGGCGGGGTGGTCGGTATCCGCGCAGGCGTGCGCGATGGGGGCTGTGCCGCAGCCTGCCTCGTTGGAAACAAGGCCGCGCATGGTGCCGTAGCGCAACGCGCGTGCCATGGCAAAGCCGCCCACGCCGCCGATCGCACTCCTTGGCGAAAATACCGCAGAAAAGATGCTTTGCAAAGCACCCGGGATCTGCCCTGCCCGCAAAATCAGCACCGCCAAGGACAGCACCATAAAGCCACCTGTCATGAGCGGTACCAGCAGATCGGTCGCGCGCATGATACGTGCCGATCCCCCAAGCATAACCGCAAAGGTCAGCGCGCAAAGGGCGATTCCCGTCCAGATCGCGGGAATGCCCAAGATCCCCTCAAACGCACCGCCGATGGCGTTGGTCTGAATGATGCAGCCCATACTGATGCCGTCCAGCACGCACAAAAGCGCAAAGGCAGCCGCCAGAAAGCGGCCAAGGCCGCCAAGGCCGCGCGAGGCAAAACAGTCTACAATATAATACATAGCCCCGCCACGGTGCTTGCCGTCCGCATCGGTGCGTCTGTGCGCGACCGCCAACACCACCTCGGCATATTTGAGCGACATGGCCACAAGTGCGCTTGCCCACATCCAGAACACCGCGCCGGGGCCGCCGTAGTAAATGGCGGACGCCACGCCCACCAAGTTTCCCACACCCAGCGTGCCCGCAAGTGCCAGCGTCAGTGCGCGCACGGGAGAGGTCCCGCTGCCCGTTTTTTGCAGCATTCCTCCAAGCATGCGAAAAGGATGCGCTGCACACGCAAGTCCCACGCGCAACGAAAAAAACAGCCCGACCGCCACCAAAGCCACGGGCACACCCACTCCCAAAAGGTTTGCATTGATCCATTCCATCATCTATTCCCCCCACTGTTGCTTCAATATATGCGACAGATGGGGCTGTTTTGTTGTGCAGAGCGAATTTTTAGCAGACACTCCTGCCCCGATAACAATAAAATTGTTAATTATATGTGAATTATGGGCGTAAGGGGTTGATATTTCCTGAAATTGGTGTACAATATGTACTGTGGTTTGGCACTCACAAAGAAAGAGTGCTAATTCGTGGATTTATCCCGCCATTCAACATTGTATCATTTAGGCCGCGATTTTTCGCGCGCATTCATAAGAAGGAGGAACAACACATGACTCTCAAGCCCCTTTCCAACCGCGTCGTCATCAAGTTCGTCGAAGCGGAAGAAAAGACCAAAACAGGTATTATTCTCACAGCATCCGCACAGGAAAAGCCCCAGATCGCTGAAGTTCTGGCAGTTGGCCCCGGCAAGCCCTCCGAAAACGGCGGCTTCAGTGCTATGACCGTTAAGGTCGGTGACAAGGTCATCGCAAGCAAGTATGCGGGAACCTCTGTCAAGCTGGACGGCACCGAATACGTCATCGTTTCTGAGGACGACGTGCTGGCTGTTGTAGACTGATTATTATAGTAAGGAGAAAAACACATGGCAAAGGATATTCTTTACGGCATTGAAGCAAGAAACGCCCTGGTTCGCGGCGTTGATAAGCTGGCAGACACGGTCAAGATCACGTTAGGGCCCAAGGGCAGAAACGTCGTGCTTGACAAGAAATACGGCTCTCCCCTGATCACCAACGACGGCGTGACCATCGCCAAGGAGATCGAGCTGGAGGATGCAGCCGAGAACATGGGCGCTTCCCTTGTTAAGGAAGTTGCTACCAAGACCAACGATGCAGCAGGCGACGGTACCACCACCGCAACGCTGCTGGCACAGGCTTTCGTTCGCGAGGGCATGAAGAACGTGACCGCAGGCGCAAACCCCATGGTGCTGCGCAAGGGCATCAAGAAGGCTGTTGACGCAGCAGTTGACGCGCTGGCCGCAAGTGCCAAGAAGGTCAATGGCAAGGAAGACATCGCACGCGTCGGCACTATCTCCGCAGGCGACGAGGTCATCGGCGAGCTGATCGCAGACGCTATGGAAAAGGTCACCTCGGACGGTGTCATCACCATTGAAGAGTCCAAGAGCGCAGAGACCTACTCCGAGGTGGTTGAGGGCATGCAGTTTGACCGCGGCTATCTCTCCCCCTACATGGTCACCGATACCGACAAGATGGAGGCTGTCATCGACGACGCCGCTATCCTGATCACCGATAAGAAGATCTCCAACATTCAGGAGATCCTTCCCCTGCTCGAGCAGATGCTGCAGTCCGGCAGAAAGCTGGTCATCATTGCAGAGGACGTTGAGGGCGAGGCACTGACTACTCTGGTACTCAACAAGCTGCGCGGCACCTTTACCTGCGTTGCAGTCAAGGCTCCCGGATTTGGCGATCGCCGCAAGGATATGCTGCGTGACATTGCCATCCTGACCGGTGGTGAGGTCATTTCCTCCGAGCTGGGTCTTGAGCTCAAGGATACCCAGATGTATCAGCTTGGCTATGCAAGACAGGTCAAGATCACCAAGGAAAATACCGTTATCGTTGGCGGCAACGGCAACCCCGATGAGATCAAGGGCAGAATTGCACAGATCCGCCAGGGTATTGAAACCACGACCAGCGAATTCGACCGCGAAAAGCTGCAGGAAAGACTTGCAAAGCTGGCAGGCGGTGTGGCTGTCATCAAGGTCGGTGCTGCTACCGAGGCTGAAATGAAGGAAAAGAAGCTGCGCATTGAGGACGCACTCAACGCAACCAAGGCTGCCGTTGAGGAAGGCATCGTTGCAGGCGGCGGTACTGCTTATCTGAACGTCATTCCCGCAGTGCAGAAGCTGCTGGATACCACCGAAGGCGACGAGCGCACCGGTGTTCGCATCGTGCTCAAGGCTCTTGAAGAGCCCGTACGTCAGATCGCTGCAAACGCAGGCTTTGACGGCGGCGTGATCGTCAACAACATCGTAAACTCCGGCAAGATCGGCTACGGCTTCGACGCTTACAAGGAAGAGTACGTTGACATGATGAGCGCAGGCATTGTTGACCCCACCAAGGTGACCAGAAGTGCGCTTCAGAATGCAGCATCCATTGCATCCGTCATTCTGACCACCGAGAGCGTGGTTGCCGATAAGCCCGAGCCCGCAGCTCCCGCTGCTGCTCCCGCACCCGGCATGGGCGGTATGTATTGATAAAAAAGGAACGAAAGCGACTGCTTTCGTTCCTTTTTTATCAACTATATTCGCCTTTGGCGAGTGATATTGCTTACGCAGTGATATTCGGCTACGCCGAGTGTTATTCGCTTCGCGAGTTATAAGAGGCGAATATAATATCACTCCGCTGCAAGCGGAATATCACTCTGCCAACGGCAGAATATCACTGCGGCGAAGCCGCAATATCACTCAACCGAGAAGCATTTTATAAGTCTTGCGGGCATATATTGTACTATTACGCCGCAAGGGGGGCTTTGGCTTTGTTCAACGTGCTTTCACTGTTCACCTACTTTTTTCACGTCATTTTGGGGATTGGTACACCGCAGCAATTCCCTCCCCCTTTGTCTGCCGAAGAGGAGCACGAGGCCTTTTTGACCATGGCAAACGGCACGGGGCAAGCAGCAGAGGATGCGCGGCAGCTGCTGATTTTGCACAATCTGCGCCTTGTGTCGCACATCGTGCGCAAGTATTATTCGTCGAATAAAAACCAGGAGGATCTGATCTCAATCGGCTCGATCGGGCTCTGCAAGGCGGTGGACACCTTCAACGTGGGCAACGGCACCAAGTTTGCCACCTATGCCGCCAAGTGCATTCAGAATGAAATTCTCATGCACTTCCGCTCGGGCAAAAAGCTTGCCTGCGAGATCTCGATCAACGAGACCATCGACGTGGACAGAGACGGAAATCCCCTGACCTACATTGACGTCATTTCCACCGAGGACAATATGGCAGAGCTGCTGGATCGCGAGATGCAGAGCACGCGTGCTTTGCGCTACGTCAACACGCTGCTTGACGACCGCGAAAGGCAGATCATCGTGCTGCGCTACGGTCTTGCGGGAAAAGAACCCATGACGCAGCGGGAGATTGCACTCCAGCTGGGAATCTCGCGGTCGTACGTATCAAGGATTGAAAAGAGTGCGCTGGAGAAATTACGCAAGGCGTTTGGGGAATAAATTTATGGACCGTCGGGGACGCCGATCCCTACAAAAGAGTTGTTTACGTAAGTACGGGCGATCACTGATCGCCCCTACGAGTGTTAACGATAGATTTTTTGATGATCTATAGCTAATACTGTAGGGGCGATCAGTGATCGCCCGCATAAATATCACTTTTTGGGCTTTGACGAAAAGCACAAGGTTGCGATATAGCCGAACACCAAGGCAGCCGCCGTGCCGCCTGCGGCGGCTTTCAAGCCGCCCGTGAGTGCACCCAAAAGTCCTTGCTCATCCACCGCCTCGCGCACGCCCTTGGAGATCAGATATCCAAAGCCTGTCAGAGGGGTAGTCGCCCCTGCCCCCGCAAACTTGATCAGCGGCTCATAAAGACCGGCAGCCCCCAAGATCACACCCACGACCACGTAGAGCACCAAGATCCTTGCGGGAGTCATGCGCGTCAGATCGATCAGCAGCTGCGCGATCACGCAAAGCGCACCGCCGATCAGGAATGCCCAAATATAATCCCATATCCAATCCATATCAATCCCCTTTCCTGATTCTGACCAGATGCCCGATGGCAGGAATGCTTTGCCCCTGCTTGAGCGCATCGGGGCTCATCATCGCGCCCGTACCGATCAGAAGCATATCCCTGATCTCGCCACTTGCGATCTTTGGCAGAAAATATGCTGCCGTGACCACGCCCGAGCAGCCGCAGCCCGAGCCGCCTGCGTGGGTATCCTGGACGTGACGCGAATAGATCATGGTGCCGCAATCTGTGTGCATGGGTGCGACCTCGATACCGTCAGCATACAGCAGATCGTGAAAGATGGCACTGCCCTCCCAGCCAAGGTCGCCCGTGACGATGGCGTCGAAGTCCTCCGGGCACGTGCCGCTCGCATCCAAATATCGCTCCAAGGTATCCACGGCGGCAGGTGCCATAGCCGCTCCCATATTGGCAGCGTCACGAATACCCATTTCTAAAGGAATGCCCGGCATGGCCTGTACGATCTGCGCACATTGCTTGCCTTCTTCGCTACCGAGAATAAACGCGGACGAGCCTGTCACCGTCCATTGGGCGGTGGGGGTACGCTGTGCGCCGTATTCCAAGGGGGTACGGTACTGCCGCTCGGCAGATGAATTGTGTGACGAGGTCACGGCCGCAGCGTGTCGCACAAAGCCCGCACTGACCAATACCGAGCCGAGCAAAAGGCCAAGGGCTGCTGTGGAGCAAGCACCGTAGAGTCCGAAATACGGAACGCCATAGTCCAAGAGTCCGTATGCTGAGCCGATACATTGATTGAGCAAGTCTCCCGCCAATATGACATCCAAACTGTCCTGATCTCTTCCCCATTTGGCAAGAGCCACACCAAGCGCACGCCGCTGCATCTCGCTCTCGGCCTTCTCCCAGGTTTTCTGCCCGAATTTATCATCCGCGTCGTGCATGTCAAATAAGTTTCCAAGAGGGCCCTCTCGCTCCTTACAGCCAACTACGCTGCCTGCGCACAAAATGCTTGCGCGCAAATCAAACAATCCCTTTTTCATAAATTCACCCCAAAATTACATACTAACAGTATTATTTTCACTCCCTCTTGCAATATGCCCGAAAATGTGTTACAATGGTGGTGGAAATATCTGATGAACACAGAATTTTTTGGAGGTTTTTATGCTTTCAACACATACAGAGCAGTATCATATCAAGGCAAGCGAAGGCCAGACAGGCGGCTATTGCATCCTCCCCGGCGACCCCGGCAGATGCGAGAAGATCGCGCAATATTTTGACAATCCACGACACCTTGTAACAAACAGAGAATATAACATCTGGGTAGGCGAGCTTTGCGGCAAGCCCGTCAGCGTTTGCTCCACGGGCATCGGCGGCCCTTCTGCGGCCATTGCCATGGAGGAGCTGGTGGCTTGCGGCACGCATACCTTTATCCGCGTGGGCACTTGCGGCGGCATCAATCTCAAGGTGCAGGCAGGTGACGTAGTCATCGCCACGGGTGCTGTGCGCCAGGACGGCACGTCGCGGGAGTACGCGCCCATCGAGTTCCCTGCCGTTTCCGACCCCGAGGTGCTGATCGCGCTGATGCAGGCGGCAGACGCGCAAGGACTGCGCTCGCACGCGGGCGTGGTACAGGCCAAGGATTCCTTCTACGGCCAGCATTCGCCGGGCAGAATGCCGATCGCAGGCGAGCTGAATGCAAAATGGGAGGCCTGGAAGCGACTGGGCGTGCTGGCAAGCGAGATGGAATCGGGTGCGCTTTTCACGGTTGCGGCATCTCTTGGCGTCAGAGCGGGCGCATGCTTCTCTGTCGTCTGGAATCAGGAGAGAGCCAACCTTGGCATGGACAGCGAAGACGAATCCGCCGAGCAGCACGACACGGACAGAGCCATCCGCACCGCCATCGAAGCGCTCAAAATCCTCATCCAAAAGGACGCGCAATAAATTCGGACGACCCAACTCATGAAAGTTTTTGCGTCGCTTTTTTCAAAAAGCGACTGGGGTTCGGGGCAACGCCCCGAAAAAACGCCGTTCTTTTTGGTTCTTTTTCTTGCGGCTACAAAGCCAAGAAAAAGAACGGAGAGAACTTGGTCACCTAAACAATCAACATCGTAGGGGAGGATATCATCCTCCCGCACGCGTTAATTCCAAATTCTTGCCGGGGCAAAACGAAATCAATCTGCTTTCGGGCGGGAGGATAATATCCTCCCCTACGACGAGTATGCAAAAAAGAACGGAAAT
>JAZNZB010000031.1:0-12311 GCA_045594705.1 Eubacteriales bacterium
AAAAGGCTCGAGCGAAACTTTCGTGAGAGGTGGTCCGTGTGGTGGCGGATGCGGATAGTGGTGAAGGGGAGTTTTGCGCGCCCAAAATGCCCAAAATCGCGCGAAAGCTGTCTCGAAATCGCAAAAAGAGCAGATTTCAGCACTTTTTCCAAGATAAAAGTTCTCAAATCCTCTTTACTTTTTGCAAAAGTTGTGCTATTATATAAGGTGAGAAATTTTGCGGAGCATTTACGCATTTTTTCCACATTTTTCGTTTTTAATAAAATTTTATAAATGCAGGAGGAAAAAACAAAATGGCTATCCCGAGAAAAAAGCTTTCTATGGACGGCAACCAGGCTGCTGCGCACGTGTCTTACGCGTTCACCGAAGTAGCCGGTATTTACCCCATTACCCCTTCCAGCCCCATGGCTGACTACACTGACCAGTGGGCAGCTCAGGGTCTGAAGAACATCTTCGGCACCACCGTTAAGGTAACCGAAATGGAATCCGAGGCAGGCGCAGCAGGTACTGTGCACGGCTCTCTGGCTGCAGGTGCTCTGACTACCACCTACACCGCTTCCCAGGGTCTGCTTCTGATGATCCCCAACATGTATAAGATCGCAGGCGAGCTGCTTCCTTGCGTATTCCACGTTTCCGCTCGTACCGTTGCTTCTCACGCACTCAACATCTTCGGCGACCACTCCGACGTCTACGCTTGCCGTCAGACCGGTTTCGCTATGTTGGCTGAGACCAACCCCCAGGAAATCATGGACCTCGGCGCAGTTGCTCACCTTGCTTCCATCAAGGGCCGCGTTCCCTTTATCAGCTTCTTTGACGGCTTCCGTACCTCCCACGAGATCCAGAAGATCGAGGCTTGGGACTACGAGGATCTGGCAGAGCTGACCGATATGGACGCTGTGAAGGCTTTCCGCGCTCGTTCGCTCAACCCCGAGCACCCCGTTCTGCGCGGCTCCGCTGAAAACGGCGACATCTTCTTCCAGCACAGAGAGGCTTGCAACAAGTACTACGATGCTCTCCCCGCAATCGTTGAGGAGTACATGGACAAGATCAACGCTAAGATCGGTACTGACTACAAGCTGTTCAACTACTACGGTGCAGAGGACGCTGAGAGAGTCATCATCGCTATGGGCTCTATCTGCGACGTTGCTGAAGAAGTTATCGACTACATGAACGCTAACGGCGAAAAGGTCGGTCTGGTTAAGGTAAGACTGTACAGACCCTTCCGCGCTGACAAGCTGATCGAAGCTATCCCCGCAACCGCTAAGAAGATCGCTGTTCTGGACAGAACCAAGGAGCCCGGTTCTCTGGGTGAGCCTCTGTACCTGGACGTTGTGACTGCTCTTGCACAGGCAGGCATCAAGAAGACCATCGTTGGCGGTAGATACGGCCTTGGCTCCAAGGATACGCCTCCTTCCTCCATCTTTGCAGTATACGAGAACCTCAAGAAGAGAGCTCCCAAGAACAACTTTACCATTGGTATCGTTGACGACGTGACCGGCTCCTCTCTGCCCGAGAAGGTTTGCCCCGACACCGCTCCCGCAGGCACTATCTCCTGCAAGTTCTGGGGTCTTGGCGGTGACGGTACCGTTGGTGCAAACAAGAACTCCATCAAGATCATCGGTGACCACACCGACAAGTATATCCAGGCATACTTCCAGTATGACTCCAAGAAGACCGGCGGTATCACCATCTCGCACCTGCGCTTCGGTGACACTCCCATCAAGTCTCCTTACTACATCAACAAGGCTGACTTCGTTGCTTGCCACAACCAGGCATACCTGAAGAAGTATGACATGGTTTCCGACGTTAAGCCCGGCGGTACCTTCCTCTTGGACTGCGAGTGGAACACCATCGAGGCTCTGTCCAAGAACCTGCCCGCAAAGGTTAAGGAATACATTGCAAACAACAACGTAAACTTCTACGTGATCAATGCAACCGACCTTGCAACCAACCGCATCGGTAATGCAAAGGTTAAGAACACCGTTCTGCAGTCCGCATTCTTCGCTCTGGCTAACATTCTGCCTGCCCAAGAGGCTGTTGAGTACATGAAGAAGATGGCATACAAGTCCTACATCAAGAAGGGCCAGGCTATGGTTGACCTCAACTATGCCGCTATCGACGCAGGCGCAGATGCATTCGTCAAGGTTGACGTTCCCGAGGCATGGGCTAAGTGCCGCAAGGATCCCAAGAAGCCCGCGTTCAAGTCTGACCGCGCAGAGCTGGACGAGTTTGTCAACAATATCGTTGAGCCCGTTGGCGCAATGGAAGGCGACAAGCTGCCCGTTTCCGCATTCGAGAAGTACGTTGACGGTACCATGCCTCAGGGCGCAGCTGCTGCTGAAAAGCGCGGCGTTGCCGTTATGGTTCCCGAATGGAACGCTGACAAGTGCGCTCAGTGTAACAACTGCTCGTTCGTATGTCCTCACGCTGCAATCCGTCCCTTCGCTATGACCGAGGAAGAGGCTGCAGGCGCTCCCAAGTCCACCAAGTTCGCTCCCAAGCCTGTTGTAAAGACCAACTACAAGTTCTCCATCGGCGTGTCTCCTCTGGACTGCATGGGTTGTACTCTTTGCGTAAAGGCTTGTCCCATCAACGCAATGGCTGAAAAGAAGGCTGCGGCTGCAGGTACCAAGCCTTCCAAGAAGGATCTGGCTATCTGGATGGCTCCTCAGCACACTCAGTCCGCTCAGCAGGCTGCATTCGATTACGCAGTGAAGAACGTAACCGAGAAGCCCGAGCTGATCAACGCAACCGTTAAGGGCTCTCAGTTCAAGCAGCCCCTGCTTGAGTTCTCCGGCTCTTGCGCAGGCTGTGCAGAAACCTCTTACGCAAAGCTGATCACTCAGCTGTTCGGTGAGAGAATGTATATCTCCAACGCAACCGGCTGCTCCTCCATTTGGGGCGGTAGTGCACCCGCAACTCCTTACACCGTAAACAATGCTACCAAGAAGGGTCCGGCATGGGCAAACTCCCTGTTCGAGGACAACGCTGAGCACGGTCTCGGTATGGCACTTGGTCAGAAGGCAATCCGCGAGAAGCTGATCGCTAAGGTTGAGGAAATGGCTGCTTCCGATAAGGCATCCGCAGAGTTCAAGGCAGCGGCTGACGCTTACCTTGCAACCAAGGATGACGGCGCAAAGAACGCTGAAGCTACCACCGCTCTGATCGCAGAGCTGGAAAAGGCAGCAGAGGCAGGTTGCCCCGTAGCTCCCGAAATCCTCGCTGAGAAGGATTACCTGAACAAGAAGTCCGTATGGATCTTCGGTGGTGACGGTTGGGCATACGATATCGGCTTCGGCGGTCTGGACCACGTTCTGGCTTCCGGCGAAAACGTCAACGTATTCGTATTCGATACCGAGGTTTACTCCAACACCGGTGGACAGGCTTCCAAGGCTTCCAACATCGGTCAGGTAGCTCAGTTCGCAGCTGCAGGTAAGGCAATCGGCAAGAAGAACCTTGCAGAGATCGCTATGTCCTACGGTTACGTATACGTCGCACAGGTTTCCATGGGCTACGATATGAACCAGCTGCTCAAGGCTCTGACTGAGGCTGAGGCTTACAACGGTCCTTCGCTCATCATCGGTTACGCTCCTTGTGAGATGCACGGTGTCAAGGGCGGCATGCAGAACTGCCAGCTCGAGATGAAGAAGGCTGTTGAGGCAGGCTACTGGCAGACCTTCCGCTACAACCCCACTCTCGAGTCCAACAAGCTGAGCATCGACTGCAAGGCTCCCACTGCAAGCTACGTTGACTTCATCAAGTCCGAGGTTCGTTACGCTCGTCTGGCACAGGCGAACCCCGAAAGAGCTGCAATGCTGTTTGACAAGGCTGAAAAGGCTGCAGCAGCTAAGTTCGAAAGACTTGAAAAGATGGGTAAGCTGTACGAATAATTTCGCAAACAACCAAATATACAAAAAGGCGTGCTTCGGCACGCCTTTTTGGTTTGGGGCAAGGGGAACGAAAATTGTCCGTCCGTAGGGGAGGATGTTCGCCCGCGGGAGACCGCAGGTCTCCCCTACGAATACACGCATGAATATCGGCAGAGAACTTGTTTTCTCTGCCGATTTGTGTTATAATGAGGCTAACGAAAAGCCTTCCTCTGGGAGGAAGGCGGCACGCGGAGCGTGACGGAAGGAGCCCGCGTGACTTTGAAGTTTTGACAAGCTTTGTTATAACGCGCTCGCCCTCAGTCGCCTAAGGCGCCAGCTCCCTCCCAGAGGGAGCCTTAGGATGCGCATAACTTTATGGGTATTGGCTTTTCCCGAAGCCTTTGTAATACAAAGGCGAAACCGGCGCGATAAAATGAAAGGAAGATTTACTATGAAATTCAAGTTGTTCGACAAAAAATATTCATTTAAGGATTCTCCTAACACGCGTTGCTTTACTTGTTGTCATATATTGGATGAAAATAAACCCATTCTGTATGTTTCGCATGATGAAGATGGTGAGTGGCAGTTTTTATGCGGCAAAAAGCATGTCCTGGAAGAAGCAAGAATTGTTGCTTTGTCAGAAATAATAAGCCGTCAAAAGAACGTAATTGATTTGTCCAATTTGAAATACGGCGAATATGCCGAAATCAAAAACGGCAAATGGATCATTTGCAAAAAAACTCATAATCCATGAAATATGTAACCCCCGACAGACTTTGCATCTGTCGGGGGTAATCTTTGTCTAACGTGTAGCAATCATGCCTTTGCGGACCGTTGAGGACGCACGGTCCATACAAGAAAAATTTAACTTCCTTATGAGAAGGAGTCTTTCGGCACGCCTTTTTGGTTTGGGGCAAGGGGAACGAAAATTGTCCGTCCGTAGGGGAGGATGAATTTGCTTGCAAATATTCCTCCCCTACGACAATACACACTCATATTTTCTTCTCCAAAATCCGACAATTTATTGACAAGGCGCGAAATTTATTATATAATTATTGTATATTTTTTCTGAAAGGAGCGGGACTCTTTGAAGCTTGTCATTAAATACTTGAAACCGTTCGGGATCTCTCTCCTGATCGGCTTTTGTATCAAGGTTGCGGGTACGCTGGCAGAGCTTGCGCTGCCCTATATTCTGTCGCACATGCTGGACGTGGTCGTGCCCGAGCACGCACCTACGGGAGATTTGACGCTTGTGTTTGTCTGGGGCGGCGTCATGCTTTTGTGTGCGGTGGCAGCCCTGGTGCTCAATATCATTGCCAACCGCATGGCTGCCCGCGTGGCAAAAAATGCGGCACAACAGGTCAGACACGATCTGTTTGCCAAGACCATGCGTCTGTCGCCCAAGCAGACTGATGCCTTCGGCATTCCCGAGCTTGAGACCAGACTGACCTCGGATACGTACAATATTCATCATTTTCTGGGCATGATACAGCGTATCGGCGTGCGCGCGCCCATCCTCCTGATCGGCGGCATCACCATGTCGTATTTTCTTGACTGGAGACTTGCAACCGTCATGGTGTGCCTCTTGCCCTTTATCGGCATTTCGGTATTTTTCATTTCGCGTCGCGGCGTGCCGCTGTACACCGCCAGCCAAAAGGCGGGCGACGATATGGTGCGCGTGGTGCGTGAGGATATCGGCGGTATCCGCGTCATCAAGGCACTTTCCAAAAAGGAATACGAGCGCGCAAGATTTGACCGCGTCAACCGCGCTCTGGTCAAAAATGAAAAGAAGGCCGCGCTGACCATGGCTCTGACCAACCCTCTGATCACCATCCTGCTCAACGCGGGTCTTGTGGCTGTGGTATTGGTGGGTGCGTTTTTGGTGGATGCGGATCTGAGTAAGCAGGGAAGAATTATTTCCTTTATTCAGTATTTCACGCTGATCTCCAATGCCATGATCGTCATCAACCGTATTTTTATCATGACCACCAAGTGTCTGGCGTCTGCCAACCGTATCGGGACGGTCATGTCGGCAGCAGACGAGCTTGTGCCCGATCCCAAGGGCCTGCCGCTGCCCACGAGCGATCATATTGTGTTTGAAAACGTGTCCTTTTCCTATAACGGCGAGCAGAATGACCTGGAGGATATTTCCTTCTCTCTGCCGCGCGGTGCAACTCTTGGTATCATCGGTGCGACGGGCAGCGGTAAGAGCACGCTGCTGCGCTTGCTGCTTCGCAATTATGACCCGCAAAAGGGCAATATTTACGTAGGCGGAAAAAATATCCGCGCCATGAAGCATGAGGAGCTGTGTGCCATGTTCGGTACGGCCATGCAGAATGACTTTTTGTATGCCGACACGGTTAAGGAAAATATCTGCTTTGGCCGTGAGATCCCGGACGGGGATCTGGCCTTGGCCATTCGCGTGGCGCAGGCCGAGGAATTTGTGTCCGCGTTCCCCGAGGGCGTGGAGCACGAGCTGACCAGTAAGGGCACCAACGTCTCGGGCGGTCAGCGGCAAAGACTTCTGATTGCAAGAGCACTGGCAGGCAAGCCCGAGATTCTGATTTTGGACGACGCATCCTCGGCTCTTGACTATAAGACCGACGCGGCTTTGCGCCGCGATCTGCGCCTGAACTTCGCCGATACGACCACGGTCGTGGTGGCGCAGCGCGTCAGCTCGGTCATGCATGCCGATCTGATCCTGGTTCTGGACGAGGGTAAGATCATAGGCAAGGGAAACCACGAGCAGCTGCTGGGGAGCTGCGAGGTCTACCGTGAGATCCGCGATTCGCAGATGGGAGGTGCTTTGCTTGAGTAAGCCGCAAGTTGAAAAAACTCCCATGACCCCCGCGCAGCGCAGACGAACGCTGCTGCGCATCTGCCGCTACATGTTCCGCTATCCGGGTCTTGTACTGTTGGCGTTTGCCTTGATGATGTCGGCAAACGTGCTGGCTTTGGCGGGCCCCAAGCTTTCCGGCCTTGCCATTGACGAGATCGTGGGCCCGGGCGAGGTCAATTTTGAGCGTGTCTTCCTGTTTTGCGGACTTTTGATCGCGTTTTATATCGCGTCGGGCATCATGTCGTATCTGTTGTCCATTGTCATGGTCAATCTTTCTCAGCGCATTACCTACACCATGCGCAAGGAGGTCTTTGACCACCTGACCGACCTGCCCGTCGGATTTTTCGATTCGCACCAGACGGGTGAGATCGTCAGCCGCCTGTCTTACGACATTGATACGCTTAACGCGTCTCTTTCCAACGACGTGCTGGCCATTTGTGCCAACTCGATCACGGTCGTCGGCTCGATGATCATGATGCTGACCATTTCCCCCGTATTGATTCTGGTCTTTGTGATCACAGTGCCCATCTCCCTGATCTTTACCAAGTATAAATCCACGCATATCCGTCCTCTGTTCCGCAAGCGTTCGGCAAAATTGGGCGAGCTCAACGGCTTTGCCGAGGAGATGCTGTCGGGGCAGAAGACCATTCGTACCTACGGCAAGGAGCAGGTCATTACCGATCGCTTTGATTTGCGAAACGAGGAGGCCTGCGGCGCGTATTATAAGGCGGATTATCACGGCTCTGTCATTGGCCCCACGGTCAATTTCGTCAGCAATCTGTCGATCGCGCTGATCACGCTGCTGGGAAGTATCTTTTATATGTTCTTGCTGGGCGGCACGGTCACAAATCCCTTGTTCATCATCAAACTTGGCGACGTGGGCGCATTTGTGCAGTACGCGCGCAAGTTTGCCGGCCCGATCAATGAGTTTGCCAACATTTTCTCCGAGCTGCAGAGTGCGCTTTCGGCGGCCGAGAGAGTGTTTGGTGTCATCGACCAAGCACCCGAGCCCGCCGACAAGAGAGGCGCAGTGGTGCTGGATGCCAAGGGTCAGGTCACGTTGGACAAGGTCGAGTTTGGCTACGTGCCGGACAAGCAGATCTTGCACGGACTCTCTGTTAAGGTCGAGCCGGGTCAGACGGTTGCCATTGTCGGACCGACGGGTGCAGGCAAGACCACCATCATCAATCTGCTCATGCGCTTTTACGATATCGATGCGGGCGAGATCACCTTTGACGGCATTCCGATCACCGACGCTACGCGCGACAGCCTGCGCAAGAGTTTTACCATGGTATTGCAGGATACGTGGCTGTTTGGCGGCAGTATTCGTGACAATATTGCGTACGGGCGAGAGGATGCAACCGATGAGGAGATCGTAGAGGTGGCTAAAAAGGCCAAGATCCACCATTTTATCATGTCGTTGCCGCAAGGGTATCAGACCCAGCTTTCGGATGGCGGCGTCAACCTTTCCAAGGGGCAAAGACAGTTGATCACCATCGCACGCGCCATGCTTTCTCGCGCGCCCATGCTGATTTTGGATGAGGCGACCAGTAACGTGGACAGCCGCACCGAGCATCAGATCAACGATGCCATGATGGCATTGATGAAGGGAAAGACCTGCTTTGTGATCGCGCACAGACTTTCCACCGTGCAGCATGCGGACAATATCCTGGTCGTCAAGGACGGCAATATCATTGAGAGCGGCACGCACGAGCAGTTGCTGGCGTCGGGCGGGTTCTACGCGTCTCTTTACGGTGCGCAATTTGTCAATTGAGAGATGCAAAAAAGCATTGCATTTGCAGTGTAAATGTGGTATGATGAAAGGGAAGAGATCCCACAATAATTTTATGAGGTGAAGAAAATGAAAAGATCTATGATGTTGATCGCACTTTCTGTGGTACTGGTATTGTGCTTTGCAGCATGCGATACTCCTGCCGAAGAACCCATTGACACCACCGAAGACATTACAACAGAGGAGCCTACTACCGAGGAAATTACCGAAGAGCCTATCACCGAAGAACCCACCACCGAAGAGCCTACCACCGAGGAGATTACGACCGAGGAGCTGCTGCAGACTCCCGTCTCTATTGAGGCAGTCAAGGAAGCCGCACTTACCTTCGTAGGCCCCGAGATGATCAAGGCATATGCCGAAAACCCCGATAACGACTGGAGCGACTTTGGCGGCATGACCGTTAATGAGGACGGCAGCGTCAAGGCTCTGTACAGATATGGCGCGGATGACCATTGGGATCCCTACTGCTATCTGGTCAAGGACTACGTGCCGGCAGGCAATATCGCGGTGATCCAATATCGCTGCGAATATAACTTTGGCGTCAATCTCTACATCGGTTCGGAAGGTAACGTCGCAACTGGGCCTGCCGAACACGTACAGGCAGCGATTTATGCAACCAAGGACGGAGAATGGAACTATCTGGTCGTCAACCTGGCAGATGATGCAATGTGCTACGATAACGATTCGGGCGTGTTGGGCTTCTTGCGCTTTGGCTTGGACGATGCGGAAGCGGGTGATACCGTTGACTTTGGCTTTGTAGCTTTCTTCCACGATATTTACACGGCTGCCGAAGTGCTGCCCGTATCCCTGCCTGAAGAATAAGGCTTGATTTAAAAAAATCAAATTTTTCCACACCGTGAACGATGTCAACGACCTCGTTCCTGATTAAGTCGGTTTTATAACGAAAGGAAAAGACATGAAAAGATCATTTTGGATGACATTCATGGCATGTATGCTTGCCTGCATCATGCTGGCCTGCTCGTTTGCTGCGTGTAATACTCCTTCCACGCCGCCTGAAGAGCAAACGACAGACGGTGCAACCGAAGGTACGACTCAGGGCGAAACCGAGGGCACAACCGAGGGTGAAACCGAAGGCACAACCGAGGGTACGACCTCTACCGAGGAGGGGACCACCGAGCCGCCCGTGCCCGAGATCAATTCTGTCATTGCGGACTTTAACGCAGTGGATGCCGATGAACTCAAGAGCTTTTTGACCGGTGCAAACCAGGTCAAGGTATCGGTTGAGACCGACGAGGACGGCGAGCAGTATGCGGTGCTGTCCACCTCCATGGCAAACGCAACCGACCCCTGCGTTAACTTCAATTTCAAAAAATTCTACCGTGCGGCAGGCATAGACGCGGTCAAGGCGGAGGAGTATCCGTACGTCGTGCTCAAGGTCAGAAACGTCAGCTGCTCCACGGGCACGTTTGAGCTGTTTTTCTATGCAGGCAAGGTCTCGGGTGCTACGCCCGGGCTGAACACCACCTCGTCCTTTGATCTGGAAAACGACGGCTGGCAGTACGTGCTGTTTGACCTTTCCAAGTTTGCGGACTGGAAGGGCAACGTCAACGGCTTCCGCTTTGACTACATGACAAGCGGGCTTGAGGCGGGTGAGACGCTGCACATTGCGGAAATTCAGTTCCTTGAGAGCGACGACGCTTACTATAAGCTGTTTGATATCGGCTGGGATGAGATCGGCGTGATCGCGGATCAGGCGGCAAAGGACAAGGCGCAGCAGCTGTTGGGCTCTGTCTCCAAGCCTAACACCAAGTACGATACCTATACCCCCCTGCAGGCAGAGTACGAGGATGCAAGTCTGTCCTTGTGGTTTGATCACCTGTATAACCGTACCCCGCAGGCCACTAATACTCCGGGCGGCAAGGTTACGTATCAGATTCAGCTTGCCAAGAACGAGATCGAGGGCTGCCAGTTCCTGGTCGGTGCACAGAATGACGTGCAGGGACTTAAGGTTTACGTCACCGACTTTACCAACGAGGCGGGCGACACATTACAGACCGATCTGTTCTGGGGCTACTACTTCAACGTAGAAGGCGAGAGAGTGATTGATCCTCTGCCTCCCGTCACCTATGAGCCGGATCAGACCATGCTGGATTGGGTCAACGGCGGCAACGGAGCGGGCGAGCAGCTGCCTTTGCTGCAGAAGTATGACGGCTTTGACGTAAATGCCGGCGAAAACCAGGCGTTTATCATCAAGGCAACCAGCAAGCCGGACAGCGCACCCGGTGAATATTTTGCGACCGTGACGGTTGTGGACAAGGATGGCAACGAGGTCAAGAAGGCCACCGTATTTGCATACGTCTGGAATTTCGAGCTGCCCGAGGCATCCTCCTGCAAGACGCTGATGAGCTTGAGCGGCTTTGACGTGTACGTGTCCTATAAGGACTGGGCGGGCATTGTCGAAAATGACGAGGGTAAGCATCTGCCGCAGATCTACTACGATTATCTGCTTGCAAACCGCGTTTGCGCATACGATCTGCCCTTTGAAAACTCGGACGGTACCTTCTCCGATTCAAGATTTGTTGAGTATCTGGATAATCCCCGCGTGGTGGCATTCCAGCCTCTCGGATTCAGCAAGGAATTGAACTCGTCCAACGTTGCAAACGCATATGCATTCCTGTCGCAGAAGCAGGAATGGCTGGATAAGGCTTACTTCTATCCCGTAGACGAGCCCTTGAACGTAGGCCGTCTTGACGATATCAACAACTACGGCAAGCTGCTGACCGAGCACTTCCCGGGATATAAGCTGATCGTGCCCATGCACGTCAACTACAACCTGCCCGGCGGAGACTACTTCTCCTACGTTTCCGAGTACGTCAACGTATGGTGCCCCAAGACCTTCTTCTACAACACCTTTGCAGAATGGTACGGCGACCGCTCTCTGACTTACGGCTGCTCGATCGTTACCGAGCAGAAGCTGGGCTCGTTCAGAGACCGCATGTGGGCTGAGCAAAAGGACGGAGATGAGCTGTGGTGGTACGTGACCAGAAGACCCAACGATCCTGAGATCACACTGATCATCAACGATGATGCGATCAACGCGCGCACGCTGTTCTGGCAGCAGAAGCTGTACGGCGTGGACGGGTTCCTGTACTATCTGGTCAACGACTGGACCAACGGCACCAGCAAGTGGTACGTGCCCTCTGCCGATGAATTCTACTTTGGTATGGATGCGTTGCACGAGATCGAAAATTCTCAGAATATCAACGTGTACGGTAACGGCATTCTGCTTTACAGCGGTGCATACTTTGCGCAGACCGATCCTGTGGGATCTTTGCGTCTGGAGTGCGTGCGCGACGGTATCGAGGACTACGAATACCTGACCATGCTGGAAGCAGAGTACGGTAAGGACGTCGTGGATGCCATCATCAACGAATGGACCACGGGCGTCGGCGAGTACAGCACGGATGAAGAGCAGTTCAGAGAGCTGCGCGCAAAGCTTGGCGCACTGGTCGAGGCTGCACAGTAAAATAAAAAGGAGAGCCCCATGGGGCTGAGGAATAAGCGTTAAAATACGCATAAAACAATGACCGTATCCAAGTGATACGGTCATTGTTTTTTATGAAAAGCCTTGTTCCCCCCACAGATTTGCATTTGCAGGGGACGGCGCCCTCGACGTCCCGTCCTACATAAACAAATCTTTTCGCGATGCAATAAGTTCCATGTGCCTGCCCGGGACGTCGAGGGCGCCGTCCCCTGCGATAGGTGTTTTTTTGCGAGAAAAGCGAGCACGGAGACTGCTCATCAGACAATCCCCGTGCGAAAACTCCGCTTATTTGTCAGCCCCATCGGG
>JAZNZB010000032.1:0-17887 GCA_045594705.1 Eubacteriales bacterium
GACAATCCCCGTGCGAAAACTCCGCTTATTCCTCAGCCCCATCGAGCTGTGTTTTTTATTTTTTCATTTACAGCATCAGCATGGAATCGAAGTCGGATCGTAGCCATGTCGTTCTGTGAGCCAAGGAGTTGAATTACTAAGTTGTCTTCCTAAGACCGCTTGGCCTCCGACTTGACAATCCCCGTGCGAAAACTCCGCTTATTCCTCAGCCCCATCGAGCTGTGTTTTTTATTTTTTCATTTACAGCATCAGCATGGAATCGTGCTCGCGAAGCGTGCCGTCCTTGTAAAGCAACGTCTTAACATCATACTTGCCGAATTCCAGCTCCAGTGCTGTGCCCATCACCGTGCAGGTACATGCTCGTGCTGCGTCCAGGTTGTTGAACAGGCGGATCATGTATGTCTCGTCATCCATCTTGCGGAAAGCGGAAAGTGTGATATTGTTGTCGGACAGCGTGACGGGAGACGAGTCATACGAAACGCCCTTTCCGTGCGGATATACGTTGAGCGTATAGAACTTCTGTGCAAACTCGGTTGCCTTACGCTCAAGCTCCGCTTTATCGCAGACCTCTAAGCGGAACGAATACTCGTGCACGCCAAGGTCGATGTAATCATAATATCTCTCATCGGGCAGAATGGGCAAATCACCTGCGGGATGTGCGCAGTAAACCGAACCGTTAAGCAGAGTCAGATACAGCTTTCCGTTCTCGATAGAGCAGCCGTATGTGCCCTGCTTGAACACGCCCAGCACCTTATCGCCGTTCTCAACTGCCACAAAGCGGTGCGAGCACTGCTCCAGATCATGGCAGTATTCCTGCGTGCCGAACGAGGTCTGGCCGATAAACTTGCCCACCTCGGCAAGCGGGATCTCCAGCTTCAGACCCTTGCCCGCATCGTTCCAGGATACGTTGACCTTGACATCCACGTAAGGCAGATCGCGGTAAACGGTGTATCCCACGCGCACGTCGGACTTGCCGGTAGTATATTCGCTCTCAAGGCGAGTCAGCACGTCGCCGCGCTCGATGACACGCAAGGCGGTCTTGCAATCAAGTGCCTTTTGCTCTTGGCTGATGGTCTTGAGCCACCAGCCCCAGGGGTCGGCATTGTCGGTAAAGGTCACGGGAGCAAACGCGCCGCCGCCAAGATACTGCTTGCCGTCTACTTCAAGTCCCGCAAGGCAGCCGCACTCGGTGCAGAAATCGAGCTTTTGGTTGCCGATCTCAAAGTGGGTCTGCGGCGTCTTGTCCATGGGCACGCGATCCACCTTGGTGATCTTGACGTCAAAGCGAGTCAGCGTCATCGGCTTGAGCTTTGCACGAACCGTGACTCTCTTTCTTCTGTCCATATTGATGGTAGAGCTTTCCTTGGTCAGCTGAGAAACGCAAACACCGTGCTCATCACGGACTTCCAGTGCATACATCTTGGGATCTCTTGCATCCATGGCATCCATGATCAGCATTTCCAGGTCAAACACGCCGTCGATCTCGTAAGGATGCGAATTGAATACCGCAAACGGGAATTCACCACCCGCACCGCGCGTCCAGCCCTCATACAGCTTAAAGAAGGCACGCGAGAACTGCTCATCCAAAATCTCCAGGGCATGATCGGCCTTGCGCAAACTGGACACGTTGCCCTCCAGTATGCTGGTACCGGACAGCACGTCGTGGAACTGAATCATAGCCATGATGCGCTGCGCCTCGTCCATGGCAGCCTTATCGTATTCAAAATCGGTCTCAATCGCTGCGCGTGCGCAGATCTTTTCCGTGGTGAGCAGCGCATCCTCCAGGCTTGCATATCTGCGCTTGAGCGCGCTGACAGAGGAATAGCACTTGACAAAGCAGGGCTCCAGCGCATCGTCCACAGACGCCGTCGGCGTTGCTGCAGCGAAAAACTGCTCAGGGGTGGAGTGCACAATGCGCACGCCGTTGCCAAGCTGCTCCTGCATGAATGCACCGATCTCGGTTAGGTCCTTTCTGGAAGGGCCTCCGCCGTGGTTGCCGATGCCCCACAGGGCAAACGCCACGTCCTCGTTTTCCCAAGGACGCATCTTTCTCTTGATGGCGTTAACTGCGTTACCAAGCTCGGAGCAATAAATGGTATCGTCCTCAAATCTTGCCGCCTTGACCGAGCTTACACCGTCAAGTCCCTTCCACTCAAAGAACATGGACGGCAGCTCCATCATGGGCTTGAGCGGGCGACAGAAGATATAGCTGTCGTAGCCTGTCTTGTTCAGGATCTGCACAAGTCCCTGTGTGTGACCGAACGAGTCAAAGTTGACCGCAGTGGTGGGACGTACACCGAATTTTTCCTTGAAATACGTAAGGCCTGTCTCGATCTGACGCACAAAGCCCTCGCCGCTCGGTACGGTGCAGTCGGGCTGGACGTACCAGCCGCCCATAATATGCCACTTGCCTGCAGCCACCAGCTCCTTGATGCGGGAGAACAGCGCGGGATCGTATCGTTCGATCCACTCGTACAAGAGGGCCTCGTTGTGGCAGAAAATATAATCGTATTCATCAGCCAGCTCGGCAGCCGAATAAAAGGTTGCCAGTGCGGCAGAGGCTCCCTCGTTCCAATCCCATTGCCAGACGGGATCCAGGTGCGCGTTACAGATCAGATGCAATTCCTTCATCACGTATCTCCTCCGGATTCAAGATTTTCATTTTTATTATAACAAAGGTTCCGTCACTTGTCAATGACGGAGCCTGTGTTTTATTGGTTCTTTTTGAGTCTGTTTTCTGCATTGAGCGCAATGCGATCGTTGTATTGCGCGTAAGCGCGCAGGTCCTCGGGAGAGAAATCCGCAAAAATCCCGCGCAAAAACTGCTCTGCGGCGCGATGCAGATCGGGCATCATACGCTCGGCTGTCTCGGTCAGGCAAAGATGCATCACGCGCCTGTCCTGCGAGTCGCGCACGCGCTCCAGCAGGTCGCGGCGCATCAGATGCTCCACCGCCTTGGAGATATTGGCCTTGGCCAGGCGGCTGTAGGCAATGATATCGGTTGCAGTGTTCTTATCCGGATTGTTATGCAAAAACAAAAGCACGGTCAACTCGGTCGAATTGATATTATATTCCTTGCAAACCGGGGCAAGGCACTCCTCTAAATATTGCTCCATGGTATACAGCTTTCCAAGCCATTCGGAATAATGCATAGCGTCTCCTTTTAGTTTCTTTTCGAACTATTTCTTCCATTATACGCTCCCGCACCTTGCTTGTCAAGAGACTTTTGCAAGGTTTTTGTCACTTTCCCTCTTTTTTTGCACATTGACAAACGTACCCTGTTCGGGTATAATGGATATATACGATATGAAAGGAAATAAGCCTATGAAATCCATGTGGAAACTGATCCCCATCATGCTTTGCATTTGCATGCTGCTCCCTTTGGTTGCCTGTACGCCTGTCTCTGAGAATTCTGATCCATCGGAGAGCGAAGGGTCGTCCGTGCATGAAGCAGACACCTCGTCTCCCGATTCCGGGTCCGAATCCAAATCCGAGTCTGAGTCCGAAACCACACCCGCAGAGGGTGAGATCGACTACTATCCGGGCATGAGCTACGTCAAAGAGGAAAAAGAAATCTCTGTCGCAGGCTTTGATACCCAAAAGCTCGGACAGGTCGCAAGCACCTTGGAGCGCGGTGTTGTTTCGCTTCTTTGTGCCAACTTCGACGACGGTGACAAAACTGCCGACGGCAAGATCGCTTATCGCGATGCAAGCCTTGCAACCGTCAAGGACGGTGCGCTGCATTTCATGTACGACGGGCAAGGCTACCCGGGCGGTTGGTCCACCTTCTCCCCCCTTGCGCCTGCGTCTGTCAAGGACAATCACCAGGTGCAGCTCTCCATGGATATTGCAAGCTTTGCGCCCAACGCAGACTCCACGGGCACGCACACCTGGATCTCCACCTTTATCGGCTGCTACGTTTCCAACTATTCGGGCAAGATCCCGGATGCTCCCGGTGACGGTCTTTGGTTCTCGTTCTCCGAGAACGACGTGATCACAGTCATCGGCGGCACAGGCGGCGGCTGGCCTGCAGGCTTTGCCTCGGTCAAGATCCCCCGCGGCTTTGCCGATATGCAGCACGTGGACATCGTATGCACCGAGAATTACGATACCTATATTTATGGCACGTTTGACGCCGGCGAGAGTGTGCTGCTGCTCAAGACAAGCATGAACGATTCTTTGCTGACCGTGTATGACGCTAACGGTCAAAAGGTTGCCGAAACCGCCAACAGCATGGGGCACTATGCGGGCGATTACTTTGTGTTCTTTACTCACATGGGTGCTGCCAGAATCGATAATCTGAACATTTATGCCTGCCAAAAGGAGGAAAAGCGCGTGGAGACCGTGATCACAGCAGTTCCCGACCAGGGTGTCACACCCGGACTTGACATGACGGATAAGACCGACCTTGTCAGCATTTGCTACTCGGTCTGGTTTGACGGTATTCTGGGCACCGGCAACGAGCCCGTGACCGATTTCAATAACATCACCGAGGTGCTCGAGGGCAAGCGCGACTGGGGCGCGGTACACGCCTTCCACTACTGGGCAAAGCCCGCGCAGGGCTACTACCGCTCCACCGACATACAGGCCGCCAAGAACAATCTGATCCTCTTGGGCCAGGCCGATGTGGACTTTATCATCCTTGACTACACCAACGCAAACGACAGCTATATATCCAACACTGCCATGGGCAAGGTCTGGATGTTTGACCCCTTAGACACCCTTTGTCAGGCAACGCTTGAGCTGCGCGCCGAGGGGTATCGCACGCCCTACATCGTGGCTTGGTGCGGCGCATCCGAAGGTCCTATGATCAAGGCACTTTACGACCGCTACTACACCGAGAACAACCCCTATGCCGACTGCTTTGTTTACTGGGAGGGCAAGCCCTTCATGATCTATACCCAAAGCACCGACTCCTTCCCCTGCCCCGATCTGTTCACGGTTCGCCACATGTGGGGTCTGACAAACGAGCCCTGCTGGAGATTTTTGAACGTCAAAAACAGAAATACCGCCTATGAAAAGGACGGCGTGATCGAGCAGATCTCGGTCGCGGTCGCTTCGCAGGAGACCTATATGTCCATGCCCACCGCGCACGGCAGAAACGGCGGCAAATTCTTCTACGATCAATGGAAGGAGGCCTTCCGCGTCCATCCCAAGGTGGTCACGCTGACCTGGTGGAACGAATGGACCGCACAACGCTTTATCGTGGACGGCCAGACCGCATTCGTGGATAATTACAATCAGGAATACAGCCGCGACATTGAGCCCATGGAGGGCGGACACGGCGACCTTTACTATCAGTGGATGAAGCAATACATTGCTGCCTATAAGGCAGGTAAGAGCTGTCCCAGACTGATAGAGGACTGATTGAAAAATGATGAGAGCAACACGGAAAGATTGCCGTGTTGCTCTCTCTTTTTGATTGTGATTTTATACAGATGCAAAAGAAGCGTTTTTCCGATACTGCAAGGGCGTCATACCAAATTTCTTTTCAAAATAAGCAATGAACCGACTGCAGCTTGAAAAATTATTGAAACGACTGATCTCCTCTACGGAATAATTCGTGGTGATCAGCATCTGCTGCGCACCTCTCAAGCGCAAGGAAAGGATATACTGATAAGGCGTTTGCCCCGTATATTTGGCAAACAGCTTGGTAAAGTGATAGACGCTGTAGTTTTCGCGCTCGGCAAGCACTCCCACAGAAATATTCTCTTGATAATGCTGTTGCAAATAAGCCACGGTTCGCTCAATCGGCAGCGGCATACGTTGCGCCTCTCCCCATAATGCATACCCCGCAACCGTATGCAAAAACGTGCCTAAGAGCGCAGAGGCACGCAGATCGTCTGCCGTCGTCCGGCTCAGCAGCAAAGGCGCAAGCTGATGATACAAAGCGTATATCGGCTCGGTCTGCTCTAAATGCATATAAAAAATGCCATCCGGGCAAAGCTTTCTGAAAAGCTCCCGACATCCGTATCCCTTGAAATGGATCCACAAAAACTGCCATACGGGCGTTTTGGTACAATAATAATGCGCCTCCATACAGTCTAAGATCAAAAGATCCTGCGCCCGCAGCGTGTAGGCTTGTCCGTTACAGCGCACAGAGCCCTCTCCGAGCTGCGTCAAACAAACGAAAAACGTATCGTAGCCGCTCCGCTCCGTAAAAAAACGTTCGCCCTGGGCATTGATCCCCATGGACTCCACGTAATGCGGCAGCCAGCTCTGCCCCGTCCCCACGTAAGAATGAATACGCTCCGGTATACCGTCCGGGCGATGATTGAGATATTTCATAACACCATCCATCACAATTTTCGTATATATTTTAAGAGTTTCCCGCAAGAATATTCTATGCGACAAGCCTTGCGTGTGATATAATAATACCATAGAATTCCAAATCAGTCAATCTTTTTTTGCAATTCATCAAGCGTCACACATACGCAGAAAGGACAGATAATGAAATATTTTCGAAAAAAGGCAAATCCCCATTTTCGTTTATTCATCAGGATTCTGCTGGCTGGCACGCTGGCACTTGCGCTGCTCTGCTCCTGCACACCGCAGGAAAAGCCACCACTCACCGATCCCTTTGAATCCACACAAGGAGGTACACAAAGCGTGACCGAGCTTGAGAGCACAACCGAGCCCATTGATCCTACCCCCGACACAGAAAGCTTTACGTGGGCAAATCCGCTGAGTTATCAGAACGATAGCGGCGTAGATCACGTTCGTGATCCCTTTATTTTAAAGGTGGATAACGCCTGGTACATGACGGGTACACTCCCGCCCTACGGCATGGAAGAAAATCAGGCTGACCGCACCAAGGGCGTTCCCCTGTACAGATCCACCGACCTGTTGCATTGGGAATTTATCGATTATATTGTCAAAACGCCCGATCAGTCCGAAAACAAATGGTACAGCGAACGCTTCTGGGCGCCTGAGCTGTTTGCACATAACGGAAAATTCTACGTCACCGTCAACTGCTGCGCCCTGGACGGAAGCAACCACGGCTTTTTGTTTGCTGTGGCTGACAGCATCGAAGGTCCGTACACGATCATGAATCCCAACGCTCCTCTGGCACTTGGCAACGACGCCCACCTGTTTGCCGACGACGACGGACAGATCTACCTGTTTGCCTCGGGCATATGGATGGCAAAATTCGATCTTGAAAATCTGCAGTTCTTGTCCTCTGTCAAGCAAATCATCTCCCCCATCCCCGATTCCGACGCATGGAATGCCGAACGTCCCAACGTCGGCTTTGAAGGGCCTTACGTACTCAAGCACGAGGGACGCTACTACTGCTTCTACTCCACCTGGGCAAGAGGATACGAGATCGGTGTTGCTGTGGCGGACGATATCAACGGCCCTTGGACCATGTACGAAAATCCCATGTACGGTGCCATGAGCCAAGAGCGCTGCGACTACTACGGCGGCAAATATCAGGACGGATACTACCTGCACCAGGACAAATACCGTGAATGCGGTCATAACTCGATCTTCCAAGGCCCCGACGGCGGTCTTTGGATCGCAGCACACGTCACGGGCGGTGGAGTTGTACAAGGCGTACAGATGACCATCGACAAGGTGATCTTTGATCAGGCTTACGGTCTGATCGCCATTGATCCTGCAACCAACACGCCCATTCTCGGCCCTTCGTACGGAGAGCAGACCGTGAAGTATGATGCAGAGGACTCTGCGCCCCGAGCGCTCAAGGCACTTGACGTATGGGGTTACACCTCGGTTGGCAAAGCGTACGCTCTTCCCTCCTTTGTTGACGTTCTGATGGACAATGGATTCCGCACGAGCGCACAGGTCACGTGGGAAGGACAGGTTGATACGTCCGTTTCCGGTGAGGTCGTGATCAACGGTACCGCCACGCTTGGCAACCAAACCTATCCCGTTCGTGCCTTTATCGAGATCACACCTACCGTCTATACAAACGTCTGCGATTTCGAGGATCTTGCAATAGGCTCCACGGAGTTAGGCGGAGCTTTCGGAGATGCCTGGAGCGTGCTGTTCTCGCTTTACGCTGAGATCGGTCGCCCCGCAGCTACGGTCACCGAGCAGGACGGCAACCGCTTTTTGCGCAATACAGCCTATTTTGTAGCCGGCCTCAAGGACGGGGCGCTGTCCGATGATTATACCCTTTCGCTGGATTGGCGACTGCTGAGCAGTGAAACCGTAGGAGGCATCTCGGAGCGCCTTGGCGGTATTGCGGTACGAAGCGCGGATCGCAAGCTGGCGCATCACGACGAGGATACCAATCGCTTGGTTGGCGGCAGCGGTATCATGCTCTATCCCACCGAAAACGGTGTACGTATTGCGATCAAGCAATACCTGCCCGAGGAGAACGGCTACAAGGTCGCCTCGCAATCCGTATTCTTTGATCTGGCGTTGGGGAACGAATTCAACACCTTCAGAATTGAAGACAACGGTGACAGAATCAATGTTTTCGTCAATGACGCGCTGCTCTGCTATGCGGAGCTTGGCGACCAAGGCTCGTATCCGGCAAGTAACTACACGTATATGCGTGCGGTCAAGCTGATGGATGCAAGCGGTGCTCTGCTGCTCGACGTGACCGACGCGTTGGTCACCGCCGACCGTGAGATCCATCTCATTGCACGCGGATGGACCTGCTTTGACGTGGACAATATTCGTATTACCAAAAACTAAAGCAATAAAAGTAAAAAAGGGAGAATTTTCGCAAATTCTCCCTTTTCCCTTATGCTTTTTTGCCCTTGGGCGGTGTCTTTTTCTTTTTCCTGACCGAGAAGCCGAAGTCCCCGATCTTTTTGCCCAGCGCGAAATATTCTCCGTGCGCAAAAGCTGCAAGATTTGCCTTGTCTAAGCGCAGCTTGCCGTGCTGATCGATCAAGCTCTCCTCCACGTCCACGGCCACCACGTCGGCAAGGAACATATGGTGCGAGCCAAGCTCAATCACGTCGGTCACGCGGCACTCCAGCGAAAGCGGACTCTGCCCTACAAGCGGACATTTGACCTCGCTTGCCTCTTGCTTTTCCAGCCCGAATTTCTTGAATTTATCCACCTTGGCCCCCGTCAGCATACCGCAGCCATCCAGTGCCTTGATCATATCCGCACTCGTCAGATTGATGACGAATTCCCCACTCTCTTTGATCATAGAATAGGAATATCTCCCGGGGCGCACCGAAATATAGGTCTTGGGCGGCACGGTATTGATAATGCCCGTCCAGGCCACTGCCAATGCGTTTGCGTGCTCCATATCTCCGCAGGTCACAAGTGCGGGAGGGGCGGGTGCGAGCAGCGCACCACCGCGCCATTTGATCTTTGACATAAAATTACCTCAATTTTCAAGCTTTTTCTTGATTATATCACGCCACCGTCACGATGTCAAGTTAAAATATATCTTGACAAACGTGCCAAGATTGTGTATAATTGATTATGTATGGAAATGTTTCAAATGTCACACCAATATATAAGCGGCGGATCGTCCGCCCAAAGAAAGGATGTAATAGTATGCTCGTACGTAAAAAGACACCCCGTATTTACACCCCCGCCAAGGACGTTCGTGATCTGACTCACATCTTCAAATCTCACGGCGCAAAGGTTGCTTTCCGTTACTACAGAGGAAAACAGCTGCTGACTATGTCTTATCGCGAATTTTCCGAGCTGATCGTTGACCTTGCAGCAGGCTTTGACGCTATGGGTCTTGCCGGCAAGAGAGTTGCCATCATCGGTGAATCCTGTCCTCAGTGGATCGCTACCTACCTTGCAACCATCGCAGCAGGCGGCGTTGCCATTCCCATGGACAAAGAGGTTGCCGTTCCCGAGCTGGAAGGCTTTATGACCTTTGCCGAAGCGGACGCTGTGGTCTTTACCGGCTGCATGAACGAAAAGTTCAAGGAAACGATCGAAACACACCCTACCGTACAGTACTTCATTCCCGTCAGCACAGAAAAGCTCTCCTATCTGCATCATCCCAAGATCAAGGAGTTTGACGAGATCGTTGCAATGGGTCAGAAGCACATTCACGACGACCACTACTCTCTCAAGACCCCCAAGGATCTTCAGCGTATGGCTGTCATGCTGTTCACCTCGGGTACGACCGGCTCATCCAAGTGCGTCATGCTTTGTGAGAACAACGTGATCTCGGCTGCAAACGCTGCTTGCTCCTCGGTTGACTTCTGCAAGGAGGACACCATCGTTTCGGTGCTCCCCATTCACCACACCTACGAGCTGTGCATTGACATCGCTGCTCTGATCTACGGTATGGAGGTCTGCATCAACGACTCCCTTAAGCACGTTATGCGTAACTTCGAGCAGTTCAAGCCCACCGGCCTGCCGCTCGTTCCCCTGTTCGTCAACACCATGGACAAGAGAATTTGGGAAACTGCACGCAAGAAGGGCAAGGATAAGGTGCTCAAGAGTGCGATCAAGGTATCGGGTGCTGCCAGAAAGATCGGTATCGACATCGGTAACGGTCTTTTCAAGGACGTAACAGGCGCGTTTGGCGGCAGACTTGTCAAGATCATTTCGGGCGGCGCACCGCTCAACACCTCGGTCGTTGCAGACTTTGATGCATTCGGCATTCAAATCTGCGAGGGCTACGGCATTACCGAGTGCTCTCCTCTGGTTGCAGTTAACCCCTACTATGCGCCTAAGCTTGGCTCTGTAGGTCCTGCCGTGGAGTGCTGCCGCGTTCGTATCGATCCCGATCACATTGACGATCAGGGCCGTACCATCGGTGAGATCCAGGTCAAGGGTGACAACGTCATGCTGGGCTACTACAAGAACGAGGAAGAAACCAAGAAGGCATTCACCAGAGACGGTTGGTTCCGCACCGGTGACCTTGGTTATATGGATGAGGATAAGTACATCTTCATCACCGGCAGAAAGAAGTCGGTCATCGTTCTGGAGAACGGTAAGAACGTATTCCCCGAGGAAATTGAAGAGTATCTGGAGAACATCGACACCATTGCTGAGTGCGTGGTAATCGGCAGACAGACCGACGATGGCATTAAGCTGACCGCTGTGATCTATCCCAACTCCGACAAGTTCGACAAGAACACAAGCGCAGAGCAGATCCAGAACACTATTTCGGGTCAGATCAAGGAGCTCAACAAGAAGCTGGTTGCTTACAAGCAGATTCGCATCATCGAGTTCCGCTCCACCGAGTTTGAAAAGACTACGTCCAGAAAGATCAAGAGACATCTGATCAAGTAAGAATATTTCGGGGCTGCCCACGTGGGCAGCCCCGTTTTTTATTCTCTTTCGTACACAAGAAAGGCGAAAACGATATTCACAGCCAGCAATCCGCAGCTGATAAAGATGGCATATGCTCCGAGCAGCGGAACTATGAAATTGCCCAAGGTCGCACCCAACGCAAACGTGAGCAATCCCACGCCAAACAAAAGCACCTGCACGCCGTTTCCTCTTGCGTTGCCCACCGCGCACTCCATGCTGTGATGCACAAAGCTGCGCAAATTACCGATGCACATGGTGGTGGCTACGCGAATGCTCAAAAACGACGCAAAGGTCTCAAGCTGCACACCGCACACGAACGAGATCATGGCCGTCGCGATCAAGTGATTATAGTCGGCAACAAAAGCGACACCTGCGAGAATGACGATTTCCAAGATCAGCGTGCGCCACTTATGCAAAAACGGCTTCCATCCCTTATGCATACGCTCCAACAAAAACGCGGTAGCCGTACCGCCCATAAACGCAAGGATGGGCCAAAGATAAGAAAGCGACTGCAAAAATTCACCGCTGACCATATTGATGCAGAAAAGCAGAATATTTCCCGTTTGCGCATAGGCAAACACGCCCTCACAATACAGATAGGAATAAGCATCCATGTATCCGCCCGACATGGCAAGCAGCGCAAGCAATATCACGGGCGCAACCCGTCTTCTGAAATCCTTCATAAAATCCTCTCCAAATCAATAGTATTTATCGATCAAAGGGTCTGCAAGGCAAGCTGTCAAATTTCTCTCGGCACATAAAGTCAGGATCGTATAGCGGTCACGGACCGTATGCGCCTCGGTCAGCATACGGCGCATCAGCGCGCGGCTGACGCCAATATCGCGAAATCGCACGGGGCATCCGAGTCCCGCCAGCAGGGTTCTGACATGATCGGGGGATGGCAAGGTATCCGCCAATGCCCATACCTTCTGATACTCTCTGCAAGGCACCTTGGCCCCAGAGAGATAGTGGTACAGCTCCAGCGAGATCATGGTGCCAAGTCCCACCTTGATGCCGTGCATGGGTATAGTCTCTCCGCGGCGCGCAAAATCCATTTCCAGATAATGCGATTGATGGTGCTCACTGCCGCTGGCAGGCCGCGAATTGCCGCACAGTGCCATGGAAAAACCTGCGGTGATCAGTGCGTCGGTCAGCTTCTGTACCGCTGCGGGATCGTTTTGCACAAGGCCGTCGTAAGCCGCCATGCAGGCCTCTCGCGCCTGCAGCATCATATCAAAGGCCTCTTGATGGATCTCTTCACCGTTGACGATCTGTGAGAGCTGCCAGTCGGCAAGGCAGGTATATTTCCCTATGATATCTCCAAAGCCCGCCGCCGTCATGATGCGCGGCGCGGTGGCGATGACCTCGGGATCGATCAGCACGTGTGCAGGGGGATTTACCGTATCGGTTACCTTAAAGCCGCCGCGCATCAGCGCAGCACCCGCCGAGCAGTAGCCGTCCATGCTGGCGGCAGTGGCCAGCACACCGCTTGGGATACCCGCGCGCGTGGCAACCGATTTGGCCATATCATTCAGCGTTCCGCTGCCCACGGCCAGCACGTAATCCACTGCGTTTGCCGCTACCTGTGCCTTGGCGCACTTATCCTCAGTGGGCAAAAGCTCCTCGTCCGCATACGGTACGTTGGCAATCAAGCACCCCGCAGCCTTGAGCTGCATGCGGATCGATTCCGCATAGGGCGCGGTGTTGACGTCATATAAAACGGCTACGCGCTTGCCCGCAACCGCTGCAAGGAAGGGTGCAAAGCCGTCCTTTTGCTTGTAACAAACCTGTATACTCATGTCTCTATCCTTTCAAATGGCTTGTCCGCGTCATGCGTACCGCGCCAAAGCGTCACGCACGTATACTGCCCCCGCTCGGGGTCTCTGCCCGCCTCGGAAAAATAGTATTTGCCATCTCCCATCGCGCACATGCCGGTCGAGCCGTGCGGAAAATGACTTTTCCCGCAAAGATGCAAAAGCGAAATCTGCTCACCGTACGCGTCATGCACACCCTGCTCGGGCGCACGCATGCCGTCTATGACAAACATGCTGTCATTTTCAAACTGTGGCTTTTTGCCGGGATAGACCGCCACAAGCCAGTTGCCCGTATGCGCGTCGTATTCCAAATTCTGCACGCCCCAGTTTGTGTTTCCCGTATATAAAAAGTATTTCCCCGTGCTATACGCACCGCTTTGGTGCATGTGCTCCTGGCAAAGCGGATACGCCACCGTATCCCACCAATCCGCCGCATCAAAGGACAATATGACCTGATAGTCGTTATCCGTGCGCGTCACGTCTCCGTACACGCCGTAGCAAATATTCAGATATTCCTTGCCGTCGCGCGTGCCGAATTTTGGTCCCCACGCCGTGCCGTCAATGCCGCTGCATGCATACTTGTGTGCAAGCTCCTTGCCATCCAATTGCACCGTGGCTTCAAAATCCGCCACCACCTCGGGCAAACAGACCGCACGCATCACCCCGTCCTTTTCCGCATCCATACCGGGGCGATCAATGCGCTCTGCGTCAAAGATGGCGCAGTAAAAGGCATTTTCGATCTGCTTGTCCGCCATGTCAAGGTGTCGCAAGATCCCCTTGCCGATCGCATCGTTCTTGTATTCCAAGGAGCCGTATATGCGGCCATCGAGCTCGCACAGATCAATGCAGCCAAGGTGGCCGATCAAGCCCTCTACGCTGCCGATCAGATTTCCTGCAAGGTCGGTCTTGACCAGCTTGGTGGTAAAGGAATAGTACACATACCCGTTTTTTGCATCCACCGCAATGCCCTGACAATGGCATGCGCCGAAATATCCGGAAAAAATGCTGCTCGGCAGATTCATATCGCGCGCCCCTTTTATGAATATATTTCTATTATACCGCGTGATGCGGGGAAAGTCAAGGGCGAGAATGACCGAGCCCCTGCCAAGCCTTGCATATCACCCAATTTTTTGGTACAATAGTATGGTAAGCGTTGATGCAACCTAAAGTTGCGCAATAGTTGGTGGATTGCAACCACAAATCATGATACAATGATAGCGGAGGTGATACATATGTCCATCGGACAAAGAATCAGTGAACTCAGAAAAGCCAATGCACTTTCGCAAGAATACGTCGCGGAAAGGCTTGGAGTAACGCGGCAGGCCGTATCCAAATGGGAAACCGACCTCAGCGCACCCGACACGTACAATCTGATCGCCTTGGCAGAGCTGTTTGACGTATCGGTAGAGTATATTGCTACGGGAAAGCAAACGGAGCAGCCCCGCCCACCGGAACCGCAGCAGACAAAATTGCAGCAGCCTGAAGTACCGCAGACACCGGTGCATGGCAAAATCGGTGTGCAAAAGATCATCGGCTTTATTTTGCTCGGGGCAGGTCTTCTCTCCCTGATTTTTGGGGTGCTTCTGTCGGGAATCCTGCTGTTTTTGTCTGCCTATTTGATCGTCGGTGGGGTTTTGTGCCTTGCTCTTCGAAAAAATGCCGGTTTGGTAACTGCGTGGACCTTCTGGGGCATGACGTTTTTATTATTCAGCATTCTGACAGGCACAAATCTGTTTATCATTTTCAACCCCGATATCTACCAAGGGATATCAGAACCATCGCGGTTTGAGATCATCTCATTCGCCTATTGGATATGGTTTGCAGCCTTAGTGGCAGTGACCGTCGTACGGATCGTCAAAAAGGCGAAAAATCGCAAAAAGATCGGTGTGGTATTCAAGTCGGAATCAAACAAATCTTTGTAAAAAAGGGCTGCGCCGCGATTGCTCGCGACGCAGCTTTTATATTCCGACAGGTGTGAAAATCAGATGGTACCCGTAACGGTCAGCGTAGTCTGCCCGGGCGTGACAGTCACAGTGCCGTCAGCCCCTCGCACAAAGGTGGCGGCAGGCACCGTGATCACGCTTGTCACGGTGGCAAACTCGCCCGTGGCTGCATTATAAACGTAGCCCGTCCCCTCGGTCAGCACCACGCCGTCCAGCGTGACCGAGGAGATCTCCAGCACGGGATCAAAGGTGTCGGTCACCTGCAAATTGTCGGTCGCCACGGCTGCGGTATTTCCGAAGTTCTGAATGACAAAGGTGTAGGTGATGGTGCCATTCTCGGCCACGGAGGTGGGCGAGAGTGCCTTGGTGATGCTCAGCATGGGCTGGTCCGCCGTGGTCACGGTAGCCGTATCGCTGATCGGCTCGGGAACACCGTTGCCCGAAACCGTGGCGGTGTTGGTGATCTGAGCGTTTACACCCAGAGGTGCCGCGTCGGTTACCTCGGCAGCGTAGATCAGCACCGCGTTGCCACCTGCGGGCACGGAAAGGTTACCAAAGCTCAAGGGCTGCGTCTGCTCGGGCACAGGCTCGGGCTGCAGCACGCCGTTCACGTACAACAGTACGCTGCCCGGCACGTATGCCAACGGATACAGCACAGTACCGCCAAAGTCAATCGCACCCAGATCGTCGCTCACGGCAAGGCCTGTCAGTGCTGTCGTTCCAGAATTGATAAGGGAGACGGCATAAGTGACCGTATCCCCTGCCGTGTAGGTGTCCGAAAGCGCGGTCTTGGTCATACTCAGCGTTTCCAGTATCGTGCCGGTGACGGTGTTGGAATCCACCGAGCGGCCATTGTAAGAAAGTGTTGCTCTATTCGTAAAAATTGCCATTGTATTTTCTCCTTGGATCGTAGCGGATGGCATCTGCCCCGGCAGTCCATCCTATCGACAGTATATGAGAAAATACGACAGCTGTTGCAAAGCAAAAAGCCGACCCGAGCCGAACGGGAATCGAACCGAATTGCCCGACGACGATGCATTTTCGCATCTTTAGGCGTGCTTTCGCTTGCAAGATGTAGCCGAACGGGAATCTGCTACGTTGTTTTCTTTTTTCGGAATAAAGGCTCGTCGTTGGCACAAAGGAAAGCACCGATCGCCATCAGCCCAAGAGCGATATAGTACGTATACGGCGGCCACTGACCAAAAATGACCAGCGAGAGCAGCGTGCCGATAAAGGGGGCGACGGCATAATACGCGCTGGTTCTGGCTGCTCCAAGCTGCCTTTGCGCATACACGTAAAAGAAAATGCTCAGGCCATACGCCACAAATCCAACGCACAGCACAGCCACCACGCTCCACAGCGTCCGGATCCTCTCGCCGATGCAAAGCCCGATGATGACCGACCCGAGCCCCGAAAACGTGCCCTTGAGCAGCACGATCTGCAAAGGATCCTTGGACGACAGCTTTCTCGTGCAGTTATTTTCAAAGCCCCAGCACACAGAGGCAAGCAGAATGAAGAGTGAGCCGGAGGAAAACTGCAGGCTGGAAACATCCTCAAAGGAAAGCAGCGCGCAGGAAAGCGTGACAAACAGAATGCCAAACCACAGTCTTGGGCTGATCCTTTCCTTGAATATCATCAGCGCAATCAACGAGGTGGCCACGATCTCAAAGTTGTTGAGCAGGGACGCATTGGCCGCAGTCGTGGCATTCAGACCGATTAAAAGACAGATGGGCGCGGCAATATCCAAAGCGATCATGGCAAGTGTATAAGGAAGCTCGGCCTTGCTCAGGCTTACCTCGGACCTTTGCGTTTTGCGCGTCATACGAAACAGTGCGATCACGCCCATGCCAAGCCCTGCACCGAGATACAAAAAGCCTGCCATCAGCGTCGGTGACATAAAATCAAGAAGCAGCTTGGACAAAGGAGAATTCAGGGCATACAGTGCTGCCGCCAAGATGGCCAAAAAAATGCCCGTTTTCGCAGAGCTTTTCATATCAGCTTGTCGATCGCGCCCTTGAGATGCTCGATTGCCTCCTCGTCGTCTTGCTTGACCGCCTCCACGATGCAATGGTCGATATGATCCTTTAAGATCACCTTGCTCAAATTAGAGATCTCCGCGCGGACGGCAGAGAGCTGGATCAGTACCTCGCTGCAATCTCTTCCCTCTTCCACCATTCGCTTGACAGCGTTCATATGCCCGATCGCACGCGACATGCGATTGAGCACCGCCTTTGTATGTTCATGCTCGTGTTCGTGTTTGTTCATGTGATACCTCCGCAATATCCCCCCATGGGGGATATTGACAGTATAGCATGCGCGGGCAGGATTGTCAATATGTGTTCTCGAAATATTAGGTGGCGCATGTTCTCCCTCTGAGCATAGGAGAGTTCTCCCCTACCGAAATCTATTTCAATAAAACGAGGAAGGCGAACCGCCTCCACGACAAATCTTCAAGCTCAAATGCGAACCTAACCCGCTACACCTTCGGTGTGCGGAGCTATGCTCGGCGCGCCAGTCCCCCAGCCAACGCAAAAAGGACGGCACTAGGGTATTCGCTCTGCGCGCGAAGATTCGCACACTCTCCGCCTGACAAGCGAGCTTGTCGATCTTCGAGTGGCGAATGCGAACCTGATCCGCTACACCTTCGGTGTGCGGAGCTATGCTCGGCGCGCCGGTGCCGCAGCCAACGCAAAAAGGACGGCACTAGGGTATTCGCGCTGCGCGCGAAGATTCCCGCGCCCTTCGTCTGGAGAATGTCTCGCTGCGCGAGCCGCTCTCCGACCTTCGGGCGGGGAATGCGAACCTAATCTTTGCACACGGAGTGCGCAAAGAACTAGGCGAGAATCTGCCAGTGCCGCAGCCAACAGAAAGAGCACCAAGCCGACTGGCTTGGTGCTCTTTCTGTTTAGGCGGATC
>JAZNZB010000033.1:0-67743 GCA_045594705.1 Eubacteriales bacterium
GTTGAGGTTTTACGAACGCAAACTGATTTCGTGCGGGAGGATGAATTTGCTTGCAAATACTCCTCCCCTACGATTGTGGATTGTTTATGTGAAGAAATTCTCTCCGTTCTTTTTGGCACCGCGGGCGCAAAAAGAACCAAAAACGCCGAAAAAGAGTTTCGCGCCTGCGGGCGCGACGAGGGCTTCGCGCCCTCGACCTGCGCAAACTTTTGAAAAAGTTTGATCAAAACTTCTAAAAAGGTCGATCAAAAACTTTCAATATTTTTGCAAAGCAAAAAGACGGCATTTCTGCCGTCTTTTTCGCGTTAAATATGATAGTTTCCGTCTGCGTCAAGCTTGATCGCGGTCTCAAAGAACGCGCGGGATGCGTTGACCACGTGCGCGTTATCCGCGCACGCTGCGGTTTCGTAGGACGAGTGCATCGCCAGCTGCGCCATGCCGATATCCACCGTGTTCATAGGCAGCAGCGTATCCGCAATGCTGCCGAGCGTCGAGCCGCCGGGACTATCCGAGCGATTGGCAAAGGGCTGCGTGGGAACGCCTGCCTTTTTGCAGATCTCGGAAAAGATGGCGCAGGAGATGCCGTCGGTTGCATAGCTTTGCGATGCGTTGGCCTTGATGACCACGCCGCCGCCCATACGGGGCGCATTCTGCGCGTCCGAAAGCTCGGGGTGATTGGGATGCTTTGCATGCGCGTTATCGGCAGAGAGCATCATGGATGCGGGCAGTACGCGGCGCAAATCCGTGCCACAGCCCTCGCACACGCGCTCCAAGGTGTCGCGAATCCAGAGCGCACCCGCGCCCTGCTTGGTGCGGCTGCCGGTCTCCTCGTTATCAAAGCAAGCCCAAACCTGCAGTGTGCTTTGTGCCGCTGCCGCCTGCAAAAAGCCTTGCAGCGTGCCGTACGCACACATCAGATTATCAATGCGAGGAGCCGAGAAAAACGCGTCGTCAGCCCCCCAGATCGTGCCGGGCGTGCGGTTATACAGGTACAGATCCGAGCCAACGACGTCCTCAGCCTTGACGCCTGCCGCCTCTGCCACGGTTGCCGACAGGCTTCCCTTGGCATTGGCCATGCCGTACAGCGGCATCATATCGGTCTGTGCGTTGAAGACGAATCCGTCGTTATGCTTTCTGTTCTGATGAATGGCCACGTTGGGGATCAGCACAAGGTCGCGATCCACCTTGACGCTCACCGTCTTGATGCCGTCCTCGCCCTTGACCACCAGTCTGCCCGCCAAGGACAGGGGCTTATCCAGCCAGGTGGACAGGATCATGCCGCCGTAACGCTCGGTATTCAGCTTGACGTAATCGCCGCATGCGTCCGCCTCACAGACTGCCTTGAGCTTGAAGGTGGGCGAATCACTATGGCTTGCCGCCAGCATGACAGACTCGATCTTACCTGCAGGCATACGGAGCGCGATGATCGAGGTGCCGTTCTGCACCGTGTAGTAGCCCTTGCCTGCTTCAAGCTCCCATGCGTCCTGCGCACCGAGACGAACAAATCCCTGCTCGTCAAGCATCTTGGCGGCCGAGTCAACCGCCTGGTATGCGGTGGGGCTGTTTTCAATATAATTCAAAAGCTGTTTCGTATACATATCAATCTCCATGCCGCCTTTGGCGGCGCAAATAGTGATGGAAACTTCACCGCGGAGCTTTGCTCCAAAAATGGGTTGGGACCCATTTTTAGGTGAAGTTTAGGCGTGAATGGTTGCGTATAAAGGAAGATTACGTGAACTTTCACGCTAATCCTCCTATGATACCTGATCCGCGCCCACCGCTTGTGTAAACAGCGCGCGGAAGCCTGCATCGTCGGTACTGTTGCCCAGCGCCCACATGGTCTTGGCAAACGCCGCCTCGGTGGTCATGTCGTATGCCTCCAGCAAATTAAAGCGTTGCTTGATGGTAAAGCCCACGCGGTAAACCTCCATATCGCTGCCCTCGTGCGCTACCTGGGTCTTGATGATCACCTTAACGCCTTTTTCGGTCAGCATAGCGATCTTATCCGAAAACGCCTCGCTGTCATAAACCGGAATGCCGCCCACGCCAAAGCTTTCAATGATCACAGCACGGTAATTCTCGGCCAGATAATCGAAAATGCCGGGCTGAATACCGGGCGTCAGCTTGAGCACAAATACACGGGGATCCAGCGTATCGTAAAATACGGGCTCATCCGCCTTTTGCGCACAGATATAGTGCAGCACGCGACCGCCGCGAATGACTGCCACCTCGGGATAATCCATGCTGGAAAACGCGGCATAGCTCTTGGTGCGGGTCTTGGTTGCGCGCGTGCCCTCGATCACCTTGCCGTCAAACACAATATGCACGCCCTGTGCACCGTCGTCCGCAGCATAAATAAAGGCGTTGAGCAAATTTTCTCTTGCATCGGTATCGCGCTGCGAGATCGAACGCTGCGCGCCTGTCAGCACGACAGGCTTGGGGCTCTTTTGGATCAGATAAGAAAGCACCGCTGCACCGTACGCCATGGTATCGGTGCCGTGTGTGATCACAAAGCCGTCAAAATCCTCGTATTTTGCGCGAATGGTGCGCGCGATCTCCAGCCACTGCACGTGGCACATATTCGTGCTGTCCAGATTGAACAGCTGCAGCGTATCAATTTCGCAAACGTGCCCAAGCTCGGGTACGGTTTCCAAAAGCTCCCGGGAACAAAGCCCGGGAGCAAGACCCGATTCGGTTGGCATGGAGGCAATGGTGCCTCCCGTTGCGATCAACAAAATCCTTTTCATAACTTCACTTTCACCTTTTTGACACCCGCCACCGGCTCACAGGTGACGTTGATGCCAAGTCGCTTATATGTTCTCTCGTCCACAGGAGAGAGGATCACCGAAAAATGCGCATCACAGTCCCGCAGCTTGTCCAGCTGCGCCAGTGCCAGGGCTGCGTTTGCATGCGTGCCCGAGCTGATGGAAAGCGCAATCAGCACCTCATCCGAATGCAGACGGGGATTGCTTTGACGCAAATACTCGGTTTTGAGTCTGCAGATCGGTTCCAGCGCGTCCGCACTGATAATCTCCTCTTCCTTGGAAATGCCCGCCAACCGCTTGAGTGCGTTAAGCAATAGCGCAGCGGAGGGGCCAAGCAGCGAGGAGGTCTTACCCGTCACGACAGAGCCGTCCGGCAACACCATCGCGCCTGCGGGGTTTGCCGTTTGCTCGGCACGTGCAAGAGCGGCCGCCACTGCGGGATTGCAATCGGTGCTCACGCCCGCCTGCTGCATTAAGATCTTCATCTTGGCAGTCAGCGTGCCGTCACTTCCCTTTTGCTTTTCCGAAACAGCGGTCTGATAATATCTGCGCAGCACTTCCTTGCGTGCCGCCTCGCAAACCACACCGTCGTTCTCAATGCAAAAGCCGACCATATTGACGCCCATATCGGTGGGCGACTGATAGGGAGAGGTGCCCTGAATGCTGGTCATCATGGCGCGCAACACCGGGAAAATCTCCACGTCACGGTTGTAATTGACCGTGGTCTGACCGTAAGCCTCCAGATGGAAGGGGTCGATCATATTCACATCATCCAGATCCACGGTTGCAGCCTCGTAAGCAAGGTTGACGGGATGGCGCAAGGGCAGATTCCAGATGGGGAAGGTTTCAAATTTCGCGTATCCTGCGCGCACACCGTTCAGGTGCTCGTGATACAGCTGAGAGAGGCAGGTAGCCATCTTGCCGCTGCCCGGGCCGGGTGCGGTGACCACCACGAGCGGCTTTGTGGTTTTGACAAACTCGTTTTTGCCAAAGCCCGTGGGACTGACGATGCGCTCCACATCCGAAGGATATCCCTCGATCTTATAATGCAGATAACTGTTGACACCGCGCTCAGCCAGCTTGCGACGGAAATCGTCGGCCGCCTGCTGTCCTGCATAGCAGGTGATGACAACGCTGTCCACGGTAAAGGAAAGGCTACGGAACACCTCGATCAGTCGCAGCGCATCCTGGTCGTAGGTAATGCCCAGATCGGCACGCATCTTGTTCTTGGCAATATCGGCTGCGTTGACTACCAGAATGATCTCCGCTTCCTCGCGCAAGCTCAGCAGCATGCGCAGCTTGCTGTCGGGTGCAAAGCCGGGTAACACACGGGATGCATGATAATCGTCGAACAGCTTTCCGCCGAATTCCATGTATAATTTGCCACCGAACTGATCGATCCGCTTTCTGATCTGCTCGGATTGCAGCTTTACGTATTTGTCATTATCAAAACCGATTCTCATGTTGCCATCCCTCGTTTCCGTTTCCAAATTCACCTTATATTGTATCACAAATCATCACGCTTGTAAATAGCGCGACACAATTTTTATCCGATCAGAAGATTCGCCGCACGGCAAAGCTGCTCGTATGCATGCGAGAATTCCGCATAGGTGCGCAGCTTTTGCGCGTTCCAGGTGTTCTCACTGAGTGCCGCCATGCGCTCTGCCACCAGTCTGCGCTCCTCGGCAATGCCCTCGGCCACCGTGGGAAAGCTTGTGGGAATGGTGTCGCCCCATGCCAGCAGCTGTCCGCCCAGCACGTTGTCGTTGGCGGGAATCTCAATCGTCACGCCGCGGTAAGGAGAATCGGGATGCACGGGAGTCCAACGGTAAATGCTCCAGTCATACACCTCTTTTTGCGACCAATATGCTGCGGGAGTAACCACGTACATGGGTCTCCAGGAGCTGTTGATGATCTTGAAGCCACCCGCAAGCAGCTGCGGTGTGGTCTGATAGTAGTTTTCCCAGCTGTGCAGGATGATATCCTTGGAAACGAACTCGTTGACCGAAGGAGCAAAGCCCTCCCAAGCCATCACCTTTTTGCCCTTCGCAACCACTGCGTCGGCCATTTTCTGCACGAAATTTGCAAGCATTCTCTCTGCAAGATATCTCTTGTCCTCACAGTCAAAATCAATGCCGCATTCCTCCGCATACGCGCGGCAGCCTTGGTTTGTCGTCCACTTCTCAATGGCTGCCTCGTCACCGCCCACGTGCACGTACTCGGCATTCGGGAACATATCGCAAAGCTCCGAAAACAGGGCTTGCATAGCCTGCATGGCCTCCCCTGTCTGCGGAATGATGTTATCCGTACCAAAGATCTCGGGGTATGCAAGGCAAAGCTGCGTGCAATGGCCGGGCACGTCGATCTCGGGAATGAGCGAGATGCCGCGCTCGGCAGCATACTTATTCAAATACGCGATATCCTCGGAAGTATAAGAGCGGCCCTCGGTTGCCAGCTTCGGATAGATCATGCTGGGCAACGTATAGCTCTGGTCGTCGGTAAAGTGCAGGTGCAGTCTGCTGACCTTATAAAACCAGCAGAGATCCACATAGGAGAGCAGATAATCAAAGGGATGCCAGTTGCGCGCCAGATCGATCATGACGCAGCGGTGCTCACAATCGGGCAGGTCTCGCACCTCGCAAACAGGCAGACTGACGCGGCCGTCCGCCACGTGCAAAAGCTGACCCAGGGTCGCCAGTGCATACTGCATGCCCTGCTCGTCTGCAGCACAAAGCACCACGCGGGCAGTCTGCACACGCAGGGAGTATTCGCCACTTTGCATATCGGGATCGGCGCGCAGCACCACCGACGCACCGCGTCCCTCGGTAAAGCGCACGCCCACAAGTCTTTGCGCATAGCCCGCAAACGCCTTTGCAGGGCGAGCAAACATGGGGTCACAGATCTCCATAATCGGCATGATGGCAAGCGATTCCTGTCTGTAGGTGATATATTTGGGATAAGGAATCAATGCAAGCGTAGTGTTTTCCATGATGTATCCTTTCTCTCCGCACGGGAGTGCTCATATATATCCATTGTAGCACAGTTCGTAGTATTTTGCAATAAAATCACGAAATTTTTGCGCAAAAAACGTAGGGGCGATCAGTGATCGCCCGCTACAAATTATGATAAGTTTCATATACGCTTATACAAGATCACAGCGCCTTCGCAATCTCTGCAGCCTTGTCGGCAAGGATCTCAAGCGCACCGTCCTTGAAGGGAGACGCAAGACCTGCATCCTCGATCAGCTGCTCAAACGCCTTGGTGCCGCCGCACTTTGCAAAGCCGATGTAACGCTCCAGAGCGGAATCGTAGTCCTCACAGGAAGCTACTAAGAAGCCGATCGCAACCGTCTGCGCAAGGCAGTAGTCAATATAGTAGAAGGGGCTTTCGTAGATGTGCATCTGATACTGCCATCTGGTTCCCTCTTCGATATAAGGAATGCCCTCAAGGCCCATGTAAGGACGGTACTTTGCTTCAAGTGCAAGGTAGGTCTGCTTACGCTGCTCGGGCGTCATGTCGGGGGTCTCGTACATCAGGTGCTGGAATTCGTCCACGATCACGCCGTAAGGAATAAAGCTCAGAGCCTCAAGAAGGTGACGCTTCTTATAGCGCGGTGCCATATCGCCAAAGAACTTGTCCATATACTTCCAGCAAAGGAATTCCATGCTCATGGAGTGGCACTCGGCAGTCTCCATACCGCCCACGTCCAGCTCGAAGTTGTTCTGATCGCAAGCGAATTTGGCAGCCAGTGCATGGCCAAACTCGTGTGTCATGACGTCCACGTCACCGCAAGAGCCGTTGAAGTTTGCCAGAATAAAGGGCTGCTTGTATCTGGGGAAGCAGGTGCAGTAGCCACCGCCCCACTTGCCGTCGCGTGCGTCCACGTCAAAGGCCTCAGCCTCTTGCATGGCGCGCATAAAGTCACCGATCACGGGATTCATGGCGTCATACATTTCCTGCGCTGCGGCAAAAATGCCATCCTTATCCAGCATGGGCTTGGGCTGCTCGCCTGCCATGTAAATGGGATCGTCGTAGAACATGATCTGATCAAGGCCCAGCTCCTCTGCCAGCCCTGCCTTGATGGCAGCTACGCGAGGCACCAGGGAGTCCTTGACGTTGTCACGGAACTTGCGCACCATTTCGGCATCGTAGTCCATTCTGCCCATACGGTAATAGCCAAGCTCCACAAAGTTCTCATATCCCAGCTTGGTGGCCATGGTGTGGCGCACCTTGACCAGCTTATCGTAAAACTCGTCCAGCTGTGCAGCGTTTGCCTGCAGGCCGCGGCCGATCGCCTCGGCGCACTCGCGGCGCGTTTCACGGTCGCCGTCCTCCAAGTTTCCGCGCAGCGCGGAGAGCGGCATGGTCTCGCCACGGAACTCAAACTGCATTTCCGACATGAACTTGGAATACTCGGTGACGATGCTGTTTTCCAGCTGCATATCCTCCACGATGCAGGGATCAAAGCACTTCATGCCGATCTCCAGCTGCTTGAAGATACGGGGATTGAGCATCTGCTCCAGCTCAGCGCGGTAGGGAGAGGTCAAAAGCAGCTTACCGTACTCTGCCTGCATGCCCGAAATGTGCGGGCCGATCTCGTCGTAATATGATACCTCTGTACTGTAAAATTCATCTCTGGTATCCAGCGTAAAGCGGCAGTTGGCCAGGGAAGCCTCGGTCGCATAGTCGATCATGCTCTCCATGAGCGCGTCCTTTGCAGCGATCACGTCTGCAGCACACGTAGCGGCAGCATTGGCCTTGCAGAACGCCTCAAAGGCGGCCTGCGCCTCTTCCAGCGTATATCTCTTGTAAGGAATTTGTGAAACCTTCATATCAGTTCCCCCTTTTTGTTGGTATTACGTTCATTATATCACACGGATTTCATTTTGTCTACCGCTACGTGCAAAAAAAGGGCGTTGCGAATGCAACGCCCCTTAAAGGATATTGGATTAGTCCTTCTTCTTGAGCACGATTGCGGTGCCAAGTACTGCTACGATAGCAAGCACGCCTGCGCCAACAACGCCGCCACAGCTGCCGGACTTTTCAGCCTCAGTGGTAGCTTCCTCGGTGCCTGCGGGAGCCTGGGTTGCAGCCTCAGAGCCTGCGGGAGCATCGGTGCTCTCCTCGGGATCCTGGGTAGTCTCGGGCTCGGTGGGCAGATACTGCTCGAACAGATCGTAAGGATCGTAGTTGTAGCACTTGACCCAAGCGATGTCCAGAGTAGAGCCTGCAACGCCCTCTTCATCATAGAAGGGAGCAAAGCCCATGGTCTGGATGTAGTCCTGCCATCTTGCTTCACCGTTCAGGTCAAGCAGCAGATAGTTCCAGTTGCCATCGGTTACCATGTAATCATAGTAGCACTCGTCGACGTGGAAGTCGGGATCCTGTCTGGTCTTCCAGAGCAGACCGCACTCCTCAGCCTTTTCGGATGCGGTACGGTACTTGATAACCAGGTATCTGACGTCGGAGAGCAGGTTTCTGGGGTATGCGGTGCTGTAAACGTAGCAGCCGTCAGCCTCAGCAGTGATACGCATGAAGGTGTCCTCACCCTCGGTGATCTGCTCAACCTTAGCGCCTTCGCCAACCATGGTGTTCATCACGTTTTCCGCGGAGAAGTCGATTGCCTCGCGCAGCTCGTATTCCATATCTTCCTCAGAAATGGAGGGCAGTACGCCTGCTTCGATCTGAACGTCATCGGGCTTGCCTTCGAAGGTGATGCGAGCAAAGTAATCGTTGACCTTCATGGAGTACTGACCGCCGATACCCTGGCAGAACAGAACCTGTGCGTTGGTGGTGGAATCGTTTGCACCTGCAACTTCAAGAACAAACGCGAAGTTGATCTGGTCGCCGTTCTCGGGGTACTTTTCCCAACCGAAAGCCTTCTGCAGGTCAATTCTCAGCTCATAAGTAACTCTCTTGGTCGCCTCGTCGTATGCACCGACGAAATCGTCCTCGCCGGATTCATACTGGCCGGGGCCGGGAGTCCAGGAGAAGGTGATGTCTCTGTTATTGATGTTGTCATAGCCAAAGCCCAGCTCGGTATAGGAGGGGTCCTTGCCTACTGCGTCTACGTCAGCAAAGCCGATCTGCAGGCAGTTGTATGCAAACAGCATAACGTCCTGATCGGGCGTGCAGTAGTAGTCGTCAATGCAGTCGATGTTGAACGCCATGTACATGTACTTGCCGTCCCAGCACCAATAAGCATCAAAGAAGCCGCCTGCAACCTTTTCATACAGAGCGTCAGCAGCCTCAGCACCATAGCTGGTGGTGGTTGCCAGAGTGATGTAGTCCTCAAAATTTTCGAAACGAGCGTACTCGTCCTTGTTGATCACACCGTCAAGAACGGGAGTGATTGCCTGGTAAGGCACGTTCCACTTCATGGAAGCCTCGCCTGCTTCGCCTGCAAGAATTTCTTCATTCTTTTCAGCAGAATACTCATAGTAGCCTGCAACCTCAGTGCGATCTGCAGCTGCTGCGGGAATGACGCAGATAGCGGCGATCATGAGAGCAGCTACGATCAGAGCCAGTGTTCTTTTCATGTTACACCTCTTCAAAAAATTATTCATAAGCGACGAAACACTCGCCATCCTATTAACCATATTATACCGAATATCGCACTCCGTGTCAAGAGTATTTGGAATTTTTTCACACAACAAACAAATTTGGATTGAAATATTGATCTGCTTGTGCTATAATACAATCAAATCATGGAAAGGACGTGTCCGTTATGAAGCACTTTACTCTTTGCCCCTTCCCCGAATATCCCGATTGCACGCTGATCGCTTATCTGCACGACAAGAGCCCCGAGCTCAACATCGGTGCGCGCCGCACGGTCATCGTTTGCCCCGGCGGCGGTTACGCATTCCTCTCTGACCGCGAGGCGGAGCCCATTGCACTGCAGTTTCTGGCGCAGGGCTTTAACGTATTCATTCTGCGCTACTCGATCTGCGAAAACGCCGCCGCCAATCGCCCCCTGCTCCAGGCCTGCAAGACGGTCAAGCTTTTGCGCGAGCATGCGGAGGAATACGACGTTGACCCGAATTACATCTTTATCAACGGCTACAGCGCGGGCGGCCATCTTTCGGCTTCTTGCGGCACCATGTTTGACCTGCCCGAGATCCGTGAAGCGGTTGGATGCACGGATAACGACCTGCACCGCCCCACGGGCACGGTGCTTGGTTACCCTGTGATCGCAAGCAACCACTACGGTCATGCAGGCTCGTTCAATATGCTGTGCGGCTCTGCAGAGGCGACCGCCGAGGAGCGCGCTTACTACTCGGTGGAGAAGCACGTAAACGCCAAGACCGCCCCTGCCTTTCTCTGGCACACGGCCGAGGACCAAGGCGTTCCCGTTCAGAATTCGCTGCTCTACGCACACGCACTGGCTGATCACGGGATCTCGTTTGAGCTGCACGTTTACCCCCACGGCCCTCACGGCCTGGCACTCTGCAACAGAGAGACCTCGTACGGACAGCCCCTTCTGGAGCGCCCCGAATGCGAGAGATGGATCCTGGATGCGGGAAGATGGATGATGAATTTCGCATAAAGCAAAAAAATGCAGCCCGATGGCGTTGTGTTCCTAAGGACACAACGCCATCTCTATTCGCCTACGGCGAGTTCTATTGCTTCGCAGTGATATTCGGCTTGTGCCGAGTGGTATTCGCTACGCGAGTTTTGGAGGCGAATAGAATATAACTGCTCTGTTTACAGAGCAATATCACTTTTGCGAAGCAAAAATATCACGCTGTTGCAAAGCGACAGCATATCACTAAAAACTATCAGGAAGAGCGCACTTACTCACCACCGAAAGTGGTAGTGCTATACAAAAGAGCCGATACGGAATCAAATCCATATCGGCTTTTTTACTGTCCTTTAGCACCCGTCGGTATGGGGCTGCGTTTTTTCATGCTCTCTGACCACTATGATTATTTGATCCTTCCGTTGGCGCATCCACCGCAATGCAGGCCGCGATGATATGCGCGGGCTTGTAAGGCCTTAATTTGGCTGCACATGCAGACAGCGTCGAGCCCGTGGTGACCACGTCGTCCACCAAGATCACACACTTCCCTTTCAAGTCGGCACAATGCTCGGGCACGGCCTCAAAGGCGGAAAATGCATTCTGCCGTCTCTGCTCCTCGCCAAGCATCTTTTGCACACGCCCGCCCATGCGACGGATCATTTTCACGGGCTTTGGCATCCCAAGCTCGTGCGCCAGAGCCATACACAATCCCTTGGATTGGTCAAATCCGCGTGCACGCTCTGCTTTTTTCGAGCGCGGTGCCCATACAAGCACGGCATTCTCGGGCGTTTGCCCCAGCTCGGTCAACTGCTTGTAGATCGCAGGTGCCAGCTCTGCCGCCAAAAAGGCCTGCAGCTCGGCACTTTCCTGATCCTTGAGCTTGAAAACGAGGCGATTTCCCACACCCACACGCTTTTGCGGCTCATATTCCACCAGCTTGAGCAAGGCACTGATGCCATGCCTGGGCATGGCGTTGACCGGACGCTTGCAATCTGCCACAGGCTCTCCGCAGCAATGGCAAAGTGCCCCCTTTTGCGCATCCCATTTGACAAGGCAAGGTGCGCAGAGCGCACGCGGTGCGGCAGAAAATGCATCGTCCAAAAGCGCACCGCAGGCGGCACATTTCGGAGGAAACAGCAATCTGCGCAGCATTCTGAAGCTCTTTTTCATCATTCCACCTCGGAGCGCAGGCGTTGCGCAAGCCCTGTGTAGCGCATGGACTGGCGGTTATTACCCACCATTTGCGCCACGACCTCTTCTCTGCCTACGAAAATGACCATATTCTGCGCACGCGTGACTGCGGTATACAGCAAATTACGCGTCAGCAGCATAGGCGGTGCTGCATACATAGGCACAATGACGATGGGATATTCACTTCCCTGACTCTTATGTACCGTGATGGCGTACGCATGCTCCAGATCCTCCAGCGAGGAAAATTCATACTCGACCAAGCGGTCGTCAAATTCGATCTCCATCATGCGATCCGACGGATGAATACGACGGATCACACCCATGTCGCCATTAAAAATGCCGCTGCCCTGCGTGCCGTCGGTCTTTTCCCATACCACGTCGTAATTATTTCTGACCTGCATGACACGATCCCCCTCACGGAACACAGTGTCACGGAAGGTATGCTCGCGCTTGCCCTTTTCAGGCGGGTTCATGCGGCTTTGCAAGAGCAGATTGAGATGGTCGGTGCCGCCCTCACCGCGTCTTGAGGGCGTGATAATCTGCGTACCGGTGCGCGCCATTTCCCCATACGTGCGCGGCAGGCGGATCTGATACAGGTCTGCCACCGTGGCCGCAATTTCCGCGTCTGTCCTGCGCGGCAGGAAGAAAAAGTCGTTATCCTTGACCGAAAGGTCGGGCATAAGCCCTTTATTGATGGCGTGCGCGTTGGTGACGATCAGCGATTTCTGCGCCTGGCGGAAGATCTCGTCCAGACACACCGTGGAAAAGCGACCGCTTTCGATCAGATCGTGCAGCACGTAGCCCGCACCAACACTGGGCAGCTGATCCGCGTCACCGATCAAGATAAATCTCGCGCCCGGCTTGACCGCCTTGAGCAAATGGCACATCAGCGCGTTGTCCACCATGGACGCCTCGTCCACGATGATCACGTTCTCGTCCAGCAGGTCCTGCTGGTTCTTGCGGAACTTGCCGCCGTCCGCGTCATCGCCCGAAAATTCCATTTCCAGCAGTCTGTGAATGGTCTTTGCTTCGGTCTGCGTGGACTCGGACAACCGCTTTGCGGCTCTGCCCGTGGGTGCGGCAAGCGCAACCTTGTGTCCCATGCCGTCAAAAATATCGATCAGCGCACGCACGACCGTGGTTTTACCCGTACCCGGGCCACCTGTCAATATCATCACGCCGCTTTCCAGCGCCGCGTAAATGGCCTTTTTCTGCATGTTCGCGTACTGCATGCCGTTTTTGCGCTCCTCGTTGGCAATAAAGGCATGCACGTCACCCGCATTGATCGCGGGACAAAGCTTATCAAGCAGCACCAGCTTCTCTGCAATATACACCTCCTGGGCATACACGCGCGAGTCGTACAGGTACTGCGTGCCGTCAAACATGGAATAACACACGCGATTGTCGCCAAGCAGACGGCTGAGTGCCTCGTTGGTTCTCTCCTCATCCGTACCCAGCAGCCTTGCAGCCCCCGCGACAAGCTTATCGCGCGGCAGGCAAACGTGACCGTTCTGCGCGGCATTGGAGCGCAGCATATACAAAATGCCGCTCTTGATGCGCTCCTCGTGATCGGATGCGATACCAAGGCTTTGCGCCATGGCGTCCGCACGCTCAAAACCGATGCCCTCGACCTCGTTGCAAAGTCTGTACGGGTTGGCGCGTGCGATATCCACCGCAGCACTGCCCCATTGCTTATAGATGCGAACGGTCAGCGCCGCTCCGAAATAATCTCTGAAAAACATCATGGCACTGCGGATCCCGGATTTTTCATTGAAATCCTTCCCGATCTCGCGCGCCTTTTTGAGCGTGATGCCCGAGATCTCGGCCAGCCACTCGGGGTGCTTTTCCATGATCTCAAGCGTCTCCTCGCCGTATTTGGCCACGATCTTTTGCGCGGTCTTGGGGCCGACACCCTTGATCGCCCCCGAGGCTAAATACCGCAGAATGGCAGATGCATCCGCAGGCATTTCACGCTCGTAGGATTCCACGCGGAACTGCGTGCCGTACTTGGGGTTATGCACCCACTTGCCGTACGCATTGATGCGGTCACCCTCGGCAATATACGGCATGGTACCCACGATGGTGATCAGCTCGTCGTCATCCGTGCCAAAATCGCAAATGGCATAGCCGTTGTCCTCGTTTGCATAGATCACGTGCTCCACACTGCCCGACAGCTTGACAAGTCCCCGCTCGTCGGCTTCCTGCCCCTGCATCAGCTCGTCCTTCTCCTGCATTTTGCATCTCCTTTCCCGATTTTTTTGCCGAACGGGAATCGAATTCACACAGCTCCCTTCGGCTGAATTTTAGCGAATAATCCTGTACTCCGCGCCGTATCTTGCCAGCAATTCCAGCGTTGCCTCAAAAGGAACACCGTCGCGGCCGACACAGCCGTTCATGAGCGAGACGTCGATCAGCACGATCACGCGTCTTGCCCCTTTACGAAAAAATGCGGAATGTGCCTCATGCAACAGCACGTCAAGCATTTCCGCATCTTTTTCATTGTTGAGCTCCACGGCCGCCACCACCTTGCCCGACGAGAAAAAAGCCTCAAGCGGGAATTTGACAGCACACCAAAGCCCGAAAACCGACAACAGCGACACAGTCACCGCAAAAACGGTTTCAATCATATCCATTTTATCACCCCCGCACAGTATATGCGCGGGGGGATTTTTTGGTTAGCCCAGCAGCTCTGCGGCTAGTACGGGCGCAAGATCCTTTGCCTCCCAAGGAGCGTCCACGTCTTCTCTGCCCATGTGACCGTAAGCGGCAACAGCAGAATAGATGGGTCTGCGCAGATCAAAGCGCTTGATGATGGCAGCGGGACGCAGGTCTACGTGACGCAGCACCGCCTCGGAGATCTTTTCCTCGTCAACCTTTGCAGTACCGAAGGTGTCAATCATGACGGACACGGGCTTTGCAACGCCGATCGCGTATGCAACCTGTACCTCACACTGATCGGCAAGGCCTGCAGCAACCACGTTCTTTGCAATATATCTTGCAGCATAGGATGCGGAACGGTCCACCTTGGTGGGGTCCTTACCCGAGAATGCACCGCCACCGTGGCGTGCATATCCGCCGTATGTATCAACAATAATCTTTCTGCCGGTAAGTCCCGTGTCGCCTGCAGGGCCACCGATGACGAATCTGCCGGTGGGGTTGACGTAGATCTTGGTGTTCGCGTCGATCAAGCTTGCGGGCACGATGGGCTTGATGACGTGCTTGATCATGTCCGCACGGATCTGCTCCACCTCTACCTCGGGGCTGTGCTGGGTGGAAATGACCAGCGCATCCACACGAACGGGCTTGCCGTCGTGATATTCCACAGTCACCTGGGTCTTGCCGTCGGGGCGCAGATAGGTCAGCATGCCATTCTTGCGCACCTCGGTCAATCTCATTGCCATCTTGTGTGCAAGAGAGATGGGCAGAGGCATCAGCTCCTCGGTCTCGTTGCACGCATAGCCGAACATCAGACCCTGGTCGCCTGCACCGGTGTCCAGGCCGTCGGTATCCACGCCCGCCTTGGCCTCCAAGGACTTATCGACGCCCATTGCGATATCGGGGCTCTGCTCGTGGATCGAGTTGATTACGGCGCAGCTGTCACAGTCAAAGCCATACTTTGCACGGTCGTAGCCGATCTCGCGTACGGTCTCTCTGACGATGGTCTGAATGTCTACGTATGCGGAGGTGGTGATCTCACCCATGACGCATACAAGACCGGTGGTAACAAAGGTCTCGCAGGCTACGCGAGCCATGGGATCGGCTGCCAGCATGCTGTCCAGTACGGCGTCCGAGATCTTGTCACAAATTTTATCGGGATGTCCTTCCGTTACGGATTCGCATGTAAACAGTACTTTTTTCATGTCATTTCCCTCTTTTTATATATCTATTCCTTATTTTCAGATCAAAATGCTCAGCCATTCGATGCCGCTGGCAACGCCAAAGCAGAGCAAGGACACGACAACGCCTGCGATCATAACGCCAAGCAGTGCCGAGAGCATGGCCTTCCAGAAGTTCATGCGGATGGTGGCGGCCACCAAAGAGCCTGTCCACGCGCCTGTCATGGGCAACGGGATGGCAACAAACAGACACACGCCCCAAAAGCCGTAGCGTTGGATCTTGTCCGTGTTTTTCTCCGCCTTGCGTCTGATCCACGCTGCTACCGCGCGCACGAATCTGATCGGCATCTTCTCCATCAGGTCAAGCACTTGACGGATCAGCAGCAAAATAAACGGCACGGGGATCATGTTGCCCACAACTGCCAAGAGATAAGTCAGCCACCAGGGCGTTTGCGGGTCGGTAAACCAACCCAGCGGGATCGCGCCTCGCAGCTCAATGACCGGCACCATGGAGCACAGTACGATGCCAAGCTCCTTGCCGCCGCTCATGAGAAAATCCACGAGCGCTTGTTTGATTTCTTCCATATTTACTCCAATATTGATTCCAAATACAGGATTATTCCGCCCACAGATTGACAAACCATTCGGCTTCTCCGCCCAGGATGACAAAGAACAGAATCAGCGAGGCGACCACCAAAGCAAGGCCTGCCACCGTGATCAGCACGTTGGTTTTCTTATCTGCGGCAATTTTGGTTTCCATGCTCACACCAGCGATCTTGACACGCGCATAGCGCAGCGCAATGGAAACAGGTTTATACAGGATCATAACCAGTGCAGCATTGAGCACCGCCTTGGTCAGATTAAAAGGCAAAATTAAGGAGGGGAGCATTCCCGCAACGACTGCTACGGTCACGCCGGGGGTATACAGCGGGACGATCAACAAATTCATGCAAAGCATGATGGCTGTCATACTGAAAACTGCTGCCAAAAGACCTATCACAGCGCCCCAAAGGTCACGGCGGAAGCGATAGATCAGCGCAGCAACCACGGCAAAGGATGCCGAGGAGACAAAGTCCATCAGGAGTCCGTACACGCCGGTGTCTCCGATCGTCAAAAATTCCAGCAGAGCTGTCACCGCAGAAATGATCACTGCGGCCAAGGGGCCGAACAAAAGTCCGCCAACCGTGATGATGGCGTCCTTGATATCAAAGGTCAAAAAGACCACGTTGATGCGGAAAAGCGGCATGACCGCAAACGCAAGTGCGCAAAACAGCGCGATCATGACCATGCGCAAAATACGTTCCTTTGCGCCCGTTCTGTTATTATTTTTCATAAAAAATCCCCCTTTGATTCGTGGGGGAAAGGACAAATTCGCCCGCGTGCGGGCTTGCTTATTCTTTCCCATCCGGACTTTCTCGCGTAAGCGAAAGCTTGCGCGTATACCGTCGGTCAAGGAATCTCACCTTGTCGGCTCTTGCCTTTGCAAGAGTTTGCAGACTTTGCGCCATTCGCATCACTGCCGGTATGGAATTTCACCAATTCTCAAAAATAATCAAAATAAAAATATGGGGGATGGGATGAAGCTCATCCCATCCCCCGAAAATTTTACGTCAAATTATGAGCGCAAATTACTCGATGATAGCGGAAACGACGCCGGAACCAACGGTTCTGCCACCCTCACGGATAGCGAAACGCAGACCCTCTTCGCAAGCGATGGGGGTGATCAGCTCAACGGTCATGTCAACGTTATCACCGGGGCGGCACATCTCAACGCCTGCAGGCAGGGAGATAACGCCGGTAACGTCGGTGGTTCTGAAGTAGAACTGAGGTCTGTAACCAGCCAGGAAGGGCTTCTTACGGCCGCCTTCCTTCTCAGTCAGAACGTATACGTGGCCAACGAACTTGGTGTGGGGGTTAACGGAACCGGGCTTAGCCAGAACCTGACCTCTCTCAATGCCGTCCTTAGCGACGCCACGGAGCAGAGCACCAATGTTGTCACCAGCCTCTGCCTGGGGCAGCAGCTTGTGGAACATCTCAACACCGGTAACGGTGGTGGAAGTTCTCTCGTCGGACAGACCAACGATCTCAACAACGTCACCAACCTTGATGGTACCTCTCTCAACTCTACCGGTAGCAACAGTACCACGGCCGGAGATGGAGAATACGTCCTCAACAGGCATCAGGAAGGGCTTGTCGGACTGACGCTCGGGAGTGGGGATATACTCGTCAACCTGATCCATCAGCTCGAGAATGCAAGCATACTCGGGAGCGGAGGTATCGGTGTTGGAAGACTCAAGAGCCTCACGAGCAGAACCGCGAACGATCGGAATGTCGTCGCCGGGGAACTCGTACTGAGACAGCAGATCACGGATCTCCATCTCTACCAGGTCGAGCAGCTCATCGTCGTCAACCAGGTCGGTCTTGTTCATGAATACTACGATTGCGGGAACGCCTACCTGACGAGCAAGCAGAACGTGCTCTCTGGTCTGCTGGAGAGGACCGTCAGTACCTGCAACAACCAGGATAGCGCCGTCCATCTGTGCAGCACCGGTGATCATGTTCTTAACGTAGTCGGCGTGGCCGGGGCAGTCAACGTGAGCGTAGTGACGGTTAGCAGTCTCGTACTCAACGTGTCTGGTGTTGATTGTGATACCTCTTGCTCTTTCCTCGGGAGCGTTGTCGATCTGGTCGTATGCCATGAACTCAACGTTGCCCTGGCCCAGAGACAGAGTCTTGGTGATAGCAGCGGTCAGAGTGGTCTTACCGTGGTCAACGTGACCGATAGTACCAATGTTAACGTGGGGCTTGGTTCTTTCAAATGTTTGCTTTGCCATTTTGAAAATCCTCCGTAAATATTCTTTCTTTAAATTTTTTTGTTTTTAATGTCTTAGTCGTTCTTCGCGCGACTCTTGACAATGGTTTCCTGAATGGACTTGGGTACCTCAGCGAAGTGGCTGGGCTCCATGGAGTAGATGCCACGAGCCTGGGTCTTAGAACGCAGGTCGGTAGCATAACCGAACATCTCGGACAGCGGCACGTGTGCGATGATTTCCTCAACGCCACCGGTGCGAGCTTCCATAGTGCTGATCTGACCACGACGGGAGTTAAAGTCACCAATAACTTCACCCATGTAGTCCTCGGGAACGATGGTAACGACCTTCATCATAGGCTCGGTGAGCACGGGGTCTGCCTTACGCATAGCTTCCTTGAATGCCATAGAACCGGCAATCTTGAATGCCATTTCGGAAGAGTCGACTTCGTGGTAAGAACCGTCGTAAAGGGTTACCTTAACGTCAACTACGCTGTAGCCTGCGAGCACACCGCTCTGCATAGCGCCCTGGATACCTGCATCAACTGCGGGGATATATTCCTTCGGGATGGAACCGCCAACGGTTGCGTTGACGAATTCGTAACCCTTGCCGGGCTCATTGGGCTCAACGATGATCTTGACGTGACCGTACTGACCGGAACCACCGGACTGACGCTTGTACTTGCACTCATGGTCAACCTTCTTGCGAATGGTCTCCTTGTATGCAACCTGGGGCTTACCAATGTTCGCCTCAACCTTGAACTCACGCAGCAGTCTGTCTACGATGATTTCCAGGTGAAGCTCGCCCATACCTGCGATAATGGTCTGGCCGGTTTCTTCATCAGTGTAGGTTCTGAAAGTGGGGTCTTCCTCTGCAAGCTTTGCAAGTGCAATACCCATCTTCTCCTGGCCTGCTCTGGTCTTAGGCTCGATTGCCTGACGGATAACGGGCTCGGGGAATTCCATGTTTTCAAGGATAATGGGCTTCTTTTCGTCACAGAAGGTATCACCCGTGGTGGAATAACGAATACCGATTGCTGCAGCAATATCACCGCTGTAGCATGCGTCGATGTCCTTACGGTCATTTGCATGCATCTGCAGGATTCTGCCCAGACGCTCGCGCTTACCCTTGGTAGAGTTGTAAACGGTGTCGCCTGCATTGATAATGCCCGAGTATACGCGGAAGTAGCAAAGCTTTCCTACGAAGGGGTCGGTCATGATCTTGAATGCCAGAGCACTCATGGGCTCGGTATCGGATGCGTGTCTCTCGTCTTCCTCGTCGGTATCGGGGTTTACACCGGTTACGGGAGGAATATCAAGAGGAGAAGGCATATAATCGATGACTGCATCGAGCAGCTTCTGAACGCCCTTGTTACGGTAAGAGGTACCGCAAACGACGGGGACAATTCTGTTGTCAATGCAAGCCTGGCGCAGAGCGCCCTTAATTTCCTCTTCGGTGAGCTCTTCATCGCAGAGGTACTTTTCCATCAGCTCGTCATCCTGCTCTGCAGCTGCCTCTACCATCTTTGCGCGGTATTCCTTAGCAAGCTCCAGCATATCCTCGGGGATAGGCTCGATTCTGATGTCCTTACCAAGGTCGTCATAGTAAACAACTGCTTCCATCTTGACAAGGTCAATGATGCCGCGGAAGGTCATCTCCTTACCGATAGGCAGCTGGATCGGGATTGCATTGGTATGCAGTCTCTCCTCCATCATGCCAAGCACGCGGTAGAAGTCCGCGCCGGTGATGTCCATCTTGTTTACATATGCCATTCTCGGTACACGGTATTTGTCTGCCTGTCTCCAGACAGTTTCGGACTGAGGTTCAACGCCACCCTTAGCGCAGAATACGGTCACTGCACCGTCGAGAACGCGCAAAGATCTTTCAACCCCTACGGTAAAGTCAACGTGGCCGGGGGTGTCGATCAGGTTCAGGCGGTGACCCTTCCATACGCAGGTAGTTGCTGCGGATGTAATGGTAATACCTCTTTCCTGCTCTTCTTCCATCCAGTCCATCGTTGCGGCGCCCTGGTGTACCTCACCCAGCTTATGAGTCTTACCTGTGTAGAACAGGATTCTCTCAGAGGTGGTTGTTTTACCGGCATCGATGTGAGCCATGATACCGATATTTCGCGTATTTTCAAGCGAATATTCCCTAGGCATATTCTAACGGTCTCCTTGATAAAATTAATATCTGTAGTGTGCGAAAGCCTTGTTGGCTTCTGCCATTCTGTGAGTTTCTTCCTTCTTCTTGAATGCGCCACCGGCATTGTTGATAGCGTCCATCATCTCACCTGCGAGACGCTCTGCCATGGTAGCCTCTCCGCGCTTTCTTGCATAAGCAACCAGCCAGCGGAGTCCAAGGGTCTGCTTACGGTCAGCTCTGACTTCCATCGGTACCTGGTAAGTGGAACCACCTACACGGCGAGCCTTTACTTCAAGCTCAGGCATGATGTTGTCAAGAGCAGCCTGGAATACCTCAAGGGGATTCTTGCCCTGCTTTGCTTCGATGATCTCAAATGCATCGTAAACAATCTTCTGAGCAACTCCCTTCTTGCCGTCATACATCACGTTGTTGATCAGCTTGGTTACAAGCTTGGAATTATACAACGGATCCGGCAATACATCTCTTTTGGATATACGACCTCTTCTCGGCACTGTACTTCCCTCCTTCATCAAATTTTTAAAATGAGATCATTGGTACTCAAAAGCAATCTTCTGTTAGCACGCGTCGGTCGTTAATATAAACATTAAATTTACAGTAACTTCAGACGGTTCACAAATGCTTAATACCTTTTTTGTCCCCCGAATTACTTCTTCTTGGGAACCTTTGCGCCGTACTTGGAACGGCTCTGTGCACGGTTTGCAACACCCTGGGCATCCAGAGTACCGCGAATAATGTGGTAACGTACACCGGGCAGGTCTCTTACTCTACCGCCTCTGATAAGGACTACGGAGTGCTCCTGCAGGTTGTGACCGATACCGGGGATATACACGGTTGCCTCAAGTCCGTTGGTCAGTCTTACTCTTGCGATCTTACGCATTGCAGAGTTAGGCTTCTTAGGGCTTGTAGTGGAAACCTTGGTGCAAACACCTCTCTTCTGGGGAGATGCCTGGTCTGTGGGAACGTTGTTCAAAGTGTTGAAGCCCTTCTGCAGCACGGGTGCCTTGGACTTGTACACCTTATCGCTACGACCCTGTCTGACGAGCTGGTTAAAGGTTGGCATACTTCCTTGTCTTCCTCCTTCTTCTGAAATTTAATGTTTATACAGACGCAGCACGCTGCGAAACTGCCAATTTCACGGATATGCGCTGTGTTTTGGGCGCAATTCACCCATGCGCACATTCAACTTATTATATCACTACCCTCTTTTTTTGTCAAGATGCAAAAAGAGAGTGCGCTATTTTCTACGTTTTGCACAAATAATTTTTCTCATATTTGTGCCGCTTTTTGCTACTTGCATGGAGGTCGGGGGATTTTTTGCCCTTCCCATTACGCTACTTTGGGGAAACACGGTCAAAAACCGCGTTTCCCCTTGTATTCCAATATGCCTTTATCAGGCTCAGATTGCTTGCTCGGAAGCCTCTGCGCTCTCAGGCTCAACGTGCTGAACGTCGACGTCATGATAGCAACGCATACCCGTACCTGCGGGAATCAGCTTACCGATGATAACGTTCTCCTTCAAGCCAAGCAGGTGGTCAACCTTACCGCGGATTGCAGCCTCGGTCAGCACCTTGGTGGTCTCCTGGAAGGATGCAGCAGACAAGAAGGACTCGGTCTGCAGAGATGCCTTGGTGATACCCAGCAGCACGGGAGAGCCCTCAGCCGGCTTGAGCCAGGTCTCGCCTGCGTTGATTCTCTCGGTCACCTTGTTATTCTCTTCCTCGTAGGTGTTGCAATCCACCAAAGAACCGGTCAGCATTTCGGTGTCGCCGTTGTCCTCGATGCGGATCTTTCTGGTCATCTGACGTGCAATGATCTCGATATGCTTATCGTTGACGTTACACGACTGAGAACGGTAAACCTTCTGAACTTCCTTGATGATATATTCGTAAACAGCATCCAGGCCCAGGATTCTCATGATATCCGCAGGAGCCTTGGAGCCCTCGGTCAGTGCCTGACCGCGCTCAACGTGTGCACCGTCCACGACTGCAAGACGCATACCGTAAGGAATGGTGTACTTGTGGAACTCGTTGGTTTCATCAGCAGTGATCGAAACGTCGTGCATGCCGGGGATCTCGCCGACAGAAACGTGAACCGTACCGGTCTGCTCTGCCATAATGGCAGCCTTCTTGGGCTGACGAGCCTCAAACAGCTCCTCAACACGAGGCAGACCCTGGGTAATATCGCTACCTGCGACACCGCCCGAGTGGAAGGTTCTCATGGTCAGCTGCGTACCGGGCTCACCGATCGACTGAGCTGCGATGATACCGACAGCCTCACCGATCTGTACAGGCTTACCGGATGCCAGGTCAGCACCGTAGCAGTGTGCGCACACACCGTACTTGGAGTGACACTGAATGACTGTTCTGATATATACCTGCTGGATGCCCGCAGCAGCAATTGCCTTTGCGTGCTCCTCGGTAATCATGGTATCGTCCTCTACGATGACCTCACCGCTGACGGGATTGACCACGGGACCGATAGTGTATCTGCCCACGATTCTGTCAGCCAGAGGCTCGAGAACGTTCTTATCCTTTTCATCAATGATCTCGCTGACCCATGCGCCCTTGGTGGTATCACACTTGTCCTCGCGGATGATCATTTCCTGGGATACGTCAACCAGACGGCGGGTCAGATAACCGGAGTCTGCGGTACGCAGAGCGGTATCCGACAGCGACTTACGGGAGGAACGTGCGCCCATGAAGTACTCCATGATGTTCAGACCTTCACGGAAGTTGGACTTGATAGGCAGCTCCACGGTCTTACCGTTGGTTGCAAACATCAGACCACGCATACCTGCCAGCTGACGCATCTGGGTCATAGAACCTCTCGCGCCCGAGTCTGCCATGATCTTGATGGGGTTATAGGTGCTGAAGCTGTTCTGCAGCGCCTTGGTAACGTCGTCGGTAGTCTTGTTCCAGATCTTGATAACGCCGTTGTAGCGTTCCTCGTTGGAAAGCTCACCGCGCAGGTAGTGCTTGGTCAGCACGTCCACGTCCTTCTGTGCACTCTCCAGCATGCCCTTCTTCTCTTCCGGAATGGTCATATCGTAAACCGAGATCGAGAAGGAAGCTCTGGTGGAGTACTTGTAACCCATTGCCTTGATGTTATCCAGCATCTCGGCGCAGATTGCAGGGGTGTGAACACGGATACAGTTATCGATGATCTGACCCAGCTGCTTCTTCTTGACGACCTGGTCGATCTCAAGCTTGAACTCGTTACCGGGTACGCTTCGATCGATAAAGCCGAGGTCCTGAGGAATGGGCTGGTTGAAGATCAGACGGCCAAGAGTTGCTTCGATGACGGAGGAACGCATCACACCGTCGATCTCCTTCTGTACTCTGACCTTGATCTTTGCATGCAGGCCGAGCGCACCGTTGGCATACGCCATCATAGCCTCGTTGATATCGCGGTACGCGCTGCCCTCGCCGGGCTCGCCGGGCTTTTCCATGGTCAGGTAGTAAGAACCAAGGATCATATCCTGGGTAGGAATGGTCACTGCCTTACCGTCCATGGGCTTAAGCAGGTTGTTTGCGGAAAGCATCAGGAAGCGTGCCTCTGCCTGTGCCTCAGCCGACAGCGGAACGTGTACAGGCATCTGGTCACCGTCAAAGTCTGCGTTGAACGCGGTACATACCAGCGGGTGCAGCTTGATGGCTCTGCCCTCAACCAGCACGGGCTCGAACGCCTGAATGGACAGACGGTGCAGAGTAGGTGCACGGTTGAGCAGTACGGGATGCTCCTTGATGACGTTTTCGAGTGCGTCCCAGACCTCGGGGAAGATTCTTTCGATCTTCTTCTGAGCGTCCTTAACGTTGGTAGCCTTGCCCATCTCAACCAGTCTCTTGACGACAAAGGGCTTGAACAGCTCCAGAGCCATTTCTCTGGGCAGACCGCACTGATAGATCTTGAGCGTAGGACCTACAACGATAACCGAACGACCGGAGTAGTCAACACGCTTACCAAGCAGATTCTGACGGAAACGACCCTGCTTACCGCGCAGCATCTCGGACAGAGACTTCAGCGCTCTGTTGGAGGGGCCGGTAACGGGCTTGCCGCGTCTGCCGTTGTCGATCAGCGCGTCCACCGCTTCCTGCAGCATTCTCTTTTCGTTACGGATCACGATCTCGGGGGTACGGATCTCCATGAGCTTCTTCAGACGGTTGTTACGGCTGATAACTCTACGGTAAAGCTCATTGAGGTCGGAGGAGGCAAATCTGCCGCCGTCCAACTGTACCATGGGTCGGATATCCGGAGGGATGACCGGCACTGCGTCCAGCACCATCCACTCCAGCTTATTACCGGATTTGCGGAATGCCTCCACAACCTCCAGTCTCTTGATAATTCTCGTCTTCTTCTGACCGGAAGCGGTCAGCAGCTCCTGCTTGAGCTGCACGGAAAGTGCTTCAATGTCAACTCCCTGCAAAAGCTCCTTGACAGCCTCTGCACCCATACCGACGCGGAAGTCGTTGCCGTACATTTCGCGGTTGTCCATGTATGCCTTCTCGGACAACACCATACCCTTTTCCAGGGGCGTGGTACCGGGATCCAGCACAACGTTCTCCGCAAAATACAGCACCTGCTCCAGCTGCTTGGGCGAAATGTCCAGCACCAGTGCCATACGGGAAGGAATTGCCTTGAAATACCAGATGTGGGATACGGGAGCGGCCAGCTCAATGTGACCCATTCTCTCACGTCTTACCTTCTTGGTGGTAACGTCCACACCGCACTTCTCACAACGGATGATCTCCTTGCTGTGAGAGTTCTTATATTTGCCGCACATACAAGCGCCGTCCTTGGTAGGACCAAAGATACGCTCGCAGAACAGACCGCCGATTTCCGCTTTGAGAGTTCTGTAGTTGATAGTCTCGGGCTTATTAACCTCACCGTAAGACCATTCTCTGATCATTTCCGGAGATGCCAGACCAATCTTAATGGCAGAAAATTCACTATGCTCCACAGTTATTCTCCTAACTTACATTAAATTTATATGAGTGGGAATTACTCTTCCCCGTCGTAGTAATCGTCGCCTTCGGAATCGAAGCCGTCAAAGAGCAGCTCGTCGTCCTCAATAGCCTCGCCGTCCTCGTCCTCCAGCGTGAAGGCCTCGCGCAAATCGCCCATCTGCAGCTGGTCGTCGCCAAGAGCCTCGTCAATGGCAGCACGGTCAGCCTTGTTGGTGAATGCGGGTCCGTCATCATCCTGGCACAGAGTGGACAGCTGGATCTCCTCGCCGTTCTGGTCGAGCACGCGGATATCCAGAGCCAGAGCCTGCAGCTCCTTAACCAGCACCTTGAAGGATTCGGGAACACCCGGAGTGGGAATGTTCTGACCCTTGATGATTGCTTCGTAAGCCTTGCGGCGGCCTGCGATATCGTCCGACTTGACAGTCAGGATCTCCTGCAGGGTATATGCAGCACCGTATGCCTCCAGTGCCCAAACCTCCATCTCACCGAATCTCTGACCGCCGAACTGAGCCTTACCGCCCAAGGGCTGCTGAGTAACCAGCGAGTAAGGACCGTTGGAACGTGCGTGGATCTTATCGTCAACCAGGTGGTGCAGCTTGAGGTAATACATGATACCTACGGTTACGGGGTTATCAAAGGGCTCACCGGTTCTGCCGTCGTACAGAACGGTTTTGCCGTCGAACAGCTTGAGTCTCTTAGCGCGGCGCATCTGTTCAATATATTCGGGATCGCTTCTCTCTTCGGGAGTCAGCAATCTGTAATCCTTGGTGCCGTCGAGGTTGACGATCTCTTCAAAGAGCTCCTTGCCCTCGGGGTTCTCGCCCGCAAACAGGTCACGGGAAAGTCCTGCCATGCGCAGACATTCACTGATGTCGCGCTCGTTTGCACCGTCGAATACGGGGGTCATAATCTTCCAGCCCAGCTTCTTGGACGCAATACCCAAGTGAACCTCAAGCACCTGACCGATGTTCATACGGGAAGGCACGCCCAGGGGGTTGAGCACGATATCCAGAGGAGTACCGTCGGGCAGGAAAGGCATATCCTCGGGAGGCAGAATGCGCGAAACGACACCCTTGTTACCGTGACGGCCTGCCATCTTGTCGCCCACAGAGATCTTTCTCTTCTGTGCGATATAAACCTTAACGACCTTGTTGACGCCTGCGGGCAGCTCGTCGCCCTGCTCGTGAGAGAAGACGCGAACGTCCACAACCACACCGCTCTCACCGTGAGGCAGACGCAGAGAGGTATCTCTGACTTCTCTTGCCTTCTCACCGAAGATGGCACGCAGCAGTCTTTCCTCTGCAGTCAGCTCGGTCTCGCCCTTGGGCGTGATCTTACCGACCAGAATGTCGCCTGCTCTGACCTCGGTACCCTTCTTGACAATACCCTCTGCGTTCAGATCCTTGAGTGCGTCGTCACCGACGTTGGGGATCTCGCGGGTGATCTCTTCCGGACCGAGCTTGGTATCTCTTGCCTCGTGGGAATACTCCTCGATGTGCAAGGAGGTATATACGTCATCACGTACCAGTCTTTCGTTAAGCAGAACTGCGTCCTCGTAGTTATAACCCTCCCAGGTCATAAAGCCGATCAGTGCGTTCTTACCCAGCGAGATCTCACCGTTGCAGGTCGCGGGACCGTCGGCGATGACCTGACCTGCCTCGATCAGCTGACCCTTGTTGACAAGAGGTCTCTGGTTAAAGCAAGTGCCCTGGTTGGTACGCTTGAACTTGGAAAGCGTGTAAACGTCCTTGATGCCCTCTTCGGTCACAATGACGATCTTATCGGCCTCAACGCGCTCAACGATACCTGCGTTCTTGGCCACGACAACGACACCGGAGTCAACCGCTGCCTTGTACTCCATACCGGTACCGACGATGGGGCTGTCGGTGACCATCAGCGGCACTGCCTGCTTCTGCATGTTGGAGCCCATGAGTGCACGGGAGTTGTCGTCGTTCTCCAAGAAGGGGATCATTGCGGTTGCAACGGACACCACCATCTTAGGAGAAACGTCCATATAGTCGATCTTGGAAACGTCAATTTCCAGAATCTCGGTCTTGTCACGTGCGGTGACCTTCTTATTGATAAAGTGGCTGTTTTCATCCAGCGGCTCGTTTGCCTGCGCGATGATGTAGTTATCCTCAACGTCCGCAGTCATGTATTCCACCTCGTCGGTGACGATGTGTTCTACCGAGCCATCCTCCTTCTGAAGGTGAACGACCTTGCGGTAAGGAGCCTCGATGAAGCCGTAGTTGCTGATACGTGCATAGGTGGTCAGATAGGAAATCAGACCGATGTTGGGACCTTCGGGGGTCTCGATGGGACACATACGACCGTAGTGGGTGTAGTGAACGTCACGGACGTCGAAGGATGCGCGGTCACGGGAAAGACCGCCGGGACCCAGTGCGGAAAGACGGCGCTTGTGAGTCAGCTCAGCCAGGGGGTTATTCTGGTCCATGAACTGAGAAAGCTGAGAAGAGCCGAAGAATTCACGAATGACGGTTGCAACGGGACGGATATTGATCAGTGCCTGGGGAGTCAGCTTTTCGTTATCCTGGGTGGTCATTCTCTCCTTGATGATCTTATCCATACGGGAGAAGCCGATGCGCAGCTGGTTCTGGAGCTGCTCACCTACGGAACGGATACGACGGTTGCCCAGATGGTCGATGTCGTCCACGGTGCCGATGTCGTTTGCCAGGGTCAGAATATAGTTAATGGAAGCAAAGATATCGTCCTTGGTGATGTGCTTGGGAGACAGCTCGGCAATTCTTTCCTTCGCCATTTCCTTGATCGCATCCACGTCACCTGCGCAAGCCTCTGCGATCTCAAGCAGAACAGGCGTGCATACCTTGCCGGTAATGCCGCAATCCTCAAGATCAAAGCCGAGTACACATGCGGGAGCAATGGTGTTGTTGGACAGGATCTTGATGACCTTGCCGTTATCCAGCTCCACGAACGCCTCATTGACACCTGCGTTCTCTGCCTCAATTGCCATATCGCGGGTCAGTACTGCGCCCTTTTCAAACAGAACCTCACCGGTCAGGGGGCTGATCAGGTCAGCTGCCAGCTTGCGGTTCTTGAGTCTGGAGTGCAGAGCTACCTTCTTATTATACTTGTAACGACCTACGGGAGCAATATCGTATCTCTTGGGGTCAAAGAAATAGTTATTGATCAGCTGCTGAGCAGACTCCACCAAAGGAGGCTCGCCGGGACGCAGCTTTTTGTAGATCTCCTTGAGTGCTTCCACGTAAGGCGTGGTATGGTTACGAACAGCCAGATCCTCGCTCTCGTCCTTTTCAAAGGTTGCAGCAAGTCTTTCGTCCTCGCCCAACAGCGCATAGATCTCCTCTCTGGATTCCACACCCAGAGCGCGGATGAACATGGTCATGGGGACCTTTCTGTTCTTATCGATTCTGACGTACATGACGCCGTTGGCATCGGTCTCATACTCCAGCCATGCGCCACGGTAAGGAATCACGGTAGCGGCGTAGGTGCGCTTACCGGTCTTATCAATATCAAAGGAGTAGTACATGCCGGGAGAACGGATGATCTGAGAAACGATAACACGCTCTGCACCGTTGATGACGAATGTACCGGTCTCGGTCATCAAGGGGAAGTCGCCCATATAAATATCGGTCTGCTTCACCTCGCCGGTCTGCTTGTTGGTCAGACGAACGTTGACCTTGAGCGGTGCGGCATAGTTTACGTCGCGCTCCTTGCATTCTTCCACGGGATACTTGGGCTTGGAATCCAGTGAGAAGGATACGAATTCAATGGAAAGGTTGCCGGAATAGTCGGTGATGGGGGATACGTCACGCAGCACCTCCATCAGACCCTCGTCCAAGAACCACTGGAACGATTTGGTCTGAATTTCGACCAGATTGGGGAGCTCGAGATTGAAGCGGGTGTTACGCGAGAAGGACTTTCTCACGTTCTGTCCGAGCTTTTGCTCTTTCAAATTGACCATGTAATTTTTCACTCCATTCAAAATAGTTGGTAGCCTTTGGGGGCTATCACGTCTTTTTCGTTATCTTTTTTGCATAAATCGCGCCAAAAATAACTGTGTATTTTGTCGCATTGGCAGTAAAACCCCATACTGCAAGCGATTATAATGCAGTTTAATATTATAGCAAAGGTTTTCTCCTTTGTCAAGTGTTTTTCGATATTTTTTTGGAAAATTTTCATATATATTTATATATCTGTAAGCCTGTGCAGAATTTGCACAAAACAATGCACGAATTCTGTCTAAATTTTAGCAAATTAATTTTCGAAAACCTCTTGCAATCGGAAAAGTTTTGTGATATGATATTGGAGTATATGGGGTACCTTGCGAGTGCACCCTCTCAGGCACGAGAGCACGGAGCACCACATATTTAAAATTTATATGGAGGTATACGAACTTGCCGAACATCAAGTCTGCAAAGAAGAGAGTAAAGGTTATCGAGACCAAGACTCTGAAGAACAAGGCATTCCGCTCTGCTCTGAAGACCGACATCAAGAAGTACGAGGCTGCTCTTGCATCCGGTAACGTAGAGCTGGCACAGGCTACCTACAAGGCAGCTGTTAAGAAGATCGACGTAGCAGCTTCCAAGGGCATCATTCACAAGAATGCAGCCGCTCACAAGAAGAGCCAGTTCACCAAGGCACTCAACAATCTGTAATGCACTTTCGGCCTAACCCACCGAAAAAGCACACATAAATGACCGCGTACGGAAAAATCCGTGCGCGGTCATTTATTTTGAGTTATTAGATCGCTGTGCGATCGTTATGAGCTTACTTCGCAAGCGTTATTTTAGTTTGGCGCAGCCAATCATAACTTGCCCGCAGGGCAATCATAACTGCGTACAACAGTACGCACCACAATCGCCGCGCACGGTCCAAGCACAAGCCCGATCGCGCCAAACAGGCGAAAGGAGACGTACATCGCGCCGAGTGTGACAAGCGGGTGCAGACCAAGACTGTTCCCTATGATCTTGGGCTCGGCGATCTGCCGCACCAGCGTGATCACACCGAACAAAATCAAAAGTCCCGCACCCACGCGCACGTTTCCCGACAAAAACGAGAAGATGCTCCAGGGCAAGAGCACCGCCCCCGATCCGAGCACGGGCAAGAGGTCGACCAGGGCGATCAGCATCGCAAGCAAAAACGAATACCTGACACCGATCAGCAAAAAGCCGACCAACAGCTCTGCAAAGGTCAGGCAAAAGATCAACCCGTACGCGCGCAGATATCCGCGCAAAGCATCCGCAACCGAGCCAAGAATGCGCCGCACACGCTCCCGATGCCCATCGCCCGCGCATCCAAGCACCCACTTGTACATCCGCTCGCCATCCAAGGCAAGATAAAAGCAGGAAAACCCGAACACCAGCACAGAGAGAGCCATGGACGGCAGCCCCGTTGCCGCATCGACTGCCGCGCCCGTCAAGGCCTCGCCCAAGCGTGCAAGCAAAGATTCGACCAGCGTTTGCGCAAGCTGATCAAGTCCGCCAAAGAGATCCGAGAACAGCGGCAGCTCCAAAATCTCCTGCAAAAACGCGGGCAGCACACTCCCCTGCCCTTTGGTGGCAAACAAGCCCGAGATCGCCCCTGCCAGTGAATTGGCATTTTGAGTCAGCCATGCGTAGAACGAATCCGCCTCTCGCCACAGGTAATAGCCTCCGAGATATAATCCGCACCCCAGCACCAAAAGCAGCGCGACAAGCACTGCCACCGAGCAAATGCCCGGACGAATCGCGGTCAGTCCTGACAGCCGCTTTCCCCATGGGCGCACAAACAGCACCACCACGCATGCAAGCAAAAACGGTGCAAGAATGGGTACACCGTACCTGCCTGCAAGATAAACCAGCACAACTGTCGAAAGCACGCCCACCGCAACCGTCGCCCATTGTGTTCTCTGCATTGTTCTCCCCCCTATACCTTTATATTATATTATATGTGTCCAAAATGCAAATTCCTATTCCGCACTCTTGACAGAATCGCAAGTATCTGCTAAAATACTCCTGTTATATCATAATCAGAAAGGTAGAAAAACATGAGTAAAAAATACAGTCACGCAAGTCATTCCCAATATCGCGTGCAACCCAAGAAGGATAACACCAACCTGATCATCACGCTGGTAACTGTGGGACTTTGTGTAGCAGTCATAGCAGCCATTGCAATCGCAATCATGGTTGCTACGGGTGCCTTTACCCCCAAGGTAGAGGTCGACATGGCCGAGGTCAAGAGCGAGATCAACTCCTTCAAGGCAACCGACTTTGCGGAAACCGCCGACGTGACCGAATACGTCAAGATCACGGTCAAGGACTACGGTGATATCGTGCTCCGTCTGCGTCCCGATATAGCTCCCAAGAGCGTGGAAAACTTCCAGAAGCTGGTCAAGGAAGGCCACTACTCGGACAAGATCTTCCACCGCGTCATTCAGAATTTCATGATCCAGGGCGGCGGCTTTGACACTGCAGGCAAGCAGCATGAGGTTGCCTCGATCAAGGGTGAATTCTCTGCAAACGGCGTACAAAACAATCTGCTGCACGTGCGCGGTGTCATTTCCATGGCAAGAACCAACGTCATGGACAGCGCATCCAACCAGTTCTTTATTTGTGATGCAACCAAGCCTCACCTGGATGGCCAGTATGCCGCATTCGGCTACGTGCTTGCAGGCATGGACGTGGTTGACGCCATCGCAGCGGTCAAGACAAGCGGCGGCAATGAAAACAAGCCCCTGACCGACGTGGTCATCGAAAAGGCCGTTTTCGTAGATCCTTTGAAGTAAAAATGAAAAGCAGCCCGATGGGGCTGCGGAATTAGCGAAGAAAACGAAAGCAGAGGTCTTTGATGAAGGCTTCTGCTTTCGTTTTTTATGATGCGCAACCCCGCCCGTGTCATCCTGAGCGGAGCAATTATTTCGCAGCGAGCTGCGAAATGTTGCGAAGTCGAAATATCTACGGGTGCAACGTACCCACCCTCGTAGATCCTCAAAACGCTATAAGCGTTTTGACTTTCAAAAATCAGCAAATTGTTGCAGATTTTTGAAAGTTCGACTCACAAACATCCTCACAGGGATGTTTGTTCGCTCAGGATGACACGAGGGGAATTGCGCTTTTTCCGCTAATTCTTCAGCCCCATCGGGCTGCTTTTTTACTTATTCCTCATCCTTTTGATCTTTTCCTCATCCGGTGTGACGTAAGCCGTCCAGTTGGTGTGGTAGATCACAAGACCCGGCTTGGCAGCAGGCGGCTTTTTGACGTGGCGCACCTGGATATAGTCCACCGCGATGTTCTCACCCGTTGCCTTGGAGTGAAAGGCCGCGATCTCGGCTGCATCGGTAAAGTCCTCTGCGGGCGGCTCTTCGCCGTCACACATCATAACCACGTGCGAGCCGGGCATGCCCTTGACGTGAAACCACCAGTCGTTTCTGTCGGCCACCTTGTGCGTAATATACTCGTTTTGCACGTTGTTCTTTCCGCACAGCACGCGATAGCCGTTGGTCGTGGTAAACTGCATGACCACGGGATTTTTATTCTTTTTGGGCGCGGCGTAGCCCTTCATGCGCGAGGCGTAACCAAATCGGTAAAGCTCCTCGCGGATCTCGTCCAGGTCCGACTGCGTTTCGGCACGCGTCAGCGCGTCAAACACGGTATACAGATACGCAAGCTCGTTCTCGCCAAGCGCAATCTGGCGCGTCAGCTCCACCTTTGCATTGCGCAGCTTGGTGTATTTTTTGAAGTACTTCTGTCCGTTTGCCACGGGAGTCAGACGCTCGTCCAGCTCCACAATGCAAGTGCCGTACCTGCCGCTCTGCTCGTCCCACTCCTCGTAGTCCACAAGCTCGGCGCGCGTCATGCCCTTCTCCAGGCAATACAGATTGCCCATGATCAGATCGCCGTACTTCTTGTACTTTTCAGCCTGCTCGCACTCGGCAAGCTCTGCCCTTTGTGCCTCCAATTTTTTGGTAATGCGGCTCTCCCCATGCGTCAGCAAGGAAAGCACGTCAGACGCTCTTTGCTTGATGCGGTTTTCACGGTCACGCGTGGCAAAGAACACGTCCAACAGCTTGCCCGCGCTCTCAAACTCCTCGCGCGGCATATCCGCACCGTAATGCGTCAGCGAAATAAACGCATATTCGACCGGCTTTGTGCCGTCGGTGACCAGCGTGGGACAATAATTCCCCGTGCGCACAGTCCCCATGATCGCATCAAAAGCGCGCCAAAGCTCGGCAGCCGTGCAGTACTTGATGGGGGTATCGGTAAAATGCGTAGCTCTGTACGCCATCTCTCTTGCAACCGCGGCCGAAATGCCCATGTATCGCTCCAAGATCCAGCGGTCGGTACGCTGCTCGGGATCGGCCTCGGCATAAGCCTTTGCAAAGCCCTCGGCCGTCTCGGCCACGGGATCGCACTTATTCTGTGCGGGCGGCAGCTCGTAGGTCATGCCCGGCAGCACCTGGCGCTTGCTTGACGTGGTGAAATCCACCGTCTTGAGCACGGCCAGGATCTTTTTATTTTCATCCGCAAAGATCAGATTGCTGTATTTGCCCATGATCTCGGCGATCAGATAGCGCGTACAGGCAAAACCCATTTCATCACGGCCTTCAAATGACAACTCGCACACGCGCTCAAAGCCGATCTGTCTGACGCCTGCCAGCTTTGCACCCGAGAGATGCTTGCGAAGCAGCATACAGAACATGGGGGGCTGCTGCGGATTTTCCTTTTGCGATTCGGTAAAACCGATACGCGGATTGTTGGAGCCCGCGTTGATCAATAGGCGTTTGCCGCCCTCGATGGTGCGCATTTGCAGCACAATCTCGTCGCGCTCGGGCTGCAATACACGCTCTATTCTGCCTCCCTGCCCGATCCGAGTAATCTCGTCCAGCACGCAGGCAAGCATACCAGCATCAAATGCCATATAAGGTTCCTTTCAATTGATTATATCATTATGTCAAGCTGTTCAAGTCATCCGCATGCGAGGCATCCGGCATGGGAATGACGTACTTGTAATACTCAATGCCGTATTTCTCGCAAAGCTCGTAAACGGTCTTCAGATTTTTCTTACGGTCGTTGTTTTTGCCGTCCAGACTGCACAAATAGTAGATCTGGATCGAGGATTTTTCCACGTGTGCTCTCTGCTCGTCAGTCTCGGCCATCTCCAGGGCTTCGTCCCAGTACACCTTCATTTTCTTTCCGAAGTTGAGGTCGTGACTGCCTGAACTGTGGGCAAACGGGAACATCTTAAGCCCCTTATCGAAAATGCCGACGTGCGGATTGCGCGCGATCGCGTGCGCGGTCATGACAGTCATGTACTCCTTAATCCTGACCCAACCCGGGCCGTAATAGTACTGCATGAACTCGTCCATATACGCATAGTACTGCTCCTCGGTCATGTCGGGATTCCAAAGCAACTTTGCAAGCAGATAAGAGCGCAGCTCAGCAAATTCGCCCGAGACAGATACCTGCTGGCCTTCCAAGAACACACCCTTGACATTGTGATCCTTATAAAACTGCACGTTGGCATGCAGCACGTCAAAGTTGGGGAAGAAGGTAAAGTAGGTCTCTGCGTTATAGGTGTAATCCCAGATATACAGCTTGTCACAGATCTCGCTCCACGCTTCGATATCCTTGCAGAAGGATTTGTTGCGAGAGCAGTTGGGGTCGGACAGCGCGTGTGTAAAGCAGCACTCAATCGAGCACAGACGAATGATCACGTTCTCCGCAGGACGTACGGTCTTGGGAGGCGTGCGGGTATATCTGTAAGCCAGAGTATCCACATATACACCGGGGTAATCATCCTTGATATCGTTTGCGATGCGGTTGACAAAGGTCAGAAGCGAGCCCATCTCAGAGCCCTCGGCATCGTTGATGGCCTTGCAGTTTTCACACCGACAGCCACCAACGCCCGCATCCGAGTCGTTTTGCGAGACCGAGATGATGGTGGCCTCGGGGTTTGCATCCAGCCATGCGCGCACGTTGGAGAGCACGGTGTTGTAAACTTCCTCATCGGTCAGGCAGGGCTGCACGTTGCCCGTATGCGTCGTGCCCCCCGTCAAAAGGCTGAAGGTATGTACAAATCTGCCCGCATAGCCCACGCCACCGCCGATATCGGAAACGGGCGTGGAGTTATCATAGAAGCTGTTGTCCTTGGAGTGATTGGCAAAATCCTGCTTGTAGCGCATATCGTACCAGTAGGTATCACGAAGCTCAAAGGCGGGATTGTGCGTCTTTGCAAAGCCTGCGGGGATCTCGGCAGAGGCTTGGTTGATCACCACGGTGGTATCTGCCGCCAAAAAACGCACGCCAAGATACTCCTCCAGAAAATCATATACACCGTACATGGTGCCGCGATCGCAGCTGCCTGTGATATACAGTCTGCCGCCGTCCTCCAGCATGGTATAACCGTCCAGCTCCACCTTTGCGCGCGCTTCGGTCACGGCAGGCGTGTCGCGGTCGGTTACGCCGATCACGATCTCGTGCTCAGAGGCCTTTTCCTCAATGCGATAGCCGGTTGCTTGCTCCAGATATTCCACCAGCTCGTCTGCGCTGTTACGCACGCAAGCAGCACCGCCCTCCTGCACGACCAAGGTAAAGGAAGTAATGTCCAAACCGCCAATGGTGAAGGCGTCGAGCGGAATGCCGTTGTCGGTCTCTGCTTCCGTTTCAGTTTCGGTTTCGGATTCACTTTCCGGCTCGGTCTCGGTAGCATTCGGAATTTCCGTGATGCCTTCGGTGACAGCCTCGGTTACGGTATCGGTGCTTTCCTGCTCACCGCTCTCGGGATTGCAAGCCGCAAACGAGAGCATCATATAAGCCGCCAGCAAGCCAAGCAAGATGCGTGTCCATACATTGTGTTTCATAAACGGTTTCTCCTTCATCCATTGAGATTTGATCAGCCAAACATCAAAGAGTCCACCTCTGCCAAAGAGGCAAAGGTCATATCAGGTCGTTTTTCGGGATCGGCAGCATCCACGTCAACCTGTTGCGTCTCACCTGTCAGCACCAGCACGGCAGTCACACCGTGCAAGCGGCCAAGTGCAATGTCGGTATAAAGTCTGTCTCCAAAGATGCAGATATCCTGCTTTTGCATGCCGGTCGCCTCGCAGATCATTTGCACGGTCTCGGCATAGGGCTTACCGAAATACGTGGGCTGCACACCGGTCGAAGCGGTCACAAAGGCTGCGATCGCACCGCTGTCCGGGATAAAGCCTGTCTGGGTGGGGCAGTTGTAATCGGGGTGGGTGGAGAGATATTCCGCACCGTAACGCACAAATCGGCAGGCGTTGTCCAGCTTTTCGTAGGTCAGCGTGGTATCAAAGCTGGTGACCACGATGTCCGCCTCGGCCTCACTGCCTGTGAGCATGGGGATGCCCGAGGCACCGAAATGCTCCACCAGCTCGGGCGTGCCCACCAGATACACGCTCTTGCCCGCACGGTGACGGCGCAAGAATTCCACCGTTACATCCCCCGAGGTCATGATCTCATCCTCGCGGGGAGAAAAGCCCAGGCGCGTCAGCTTACCCATATAAAACTCGGTGGTATGTGACGCATTATTGGTAAAAAACAGCACGCGATAGCCGTTCGCGCGCAAATTTTCAATAAAGCGAATGGCAAAATCAAACACCTGATTGCCAAGATAAATGGTGCCGTCCATATCAAACACGAACAGCTTTTTGGATGTTAAAACGTTTTTTTCGGTATTCATTCCCCGCTCCTTGGGTGTTTTTTCATTTCATTATAACACATACTTGATTTTTTTGCAATATCATGATATACTGTAACAGGAATATTATTTGCATATGAGGGGATTTTCATCATGAACGCAATAAATGATAAAAATAAGGTAGTCGTGGGCATTGACGTGGGCGGCTCGACCACCAAAATCGTGGGCTTTCGCCGCGATGCGGGCAGCGAGACGCTGATCGCACCGCTTTTCGTGCAGGCAACCGACCCCATTACCTCGATCTACGGCGCTTTTGGCCGCTTTACCATGGAAAACGGACTCTCGCTTAACGATATTGACAAGGTTATGATGACGGGCGGCGGCTCTTCCTTCCGCTCCCAGCCCATCTATTCCCTGCCCTGCAACAACGTTTCCGAATTTGAGTGCATCGGCTTGGGCGGACTTTATCTGTCGGGGCTTGACGAGGCCATTGTTGTTAGTATGGGCACAGGTACGGCACTCATTCACTCCAAAAAGGTGGACGGTATCACCGAGATCAAGTACCTGGGCGGCACGGGCGTTGGTGGCGGCACGCTGCTGGGGCTGACGCAAAAGCTGACGGGTGTAGGCACGGTGGAGCATATTGAAAAGCTGTGCGCCGAGGGTGACATTTCCAAGATTGACCTTCGCATCAGCGACATTTCCAAGAACCGCACGTACGAGAATATGAAGGACAATCTGACCGTTTCCAACTTCGGCAAGGTCAGCGATATCGCAACGCCCGAGGACATTGCGTTGGGCGTGGCCAATATGGTAGCCGAGACCATAGCCATGGTGGCAGTGTTTGCGGCAAGAGGCTGCGGTGTCAAGGACGTGGTGCTGACCGGCAATCTTTCCACGATCGCGCCCATCCGCAAGACGTTTGAGGGGCTTGACCAGTTTGGCGTCAACTTTATTATTCCCGAGAACGCGCAGTTCGGCACGGTCATCGGCGCTGCATTGCACGACAGTCATAAGTGTATTTGAGAATACGCATAGCAAAGCCGCGGCATGCGCCGCGGCTTTTTCACGTCTTGAAAGGCCGCCACCACACGGATACGCACAACAGGATGAAAGTTTTTGATCGACCTTTTTTCAAAAAGGTCGCAGGTTCCAAGGGCAGAGCCCTTGGTCGCGCCCGCAGGCGCGAAACACACTCGGCGTTTCTTCTTTGCTAAGCTTTCTGCTTTGCGCCCGCGGTGTCAAAGAAGAAAGCGGGAAAAGGATTAGGGTGTGTAACATTGAGGAAATTTTCTCCGTTCTTTTTTGTGCAAGTAGGCGCAAAAAAGAACCAAAAAACGCCGAATTGCGGGGCGTCGCCCCGTACCCCAGTCGCTTTTTGAAAAATGCGACGCAAAAACTTTCATCCTTGGGTCGTCATAAACTTGTGCGCACCCCTTGACATTTCTCTTTCCCTCATGCTATAATAAATAGTTGATAATATGATTTCATCCCGAAAGGAATTTTTACATTATGCAATGGACATCTCTTAACGACCTGCGAGAGAAGTACCTGTCCTTCTTTGAATCCAAAGGACACCTCCGTCTTCCCTCGTACCCCCTCGTTCCCATTAACGACAAATCCCTGCTCCTGATCAACTCGGGCATGGCTCCCATGAAGAAGTTCTTTACCGGTGAGGAGCAGCCTCCCCGTAACCGCGTGACCACCTGCCAGAAGTGCATTCGTACTCCCGACCTGGAGCGCGTTGGCCATACCGCACGTCACGGCACTTTCTTTGAAATGCTGGGCAACTTCTCGTTTGGCGACTACTTCAAGAACGAGGCCATTCCGTGGGCTTGGGAATTTCTGACCTCTCCCGAATGGCTGGATATCCCCGAAGAAAAGCTTTGGCCCTCTGTCTACGAGCACGACGATGAGGCTTACGAGCTTTGGAATAAGGTTATCGGCGTTCCCGCTGAGCGCATTACCCGCCTTGGCAAGGCTGATAACTTCTGGGAGCACGGCTCCGGTCCTTGCGGCCCCTGCTCCGAGATCTACTTTGACCGCGGCATTGAGCATGGCTGCGGTGATCCCAACTGCCGCCCCGGCTGCGACTGCGACCGCTTTATGGAGATCTGGAACAATGTATTCTCCCAGTTCGACAACGACGGCCACGGCAACTACACTGAGCTCAAGTCCAAGAATATTGATACCGGTATGGGTCTGGAGCGTCTGGCTTGCGTTATGCAGGGCGCGGACAACATGTTCTTGGTTGACACCAACCGCCGCATTCTGGATACCGTTTGCGCCATCGCGGGCAAGACCTACGGTGCAGACGCCAACGACGATATTTCCATCCGTGTTTGCACCGACCACATCAAGAGCGCTATGTTCATGATCTGCGACGGCGTGATCCCCTCCAACGAGGGGCGCGGCTACGTTCTTCGCCGTATCATTCGTCGCGCATGCCGTCACGGTAAGCTGCTGGGCATCAATCACGCGTTCCTTTCCGACCTTTGCGTTGTTGCAATGGAGGAAAACTGCGGTGCATACCCTGAGCTGACCACCAAGCACGACTATATTCTGAAAGTTCTCTCGATCGAGGAAAAGCGTTTTGACGCCACCATCGACGCAGGCCTTTCCATCCTCTCCGACCTTCTGCACGGCGCGATCGCGCAGAACGCCGACACCATTTCGGGTGAAGAGGTATTCAAGCTGTACGACACCTTCGGCTTCCCGATCGACCTGACTCGTGAGATCGTAGCTGAATCCGGCCTCAAGATCGACGAAGAGACCTTCAAGAAGCTGATGAACGATCAGAAGACCCGTGCACGCGCTGCACGCGGCAACATCAGTGGCTGGAGCGAGGCTTCCAAGTCCGCGCTTGACAACATTGCCAAGACTGAGTTTACCGGCTATACCGAATACAGAACCGAAGCAAAGGTCATTGCGATCCTTGCCGAGGATTCCCTTGTCGAAAGCATTTCCGAGGGTGACTGCACCGTCATTCTGGACAAGACCCCCTTCTATGGCGAGGGCGGTGGCCAGGTTGGCGACGCGGGTACCATCTACAAGGATGGTGTCATGATCAGTGTCACCGATACCAAGAAGACCGACGGCATTTACCTGCACCTTTGCACTATCAGCGAGGGCGTGCTCAACGTTGGCGATACCGTGACCGCAGACATTGCGGACCTGCGCCGCGACGCCATCAAGCGCAACCACTCCGCATGTCACCTGCTTCAGGCAGCGCTGCGTTCCGTACTCGGCACGCACGTTGAGCAGGCAGGCTCTTACGTGGACGAATCCCGTTGCCGCTTCGACTTCTCTCACTTTGCAGCTATGACCGAGGACGAGATCCGCAAGGTGGAGATGCTGGTCAACCTGCATATCCTGGCTGCCAACGCCATTGAGAGCGTGGAAACCGACATCGAGTCCGCACGCGCTGCAGGCGCGATGGCTCTGTTTGGAGAAAAGTACGGCAAGGTTGTTCGTATGGTCAAGATGGGCGACTTCTCTACCGAGCTTTGCGGCGGTACGCACTGCGACAACACCGGCAAGATCGGTATGTTCAAGATCATTTCCGAATCCTCGGTAGCTGCAGGCGTTCGCAGAATTGAAGCAACCACCGGCTTTGGTGTGCTTGAGCTTCTGGCACAAAAGGACGCTATGATCAACCAGGTAGCAAAGGAACTCAAGGTTCAGAATCCTGCAGACAGTGCAAAGAGAGTTTCTCAGCTGCATGCCGAGCTGGCAGCAGCCAAGAAGGAGATCGAATCGCTCAACGCCAAGATCGCCGGCTCCAAGCTGGACAGCCTGCTGGGCAATGCCAAGGCAGTGGGTAGCGTCAAGCTGATTGCAGCACACATGAGCGGCATGCAGATCGACGCAGTTCGCGCACTGGCAGACCAGATCAAGGCTGACCACGCCGATACGGTTGCGGTTCTTGCTGTCAATGCAGGCGGCAAGCTCAACTTTATCGCAGTTGCAGGCAAGGATGCCGTTGCAGCAGGCGCACACGCAGGCAAGCTGGTAGGCGCAGTTGCAGCAGTGACCGGAGGCAAGGGCGGCGGACGTCCCGACAACGCAATGGCGGGTGGCAACGATGCAAATAAGATTGCCGAAGCTCTTGCAGCAGCAGAAGGCACACTCGCAAGCCAGTTGAAGTAAAAGTATTATAGCCCCGCGGACTTGTCCGCGGGGCTTTTTTCACGTCTTGCACACCCACCACACGGACACGCACAATAGGATGAAAGTTTCGCTCGAGCCTTTTCAAAGGCTCGCGGGATCCAAGGGCAGAGCCCTTGGTGGCGCCCGCAGGCGCGAAACATTCTCGGCGTTTCTTTTTTGTGAACTTTTTTCTTTGCGCCCGCGGTGTCAAAGAAAAAAGTGGGTGAAGGGTTAGTATGTGTTACATTAAGAGGATCCTCTCCGTTCTTTTTGAGCAAGGAGCTGCAAAGAAAAACATATTTGCTGCGCAAATTAAACAGCGTTTAGGATTATTTCGCGCCTGCAGGCGCGACTTGGGGCGCTGCCCCAAGCCCCCGCGACCTTTTTGAAAAAAGGTCGATCAAAAACTTTCATCCTGTGGAGGTGATCCGTTGGGGGGCGGTAAGTGAAACTTTTATCTTGTCTTGGCTCTTCCTCAACAAAACAAGGGCTGTCGCTTTCGCGACAGCCCCATTTTTTTGTTTTTCTCTTCCCTGCAAATTATTCTGCGGTCAGACCCGAACGCTCAATACCTTCAACACGGTATCTCTGTCCGAACAGATACAGAATGATCAGCGGTGCGATAATGCACAAGCCGCAGGTGTTACGAATTGCCGCGTAATACAGGCTCTGGCCCGCATAGTCGGTCTTGAGCGACTTGGGAATGTCAATGATGTCAGGCATCAGTACCGTCTTGGTGGTCGTGAAGAACAGCTCCGTATAGAAGTTGTCGGTCCACTGCCAGCAGAACGAGAACAGGAATACCGTGATCAGCATAGGTACGGACATGGGCAGAACGATCTGAATGAAGGTTCTGAAGTTGCCTGCACCGTCAATGTACGCAGATTCCTCCAAAGAGTCCGGAATGCCGCGGAAGAACTGTCTGAGCATGAAGATGTACAGACCGTTCTTGAACGCAAGGCCGGTTGCGGACAGCACCAGGAGAGGTACGTATGTGTTGCACAGGTTCCAACCACTCGATGTCCAGAATTTCCAGGAGTTGGGGATGATATCGATCACACCCTCCAGGAAGGTGAAGCCAAAGATATTGAGGCTACCGCCGGACAGGAATCCGAAAATTCCGAGGAAATCGAAATAACGGAACTTCATGAACAGGGAGAGCTCCAGCGTCTGGTGAGGCACGATCATGGTCAGCATAACCAACAGGAAGATGATGCCATTACCCTTGAACTTATACTTGGCAAAGCCGTAGCCGATGGTGGCACAAATGAAGGTCTGGATCAGTGCGCAGCTACCGGAGAGCAGAAGCGTATTGCCAAATGCTTCCCAATAGTTGAGCTCGGTCAAAACGCCTTTGTAAATATCCAGCGACCAGTTCTTGGGGATCAGACGTACGGTTACGTCTACGAAATCCTCGGGAGCCATGAAGGAGCCGGCAATCTTGGTGAAGAACGGGAACAGAACTACGTAGGAAATACCTACGAGCAGTACCAGTCTGAACACAAACCAGACTACCTTAGTGAGGAAGAAGAAGCTGATGTACTTTTCCTTGAAACGCGTCTTAGCGTCGGTTCTTTCGAACTCAACCTTGATGCGTCTTTTGCTTTCTTTTAAGACCTTAGGCTTATCTTGCAAATTTTGTGCATTCATTCTTTCCTCACCTCCTTAATCTCTTCTTTGATAGAATACGTAAGACGAGAAGATCAGAGCTACCAGCGATACGATCGCAATAACGATCAGGAAGTACATCCAGGACATCGCACTCGCAACAACGTCGCCGTCAGCTGCGGAGCTCTTGACACTCTTGATAAACGACATAACCGAGTTGGACTGCGTTGTGAACGCGTCAACGATGGTGTAAACGCCGTTTACAAGGATCATCGGGCTGATCATGGGGAACGTGATCTTCCAGAAGGTTTCCCATGCGGTTGCACCGTCTATACGGCACGCTTCATAGATTGCGGGAGAAATGGACTGCAGCGCGGACAGGAAGATCAACATCTGTACGCCGGAGCGGTTTACGATATCGTAAATGTTGTTGATCCAGGTCAACGCCGTTTCCATAAGTCCCGTACCGACCTTCATATTTGAGAACAGTCGCTCAATATCCACCGCTGTGACAATATTGTTTGCGGCACTTGAGCCGGAACCGTCGTCGATACCGCTTGCACTATCCATGTAAGAGCCCAGAATGTTCTGTGCCTCAACGGTCTGCATAATACCGGTTGCAAGAATAACGGGGATAAAGAAGATTGCACGGAATGCTGCTCTACCAACCATCTTCTGGTTGAGCAGAACTGCCATGAACAGCGAGAAAATGATAATTGCGGGAATGTCGAACGCCAATTCCTTCATACCCGACACAAGGACCTGTGCAAATTCGGGGTCTTCCAGAAGTGCATACGCATAGTTTTCAAATCCGACAGGGGTCAGCGAGTAACCGCCGCCCTGCAAGATATTGATCTTGAAAAAGCTGAGCTTTACAGAGTCGAAGATGACCGGCAGATAAATCAGGACAAAGCCGATCAGGAAAGGTAAAACGAAATACCAACCTACGCGTGACTTACGCTTATCCAAGGAGGCGATTTTTCTCTTCTTGGGCGCAGACTTCTTAGACATGGTATTCTGAAGCTTTGCGTCATTTGTCATGTTCTACACCTCCCTTTCTTACTGCATCACAACAACGTAGCCGTATGCGGGAAGGGTATAAAGCAGACCCTCGTACTCAATGCTTACGGAGAAGTTGTTGTAGTTGAGAATAATGGACTTATAAGGATCGGCGTCAACACCGTTCTTGCCACCGTAGGTGACGACAACGATAGAGCCTTCCTCAACCGCATACTTGTCAAATTCCTCTTCCTCTTCCTCATCGGTTGTGCCGGAGGAGGAGCCGGGAGGAGTGACACGGTTTGCGATGTCCTCTTCGGTAATATAGTCCTTAACCAGCGCCTTAACAGCCTCGAAAGTGCTGTATGCGTTGTCGGAGAATGTTGTAAAGGAATCCTGAGTGAAATCAAGATCAACCTTTGCGGGCATCTCGCTCAGAGTTTCCTCATAATCGGATACCTCGCACAGCTTGGTAACTGCATAGTACTTAGCAAGGTTAACAAGATCTGTGTTGTACAGCTTGGAATAGTCATACTCGAAGTGGCACAGTGCACTGATCTCTGCCTTCTGATCGTCGGTCAGCTCGCAAGCCTTCAGAATTTCAGCGTAAGCAGCAGTAACTTCCTTGTTGTAGGTCTCGGTTGCCTTTGCGAAGGTGGACTCGATCTTTTCGATCGCTGCCTCGCTCTCAGCGATAGCAATATCCTCTTCATAATCAGCCTTAGCCTTAGCAAACTTCTCTTCAGCTGCTGCAAGGTCCGCATTCAGAGTTTCAAGATTTGCTTCAATTGCTTCATTCACGATCTTCTGGATCAGAGCTTCAACAGCTGCTACGTCCTCGCTTACGGAGTAAGTAGCCTGGTCCTTCTTGTATCTGTCCTTGAGAATGGTAAAGTCTGCGCCATTGATAAACAGATCCGTGGTGTTTCTGTACTCTTCAGCCTCAGCAATCAGCTCGGGAAGCATGCCCTCGGTCGCGCTGATGATCTCTACTGCCTTCTTGGCATTTTCAAGATGCTCGGAAACCTGGTTGAGCGCGGTCTTTGCCTTTGCGTAGTAGTTGTAAATGTTTACGATGTCGTTCAGACGTCTGTTTCTGGTGGTGGTGTATCTGCTTCGTGCACTTCTGTAGTCCAGATACTCCTGATACTTATCGTATTCCTCGGTTCCCTCTTCTGCATCCGAATACTCTGCATATGCTTCGTAGTCGATGCCGGTTTCCAGATATACGTCGTATGCAGCCTTGTACTCAGCAAGAGCTTCACAGTCTGCTACGAAGGGTGCGTACATATCATTTGCCTGCTTGAATGCAGCTGCTGCATCGTCCAGAGCGGCCATAGCAGCTTCAGCTGCTTCTCTTGCCTGCTTTCTCGCAATGCTGACTGCCTGCTTATCCTTGAGTGCAAGTACTTCGCCTGCATTTTCTTCAGAATAGAAGTAATCGTTGAGTACTGCCTCAAGATCGGCCAGCAATTCATCGCTGTCGGGAACACGGGTACCGGTCCAGAATTCATGATCAATGATCAGCTTATCCTGAACGTCGCCCAGCACGCTGTTGAGCTCATCATACATCTCGATCACGTCATCCTTCCAGATGTCGTAACGTACGGAGTAGTAATGGCTGAGCAGCTGGTAATCCTTGAGGTTCTGGGTATTGCGGTAGGACAGGATGTAATAAGGAGATGCGCCGTTCTCAATTGCCTTGAGCATTGCATACTGGATATTACCTTCCATGTTCATGGGAGAACCGGTGAAGTTGATGTAACCGTGCAGTACAACGCCCACGAAAGGAACTGCATGTGCTGCATCGTTGTTACGGCTGGAGTCAAGAGAAACGTCCAGCAGGTGGTCAAGGAACTTCCATGTGAATGCGTTGCCGCCTTCGCTCATCAGCTCGATCTCTTCGCCCTGGTTATTCTTCATGCCGGAGAGATACTCAAGCGCAGTGGCTACGAATTCCTTGGAGTCCTCGCGGTTGTAAGGATCATCCTCGTCAAAGTCGGAGTTCAGGGTGTTACCCAGAGTACCGACCGAGATACCGTTGATGTTATCGTACTTCAGATAGTTCTTTGCCAGCTTCTCATAGAACTTGTTGAAGCTTGCGGGAGAGATTGCCATCTGATAGTGGCTGACGTGCTTCTGCTCGGTTGCAGAATATTCACGGTAGCTTGCATAACGGTCGTCGATGGTTCTGACTGCGTGCCAACGCAGGGATACACCGTCAAATGCCTCGGAATAGTTGATGTAGGAGAAGTCGAAGTCCGGGAAAATACCGAAGTTGTTGCCCTCGGTCTTATTGACTTCGTTTGCGTAGTTGACAAGCTCCTGGAAGCCATCCTTACCGCCAACTGCCTTTTCCCACTTCAGCTTGGAGGGTACGATGGAATTCATACCGCCGTTTGCATAACCGGTGAGCTTGAAGTTGATGTTGGTAACGCCCTCGGCTGCCAACTCATCATACATGGTCTTGACATCCTCAAAGGTTGTCAGAGGAGTCATAACGTCCACAGGAATGGACATGATTCTTTCGGTGGTCTCAAGAGCACCGGAGGTCTCGATGTACAGAGGGATATCGTCCTCGACGTCCTCTGCGGTCAGTCTTGACAGGTAGTTGTTGCGATCCAGATAATCTCTGTATGCAAGTGCCATGCCCAGCCAAGAGGTCTCATAGTAGTCCTCTACGCCCTTTTCTGCAGCGAGATCACTGTCAGAAAGCATCACGTAACGGATCTTGTAGTTACCTACGTACTTTCTCTCACTGACGACCGTCCAGGTAGCGTCCGAACCTACCGAAATGGAGTCCTGCAGGTTGTAGGAGTCGCTGGGTCTGGGGTTGAATACCATCTTGATGGTATTATAGTCACTGAGCGAACCCGCGTGATAGGTCATGATGTCGGTCAGCGCGTCGCCCTCTTCCATGATAGCAACGTAACCGCGGTCAACTTCTCTCTTGACGACCTCATTTGCACTGTTGCCAATGATAGAGCCGAATTGCTGTACCAGTGCAGGAATGGAGTCCTGTGCGCCGGAAGCAGTAGAGTTGAACTTGTTGACCTGATCCACGATAGAACCGGAAAGGGTTGTCGTTTCCTTTACCTGCTCGCCGGTCTCAGCATCTTCTACGGTCTTGATGTAATCGTAGTAAACGGAGTTTTCAACAACGCCGAATACAGGATATCTGATCGCCTGCTGATAAGTACCGGTAATGGTGTGGTATGCATAGTCAGTACCGTAGACCTTACCTCTAACGGTTCTGGTCTTGGTATCCTCTACGTCGTCAAACTCATACAGAGAGCCTGCGCCGTCGGGATAGAAGGTATAGCCGTCGTATGCACTGTTGCCCGCGCCCATGTAAGGCAGAACCTGAATGGACTCAAGCTGATAGAGAGATTCGTTGAAGCGGATACCGTTCGCGGGAAGTCTTACGGTCATGCCGTGCTCATCCAGCGTGTACTCCAGTGCCAGCTTGAACAACGGAGGGTTCTTATCCTGGCTTTCGTACTCGGTTTCTGCATGGTCAGCATCCAGTTCCTCGTAGGTGTACTCGGGGCAGTAGGTCTTGATGTAGCCCTCGATCTTATTCTTCTCGGTCTCGGATGCGTTCTGGTCGAATACGTAAACGTCCATCTTTTCTACGATGGGGAACGCATCGATCAGCTCGGCACGGCCTCTTTCGGACAGACCCTCAAGAGAGAGCTTGAGGTAGTAAGCAGTCAGCTTGCTGTAGTCGAACTCGGAAATGCCGTTTTCAAGTGCCTTAGCACAGATCACTTCTTCAAAACGCTCAACACTGATCATACCGGGAACAAGCTTTCTTGCCTGTTCTCTACCCAGCGTGTACTGCACGCGGATACCGTTCTTGATGCGCTTGACAATGATCTGATCCTTCAGAGCTGCCATTTCGTAGCTCACGAAGACAGGGGACGTATTGTTATCGGTATACTGAATGATGATCTGCGAGAGCAGCTCATTCTTGGTGTTGGTAGAGCCCAACGTGGAAGTACCGATATCATAGGGGTTGGTGAACAGGATCTCTTCGGTCTTGATGTTTCTGTATGCAACCTCACCTGTAAAGGTATCAACGTACAGCTCGTAGTTGCCCTTGGTCAGGTAAAGCTCCATAGTTTTAAGCTTTTCCTGGGGATTTGTGAACACCAGAGTGGTGTAATCGATGGTCTCTTCCTCTTCTTCCTCTTTCTTGTCAGTGGTACCTGTTCCGGTATCCTCTTCAGCAGCGGATGCTCCGAAAACAGACAGCACTGTCAAGGAACCCAGCATCAACAGTACAGCTAAGAGTAAAGAGATAAATTTTGTTTGGATTTTCATATAAATTACCTTTCCCTCCTATCTGTAGCGTTACATGCGGTACTGCAGCTCGGTAACGATGTTGGTACCCAAGGATACCAGCTTACCGACCAGCGTGGAGAACAGGATTGCGATGAACATGATAAATACCATGCCAAGCACCGTTCCCAAAATCGTGATGGTATTCTTTACGATGGAGTAGTCGTGTGTGACCTGAGTGCCGAAGAAAATCAGCACGCCCATCCACAAAAAGGCAATGGTGGTCACCAGAGTAATCAGCTCAACCTCGGTCTGAATTGCGAAGTTGGAGTAAATGGTTGCGGGGATAACCAAAAGCGGGATAGGCATCATACTATAGGAGCATGCGATGTAGATATCCTTGAAGCTGCCTTCACCTTCAAACAGGGTGGTCAAGCACCAGTTTGCGGTGATGAACAGGAACAGAGGTACCAGCACCGAGATTGCCTGGCCCCAGATGGTGGAATACGTGTTGTAGGGATTGAGCAGGTAGCCCTGACCGATCGACTGATAGAAGAAGGTCAGAATGACGATCAGGTTGATGGTGAGTGCTCCGCGCAGCGAGCCGCGACGCTCGTGCTTGAGATCCCAGAAGCCATCAAACGGATGCAGCATGATATAGAATGCATACAGCAACTCTTCCCAATAGGTTCTTCTCTGGTCTGCCTTCTTGATTCTCTTGTTGACCTTGGTGATGTACTTGGATACCAGCACCAGTACAATGATGGCAGCAAGAATGCCGATCAGAAGGAACAGGAAATAGTCGGACATGAACTCCTTACGGATATCCTTATAGGAGGTGGACCAGTTCAGTGTATCGTAAGCTGCCTCGAAGTACTCCAGCGACTCCTCGAATTCACCGTTACGGTACATAGCCTGACCGATACCGATGTAAGCTGCGTCGAAGTTGGAGTTTCTCTTAAGCACGTCGGTCCACAGATTGATCGCCTCGGTGTAATCCTGGCGGTTCTCTGCTGCAATTGCGTCCAGCAGTACGTCACCGTACTCGGTACGCTCAAAGACCGTGATGGTATCCTTATCCTTATCCAGGATCAGCATGGTGTCGCCCTGGTAGCAGATTGCTTCAATACTGGAAACGTTACCCAGCATGTTGCCTTCCTTATCACCAAACGCGAACAGAAGGTTACCGTCAAAGTCGTAGGTGTAGATCTTACTACGCTTTTCGTCGATGATGGACCAGGTCTGCTCAGGACCGCTTGCTACGTCGATCAGCGTGGAAACGCCGGTGGGAACGCCCTTGCTGGCGTCGGTGGATCTTGCACCGAAAATGTCAATTTCACCGGAAGGCGGATAGAAGCCGTTACGGCGCATGATCTCGTCACCTGCCTGGTTGAGCAGCTTGACGGGTGCGTATTTACCGGTCTTATCCTTGGCTCTAATGGTATTCATAACCGAGCCTTCATCGATGGTAGAGGTGGTTACGTAAATGAAGTCACCGTTGAGCGCGATGTTGTTGTACTCTGTAGCCACATAGGTTTCGGAGTTTTCTCTCTGCTCTTCGGTCTGGAAGCGTCTCCAGATGATATCCCATGCCGAAATGGTTACAGCCTGAGCACCGATAAAGCCGGTGAACTCACCGCTGCTGGTCATCACGATGATACCCTGATAGGTAGTCGAGGATACCACGTACAGCTTTTCGTACTTGTCTACTGCGATTGCAACCGGCTTATATACCGAGTTGTCATCAAACAGCGGGCTTTCGGGCTCTTCGATTACGCGGTCGAAGTTACCCTTTCTGTCGAACACCACGATACGGTTTGCACCGGTATCGCATACCCAGATGTACTTGTCAGAAACGAACAGACCCTGGGGTGCACTCAGGCTGTCCATAACGCCCTGTCCGTTACGGAAGGTCGAAATGGTGAACTTGAGCTTGTAGTAACGGTCCAGCACGACGATACGGTTGTTTGCGGTATCCGCAATATATACGTTCTGCTGGTCGTCACAGATCAGGTCTCCGGGGTTATCGATCGGAACATCCAATCCCATGTAGGTGGAGTCAACCACTTTTTCAGCGGTATATGCATCAGGTGAATACAGTGCATAGCCGTCGATGGAGTATGTGTAGGTCTGATATGCGGAGCTTGCCGAAGCAGGAAGAACCAGGCAGGAAGCAATCATCATCACGGAGAATACTACACATATAATAGTTGTAATCTTTTTCACGATTCTTACCTCCTGTTTTAGTCTTTCATACCGGACGAACCCATGGTTTCAATGATGTTGGACTGAGATACGACGAATACCGTGATCGGAACCATCATCATAATAACCGTGGATGCCGCAGCCGCACCTGCACGGGCGATACCGCCTGCAGTGATCTGGCCGATTGCGTAGTTAAAGGATTTGAGCTGCTCGGAGTGAATGTACATCGAAGCACCTGCGTTCCAGAGTCCCTGGAACGAATAGATGATCAGCGTCAGCCATGCAGGCTTAACCATAGGCATTGCGATGACCCAGTAGGTCTTGAGCTCGCTTGCACCGTCAAGTCTTGCAGACTCAAGCACCGAGTCGTTGACGTTGGTATCCATGAACTGCTTCATCAGGTACAGACCCAGAGAGGAGCACCATGCGGGCACGATGATTGCCCAATATGTATCCAGGAAGCCCAGAGCGGACATCAGGATAAACGAAGCGGTTGCGGTAACCGTTGCGTTGAACATCAGCGAGAGCTGTACGGCCTGGAACATCCAGCCTGCACCGGGGAACTTGATCTTTGCAAGCGCATATGCTGCAAGAGAGGCCAGGAACAGGTGTCCGAACGTACCCGCTACGGAAGTAAACACAGTGTTGAAAATGTAACGGGAGAACGGAACCCAGGAGGTGTTCATCAGGTTGAACAGATCGATGAAGTTATCAAGTGTGGGGGACATTACGTAAAATCTGGGGGGATACATCCAAAGCTCATCCAAGGGCTTTACCGACTGCATCAGCACGTAAAGCATGGGAAGGAACATGAATGCACCGAGAATCACGAGTACGAACGTGATACCTGCGTCGCCTCCCGCAGAACGGGCAAGTACGACTTTATGTTTTCTTGTTCTAAGTCTTGCCATATTACGTACCTACCTTCGAAAGCATTCTCTTTACAAGTGAGTTTGCACCAACCATGATGACGAACAGGATGACTGCGATCGCAGAGGAATAACCCATCTCAAATCTCATACCGCCGTAGTCGTTCAAATGGTGCATGATGGTGTGTGCTGCGTAGTTAACAGAGGGGAATCCGCACAGTGCGTCAACGACGCCACCGAAGCCGAATGCACCGGTGATTGCCATGACCGCACCGAACATCAGCTGCGGCTTCATGTTCGGCAGCGTGATGTAGTACAGCTCCTGCCAACGGTTCTTGATACCGTCAACCGCGCCTGCCTCAAACTGAGCTCTGTCGATACCCTGAAGACCTGCGATAAATGCAAGGAACGAGGTACCGAGCGAGATCCAGAGTGCAACAACGATACACAAAGGCATTACCCAGTCTTCATTCTGGAAGAACGCGATTTCCTTGGTGATAATACCCAACTTCTTGAGCGTTGCGTTTGCCCAACCGTAGGAGTCGGCCGAGAAAAGCGTACCCCAAATCAGGTAAACGTTACCACCGATGGAGGGTGCATAGAATACCAGAGTTACAAGTGCTCTGATTCTGGGAGGCAGCTCGTTGATGAACCAAGCTACCAGGAAGGACATCAGGTAGGAAACAGGTCCTACGATGATTGCGAAGATCAACGTGTTCTTGCAGGCAATGAGGAAGATATCGTCATCGAAGAACAACGAAATGTAGTTGTCAAGGAATACGAAGTTCGGCCATTCCAGCAAGTTAAAGTCTGTAAAGCTGACGACGATGGAAAGTACAACAGGCATTACAGTGAACATTGCAAAGAGGATCATATAAGGTGCGACCATGAAGTACGCGACCTTATTACGTACCATCTCTTTCAAGATCCACTGAGTCTTTGTAAGGTCTTTGCGAGTGCCAGCTTTTTTGGTTGCTGTTTTCTTAGACATTTACTCTAATCTCCTTTTCTGATCTTTTTTGATGGTACTTATTTATTGATAGGATTCCATAGCGGCGGAAGCGTCGCCAAGGAAATCAGCCAGGCAGTATGCAACGAGCTCGGGAGTCTCTGCGTACTGGTATACCTGGTAAGAGTAGCAAGGATTGGTGGGATTGGTCTTGATCTCCTCGAACTGCTCAAGAATTGCAGCCTCGGTGCTGATCTCGTACGCCACCTTCAGGAATGCAGCGGAAGCATTTGCAAGGTCTGCGATGTTTTCACGCTTGATCGCATCTCTTGCGGAAGCGATTTCATCTGCGTACTTGCCGGTGGTGTCCAGCTGTTCGAACTGTTCAAGCAGCTGCTCGCTCTGCTCCAGACGCTTGGAGGCCAGAGTCTCGTCTACCTCAAGAGTTTCCAGACCGAATTCCTTACGCTTTCTGGTGATCTCTTTATTAATGGTAGTAATGTAACTCATCAGAGACTCGGAGGGGTTCGCGTTGTCGTTATAAGCAGACAGGAATGCGAACTGGGTGTAACGGCCGAGAATGTAAGAGCCGGGATAGTTGGGAACCGATGCAAGGTCCTCAAACTGTGCCTGGATCTGCTTGAGCTCAGCGGTGGTCCAGGGCAGCTCCTCAAGAGCTTCTCTGTTCGCAGTATTGTACTTTGCTGCGGGACCGATGATCGCTACCATCTCGTTGGAGTATTCCTGCTGGCAATCCGCGCCGGTGAACCATCTGATAAAGTTCCAAGCACCGATCTCATCGCTGCAGCCCTTGACGATAACGCTGGCAGCAACAGAAGATACGGTCTGTCTGTTGATGTAGGTGGTACCGTCCTCATTGGTGCGGATCGTACCGGGCATCGGATAGAACTTCCAAAGTCCCTCGATTTCGGTTGCGAATACCTTGAGCTGGTTGTACATACCGACGTAATCCGCAATCAGAATGGGCATTTCACCGGTTCTGAAACGGTTAGCTGCGTCGTACTGATAGGGGAAGTTATACTGTGTAAACATGTTACACATCTTCTCAAAGGAGGTCAGACCCTTCTTGGAGTCCAGGTTGATTCTCATACCGCCGTCGGCATACAGGTCACCGCCTGCCTGATACAGGTAAACGCTGTAGTCGGTGGAAAGACCGATCATCATGTTGTTTGCCTGCAGGTCGGGAATTGCCGCCAGGATATCATCCCAGGTCTCGGGAACAGGAATGTTCAGCTCAGCCAGGATGTCCTCACGAACGAACATCATGGCAAAGCCCTGTGCCTCGGGAAGTGCGTAATAGTGCATATCACCGTCGGGGTTCTCTACGCCAAGCACCAGCATTGCCGCATCGTTGAAGTGGCTGATGGTGTCTTCCCACTCGGTGTTTGTGCTCAGGTAACCGTCCTTGACCTTCTGCTCACCGACTCTGTCTGCAATCTCGTCAACGGGAAGCAGCGCAGAACGGATCGCGTAGTTGATGACGTCGCCCTGGCCAAGGCCGAGGTAAACGTCAGGACCTTCACCTGCAAGGATGGAAGGAAGCAGCGTACCTGCTGCGACCAGCTTAAGGTCTACTGCAGCACCGCCGATGTATTCGCCCTTGGAATTGGTGGTTTCGTTGGGAGAGAAGTCGTTGTTGATCAGGTTTCTGATAACCTGAGACTGGTCACGGCCGGTAGCCAGCCAAACCTCAACGGCATCCTCGTCCGTCACGACGGACATGGAGCCCATGCTGTTATAGTCACGGAAGAAGGACATGACAAAGCTCTTGATCTCGTGCCATGCAGCCTGGAAGATGTTTGCGTTTGCCTTTACCTTATAGTTATAATCGGAAGAATCTGCGCCGAACTGCTCGCTGCCGCGGATGACCATGTAGTCAACCTCAAGAGGCTGCGTCTTTGCGCTGGACAGGAACGTACCCAGCGTACCGATGTAAGCCTTGAGCTGCTCCAGGTTCTTTGCGATCTCATCCTCGTCGGTACCCATATCGTGCAGCAGCTGTGCTACCTTCTGCAGAGTACCTACGTTGGAGGACTTCTGTCCTGCCATGTTGGTCAGTCTTTCCGCAATGGATACACCGTACTTCTCGGGGTTGTCGTTGTCAAGTCTGCGGGACTGAACGACCATGTCAACCAGAACGTCAGGCATGACGCGGGAGAAGCTGTAATCGCTATATTCGTCGGGGGTGGTACCGGTCAGCTTGATGATCTCAAGATAGTCATCGTTGATGATGTCCAGGATCTCTTCAACCTCACGGACGATATCGCCCATGGTACCGAGCGTAACCTCAAGACGCAACGTATAGGTGGTATTGCCTGCCAGATAGATTGCGTATTCCTTGATCTCGCCATTCTCATCGAGTCGGTCGGAAGCAAGGCCGGTGGTCTGCCAGTTCGTATCGTAATTGTACTGAAGTCTTTCAGCCTCAGCAAAGGGTGCACCGTTATAGTAGCCGGCGTCGCCTGCTTCAAGGCCCTGGCTGTACAGCTGCAGCGAACGGCAAACAAACATACCGTCCAGTACGTTCTGTCTGAAGCGGGTCACGATATCGTACATACCTGCACCGTCCGCAGAGGTGGTGAAGGTGAATTCGATCCACTGACCTGCAGTCTGCCACTTTGCGCCGCCAACGGTGTTGAGCATCACGCGGGTGGTGTCTGCGGGAGAGGTCACTGCACTGGTTCTGTCCTCGATCGCGTAGATGGTCTTGGAGGACATGTTATTCATGTGCTCAGCCTCAAGCTTGATTTCATCCGAGCCTGCGCCCAGAGTACCCAGCTGGCTCTTCAGCGCTGCCAGATAATCCTCGTAGGTCACAACCTCGGTTGCGGGGTACAGCGTGATCGACTTGATGACCATAGGCTCGTTCTGGCCCTGAATGGTCAGCTTGTTCTCGCCTGCCTCGAGGTAGAACTCGTACTCACCGGCATAATAACCGGAGGAGTCACGCAGGCTGTAGGTGATCCACTCGGGAGACTGGATCGCGGTGGGACGCAGTTCGTTCTCTTCAACGTCTTCCTTGAAGAAGCGAATGCCCTTCTCGTCCACGAACGCCGTGTTAGCCTCGGTCCAGATCTCGGGGAACTCAACGGTTGCATAAACGTTCAGCTCGGTATAGATCTTGCCGAAGAGATTCTTCTTGGTCTCTTCCTTAGCGGTCCAGCCTGCCTTCAGTCCTGCAGCCTCTGCCTCTGCCTTGAATGCATCCAATGCACTGCGGACGTCCGAAGGCAGATCGCTCTCGGTCAGTTCGCTTGCCTTCTTGGAAGCATCCTTGAGTGTCTCGATCAGATACAGGCCGGGCAGATACTCGCTGGTCCAGGTCTTGGACAGCGTCAGGTAACGTGCTTCGCCGAAAGGTACCTTGTCATTGATTTTGAACACACGCTCGATGGACGCAGCCTTACCGATCACGGGATAGTACTCGATCTTGATCGCGTACTTTGCGCTCTCGGGCACGTTCACGGTCCAGGAGACCTCACTTTCGGACGAGGTAAACAGGCCTTCGGCTACGCCGTCCTTTTCCTTGTCCGCAAGTCTTACGTCCTCTTCGCCGTCAACGGTGATGTAGCCGTTGGTCGCATCAATCGTAATGGTCTGCGTTGCCTTGGGATAGGCAGCGCCCGAATACTTTGCACTGTATTCGCCATACGAAATTGCGTTAAGAAGCTCTTTGATTTCAGCCAGAGTATCATTCGTTTCCTCAGATCCGACCGTGTCCTGATTCTCTTCCGCAGCAAAGGTTGCTACGGTTCCGCCACCAACCAGGAAGGTCAAAGCCAAAATCAAAGCCATAAGCTTAGTAAATTTCGCTTTTCCCATAAAATTTCCTCCTACCAAGATTTTCTGTGAGTTGCCGATATGAGAATTCGGCTCACATTAGGGATACGGTGCTTGCCAATAATACCATGCACTGCGGGCAGAATCCGCACTCGCGGGACTCCGCTTGCGCGGAAATTGCCTTGCTGCTCCAAGCGTCTGCGTGACGTGGCGTATCACGCGCGCGCATGGAAACCGACCAAGCATCCGTTTCGGAGTGACCAATTTACACTCCCGACTTATCCGCAGGGAGCGATACGCGCAGCTGCGTACCGTGGAACCCTTGCAAACAGCCCGTGGCATCAGCATTATTGCTATGCAATTGTCTTCGGCGGTCTGACCCGCCGTTTTAGATTTTCACGCCGACAATTCTTTCATCAAATATATCGGCGGTCAAAAATAAGGCCATTGCAAGCAACCCGGAACGGTCCGCAAAATGCCCTAATATTGATGGATTTATTATATAACAAAGGCGAATTTCTGTCAAGCATCAAACACCGCACCGACACGCCACGCAAACATAATTATTATATAAAAACGCGGTTCACGATTTGTTCACACATTCATATTTTCGCTTTTTTCAAACATTCTGTATTTTCTGCATAACCTTGCATTTCAGCAATTGTAATTTTTGTTTACTCAATTTTCACCAATATTCGCCTATCCTTGCGTATTTGGCGTCCTTTTTTGTGCAAATTTATATTGAATTTTTGTCGCATGATTGCAATGCGTAATTTTTATTTACCCTTTTGCGAAACGTGATTATTCATTTTTTATGCAGTTTTTAATTTTTTATTTTGTAACTCTTGCACAATTTTCGTGCTTGATTTTTTACGTCTTGACATTTTGCACAAATTTGCCGCCTTCAGCCTCACCGCCACTCCTTTTACCCCCTTTTTCGCCCCTATTTCCCCTTATTATTATCATCTGTGCCATTTTTTTCCATTTATTTTTCGTTGCGTGTTTTTTTGCAATTGCAAAAGGAGGAAGCCGCCAACACTGCTTCTCTCTCAGCCGCCAACACCGCTTTTCTCTCTACCCTCTTGCACTTTCGCCGACGTTATGATATACTGATTAACAGATATATTTCAGGAGGTCCATATGCTTTCCGAGCTTTCTAAAATCACGATCACCGAAAAGGGTGAAAAAATGCTGCGCGGCGGCCACGTTTGGGTATTTGCCGACGAGGTCATCTCCATCGATAAGCCTATAACCGACGGCGATATTGCATACGTATATTCGCAGAAGGGTCGTTATCTGGGTGCAGGCTTCTATAACAGTGCTTCCAAAATCCGCGTGCGTATCCTCTCGCGTAACGCCAACGACACCTTTGATCAAAAATTCTGGCAACGCCGCCTGGAATATGCCGTTTCCTATCGCAAAAGCGTCATGAAGGGTGACGACTTTAAATGCTGCCGACTCATCTTCGGAGAAGCCGACTCCTTCCCCGGCCTGACCGTTGACAGATTTGACAATCTCCTTGTAGTACAAGCTCTTTCGCTTGGCATTGATCGCATCAAGCAGGTGTTGATCCCTGCTTTGGTGGATATTTTGCGCGGCATGGGCGAGGTCATTGACGGTGTTTACGAGCGCAACGACGTCACCATCCGCCAAAAAGAGGGGCTGGAAGAATATACCGGTTGGTTCCCCGGATTACAACCCGAAAATGATGACTCGGGACTGACCCAAATCGCGGAAAACGGCATCGTTTACGATGTAGACGTGATCAACGGTCAGAAAACCGGCTTTTTCTTGGACCAGAAGTATAACAGAGCCTCGATCCACGCCATTGCCAAGGGTAAGAAGGTGCTTGACTGCTTTACGCACACGGGCTCTTTTGCGCTCAATGCTGCGTCTGCGGGTGCCGCGCACGTTACCGCCGTGGATATTTCGGAAGAGGCTATCAGAATGACGCGCAAAAACGCGCAGAATAACGGTCTTGATGACAAAATGGACTTTATCTGCCGCGACGTTTTCGAGCTTCTGACCGACATGGCCGACAAGAAGATCCCCTGTGATTACGATTTCATCATTCTCGACCCGCCTGCTTTTACCAAAAGCCGTGACACGCTCAAAAACGCCATTCGCGGCTACCGCGAGATCAATTCCAAGGCCATGAAGCTTTTGCCGCGCGGCGGATATCTGGCCACCTGCTCCTGTTCACACTTCATGACCGATACCTATTTCAAGCAAATGCTGCACAACGCTGCCGAGGATGCGGGTGTTTCTCTGCGCCAGATCGAGGCGCGCCAGCAATCCCCCGACCACCCCATTTTGTGGAACGTTCCCGAGACAGACTACCTCAAATTCTACATTTTCCAGATCGTATAGCGCATTACAGTTTGTTTTTCTACCAACGATTTATTTTTCACCGTCATAGGGGCGATTCACAAATCGCTCGGCACAAAAAAAGGAGTTGCTCACATAAGCAACTCCTTTTTTATTCACTCGATCAAATTACAATCCCAGCACTGCTGCGCCAACGATGCCTGCATCGTTGCCAAGCTGCGCGATACGGATATCAGTCAACTTGACAATACCGCCACCGTACTGCTCCGCTCTGACCTTCGGGATCAGCATATCCAAGAGGTACTGTCCTTCGCCGGAAACACCACCGCCCAGGGAAAGCACCTCGGGCTGGAAGATATTAATGACATTGGCAAGACCGCAAGCAAGGTGATCGGTATAGCAATCCACCACTTCCTTGGCAGCCTCGTCACCTGCACGCAACGCGTCAAATGCAGTTCTTCCGGACACCTTGCCCTTCTCAGCCACCATCTGACTCATCAGCGTCTCTCTGCCGCTCTGCTCACATTCCTCGATCTTCTCGCGAGTCATGCGGATCAGCGCAGTTGCCGAGCTGTAAGCCTCCCAGCAGCCCTTTCTGCCGCAGGAGCAAGGGGCGCCATTCTTGACGATCACAATGTGTCCAAGCTCTGCACCTGCATAGTTAAAGCCGGAATAAACCTTATTATCAATGATGATACCGCCGCCAACACCTGTGCCAAGCGTGATCATAACAGAATTGGAGCTCCCCTTTGCAGCACCCGCGATTGCCTCACCCCAAGCAGCGGCATTGGCATCGTTCTCAATATGGAATTCCTTTGCGGGGAAATCCTTTTTGATCAGATCGCAAATGGCAAACTTGTGGAAAGGCAGATTGTTTGCATATTCCACCACGCCCGTATCGTGATTGCAGATACCGGGTGAAGCGATACCAACCGAATCGATATCATCTACCGTAATGCCGAAATCAGCGCAGACCTTATGGCACAGCTCTGCAATGCTTGCTGCGATCTGCTCCGCGGGACGCTGTGCCTCAGTGGGCACGCTTGCCTTGCATACGATACGGTACTCGCCGTCAACAATTCCTGCGGCGATATTGGTTCCACCAAGATCAATTCCTATTCTGTACATAAGCGTTCCTCACTTTTCTTGAGCGTGTCACTTGGGTCACGCATCATTCTTGTCTTTATTATACTAAAATCTTTCATCTTTGTCAATTGGCAGATCAGACTTTTTGCAGATTTTTGCACACGTCGGCTACAAGCTCCTCAAACACGTGACAAATGCGTGCCGTATCCTCGGGCGTATAGTAAAAATGACTCGAGCCGGGCAAAAATTCACATTTCGCACTCGGATTCTTCTCAAAGGGCTTGATCGATCTGCGTCCCACCACCTCATCCCGATAGGATTGCAGCGCGATCATGGGCAGATCGTAGGAGCCGATCCGCTTACGCGTGTATCTTGAAATGGCGAACAGATCCAAAAAGCGCGGTGCGCAGGACAGAAATTCCCCAAGACTGATCTGATACACCTCAACGCCGCAGCATGCGCGCGCTGCAGCCATGGCGGCGTCCTCGCCGTCCGGGTTGCAATTGATCATACGGATCGCAGTTTTGACAATGGGCGGATCGCACTTGGGATACAGTGCAGCTCCCAAAAACAGCATGCCGGCGATCTTTTGCTCCACCCCCAGCTTAACAGAAGCGTTGGCGGTCAACATGCATCCCATGGAATGCGCCACGATCACCACACGGTCGAAGAGCTCGCAAGCACGCGCAACCTCCCGCTCTACCTGTGATTCCCATTTTTCCCGGCTCGTATGCGCAAAATCGCGCAATGCACCGCCGTGTCCGTCCAGTTGTATACTTTGCACCTCCCAATCCGCGGGAATATACGGCAAAAGCATATCAAAATGATGCGGACTCCCCAAAAAACCGTGCACCATCAGCACGCAAACGCGTGCTCCCGGCACTTCGAGAGAAAACGGAGCATGCTTCATTTACGCCACCATATCAAGCGCAAACTTGGGCACGTAGTAATATACCGCGAAGCGTGCAGACTGATCACTTCCCGTCACCAGATCACGGCGCACCACGGGCACGTAGGGCGTGGGATTACAATCGTATTTACTGGAGATCTTACCACCTCCCGTAATATTGCCGAACATCTCTCCCCAACCGCCGTAATAATTCAGGTACTCCTGAAAATCGTTATAGTGATTATAGGTGTAGAACACGTAGCGCTCGTTGATATCAATGATCTTGTCTCCGTTGACGTCAAAGCGCGCATATACGATACGGGCAGCACCGCGCGTGATGCTGTGTCCGTCGTTATAGACCTCGGGGCGGTATTGAGGATCGCAATCCGTCCCCGTCGTGCCGATATCGATCTCGTAATATTCCAGTCGGCCTCCGCATCCGCTGATGTCAGGCAGCTCGGGCTCGTAGGGATATTTGGTGGTATTGCCCGAGAATTTGGTATGATTGACGCGCAGATACTCTCCCCAGATACTATCGTCGGGATCGGTTCTTTTGGACGAGGAATAATTTGCGGGGATGTCGCCAAAGGCAAACACGTAAGCCGCCACCTCTTCCAAGGAGACGTACGCTGCGCCCTTGAATACTTGGCTGACCACCTCGCCGTAGCCATCCACGATATAATAGGTATTGCCGTCAGCCGAGAAATATGAGTACGTGTTGCGCACGTATTTGCCATCCTCCATGGGCTGATAATCGGCAACCGTGGGCTTTTGATCCTGAGGCTCGATCGAGCCGGACATAAAGCCGTGCTGCGTACGGTAATAGGCGTCCCAATAATCGTCCGCAGGCTCGTAATCGCTATAGAATTCCGCCGCCGACATATTGACGTAAGGATCCTCGGGCGGTTCACTCGGCGCCGTGGTCTCCGCTTCGGTCGTGATTTCTTCAGTTGTAATCTCTTCGGTCGTAATCTCTTCGGTTGTGATCTCTTCGGTTGTGATCTCTTCGGTCGTTTCCTCGGGTGTCGTCTGCTCAGGAGTCATTTGCTCGGTCGTTTCCTCTTCGGTTGTAACGACCGTTTCAACAGTTTCCTCACCGATCAGTGCACTTGTGATCTCCTCAGAGCCCTCAGGCAGCACGTCACAGCTGCAAAGCAGCGCAAACACCAGCAAAAGAGCCCCGAAAATAGTAACTAATCTTTTCATATGCGTGTTTCTTTCGTATTTTTGTTAAATTTCGGTTTTGCCGCAGTATTTCATGTCCAGTCCTGCAGCGTACAAATGAGACATATCCGAGTAGCAAAGCAGACGCGGCACGGTATATCCGGTCTTGGAGTTTCTGAATTCAATGATTGTCACGCCCGAATGGGTGTAGTTGAACCCCGCCCACATCAGATGCAGCGGAATGTGCAGCAGCTGCGAGACAAAGATCCTGCCCATGCCCGCGTGGCAAAACAGTGCGACCTTGTCGTCACTTGGCGCAAGGATGCGGTAGATTCCGTTCTCTTCCTTGTATCCGAGGCGTTCGAGAAAATCCCGACCGCCCGCTGTAATGGTATCCTGCGCCGCCTTCATGCCGGAGGTGGAAAACCCGGGGGCTTCAAACGCCCGCTCGTAGGAAAGATCGATCCCGCCGTCGCGGCGGAAATGCACGCGATCCACCAAGGAGACCGATTTGAGCTCACCGTCGGGATACGGCGTCAGCCTGTGCTCGTCTCCGATCTCGTGTGCCCATGGCTCGACGGTATATTCCAGCCCGAGCAGTCTGCAGGTCGGCTCAGCGGTCTGCCGTGCTCTGCCCATGGGCGAGGAAAACACGCGCGTAATGCCCGCGTCCGCCATTCTCTTGCCCACCGCCTCAGCCTGCAGCACGCCGCGTTCGGTCAGAGAGTCGGTTTCATAGTTCGGATCGCCATGGCGAATGATGTAGAGTAACATATCAAACGACCTCGGCGATGACCTCGCAAGCACGTGCGACGTCATTGGCATTCATATTCAGAGATGCAGTCTTGGCGGGCAAGCTGCCGATGATCTTTTTATAAATAGTCAAAGCCGCGACACAGCTGCCTGCATAGGACGGATGCGAGAGGTCGGGGTCGTATAGCTCGATCTCGGGATACGCCTTGCGGATCTCGAAAAAGCTCTTGCCCACGTGCGCGCACCGGCCGCCAACCTTGCGTGCAGCCGCCTCGTAAGCAGCCGCCAGACCCTCGGTCATGCTTTGATTGGTCCAGCCGAATTCCTCCAAGAGGTCACAGCCCTCCTTGCGTCCCCAGGTTGCGTACATCACGGTTCTTGTGGGCTTGACAAGCTCCACACAGCCGCACACCCCGCGCAGAAATTCGCGGTAATGAGACATGGGCGTGTGGCTCTGCTCCTGCAGGATCAGCACGTCGTACGCGCACTCCTTGCACTTGGCCACGACCTCTGCGTGCAGCGCATCGCCCTCGTCCAAATTCTGTACCAGACGTCTGCCGCCCGCAGTGATCGAATCCACTTTTGCGTCCACGCCGTTTTCATCAAGCAGTGCCTGCAGGATTCTTGGCAGATCGGAAAAATAGGTATAACTGTTTCCAAGCATCAAAATTTTCATGGTTGTCATTCTCCTTTCACAGGCAGCCATACGGCGATGGCGGAATGCTCCCTGTTCCAGTACTTGCCGCACCAAGCGTAGTCGGTCAGCAGCACTTGTCCCTCATCCGTTTCCATGACAAAGCGCACCGTCTCGCCCACCTCGGGGTCGATTTGATTCAGCACCAAGCGTCCGTCGCGCGTCACGGGGGTAAAGGGCGCGTTGATGTCCCCGGGCTCCTTCTGCTCGTCGCGTGCCAGCACGATATTGCCGTACACAAACGCCTGCTTGCCGTTGAGCGCCAGTCTTTCCACCTTGGGGTGCAGCTCCAGCGTGATCACATCGCCGTCCTGCCAAAGCTTACCCAGCTGATTGTAGCCCTTGACGCATTCCAGCACTTCACCGTTCAGGCACAATGCGGGCTCGTGACTCCACTCGGGCACGCGCAGCTTGACGGCAAAGGTCTCGGGCGCGTCAAGGCAAATCTTGATCTGCACCTTGCCCTCTTCGATATATGCACCCGAAATTTCAAATCTCACTGGATTGCCCGCAGGCGTGGTCGCGCTTACGACGCCGTTCTGATAACCGTTGAAGGCAAAGCCATGATCGTACGCCAGCACCTGGATCAGCGGGAACAGTGCCGTGCCCGCAGCACCGATGCAAGCGCAGCAGCCGTAATAGCCGCCCGAGCTGAATTTCTTGTAGCCGCCGATGCCGATGCCACGCGGCTGATAGGTCAGGGGGCTGTAGCTGTCAAACGGCACGCCTGCCACATACGTCTTGTCCTCAAAGCTGAACTGGGTCTGATTGAAGGGGTTGAGGCTGCCGTACAGCGCGTTGTATGCCGAGCGCTCGATGTCCTGCACGTAAGATGCGTTGCCGGTCAGACGCAACAGTCTTTCCAAAAGTCGCATCCATGTCACGGTCACACAGGTCTCCTGCATAATGCCGCGATCGGGCGCGGGCTCGGTCTGCGCCATGGCAGAGTGGTCAAACAGCTCGTGCGTGCAGCCTGCACAGCCAATGACGGTAATATCACTCTCTCTGACCGCCTGTACGAATTTTTCTACAATACGTAAATAACGCTCCTCGTCCGTCACCTCGTACCAAGCCAAAGCGCCCTCAAAATAGGACATCATTTCATATGCCTTGACCTGCGGATACTGGTAAGGATAGATCTCACCCGCCTCGGCAAGGTCGAGCAGATTGCCACCGTGGCAGCCGCCCTGATCCAATATGTACTTGGCAAAATCCAAAAATCTTATCTTGCCTGTGAGCTTGTACAGCTCGATCACAGGCTCTAAGATGGTGCTGGAGTTGAGTCCGCCCCACGCAGCGGAGGTATCCAGAATGGACATCTTGCCCTCCTCTGCACCGATGTGCGCGATCAGATAGTCCACGTGCTTTTCCATGCAGTCTAAAATGCGCGCCTTGAACTGCTCGTCACGGCAAATGCCGTAGAAATACAGGCAGCCCACCAGCACGTACTTGCGCGACCAGATATCCCAGCCTGCAAACTCGTGCGAAACAGGATAGGACGCAATTCTGCCAAGCTCGTCCTGCGTGTCAAGCAGGTCGGAAACGGTCTTGTAAAGGATCTCGTACAGCTGCTGGTCGGGCGCATACGTGTAGGTCAGACACGCGCCGCGCATCATTTTGCCGAAGTATTCCCCGCGCCAGCCATAGTCGCAAAAATCGGGACGCTCCACGTACACCTGCACAAACTTCTCCCAAAGCTCCTTGTCCTTGAGCTGCTTATTGAGAATGAACTGCGCGTGCGCATCCACCGCGCTTTCGTACTTCGCCGCCCCCGCGGGAAGATAATGATACTTGTAGTCCATCATAGGCTCCTTTCTATGATCGGTCAATATTTTCATTTTCGTTTACTGCGGGAGCAAGCCCCCGCCCTACGGAAAAATTTCGGCAATCCTTGTAGGGGAGGATATGATCCTCCCGCCCGTAAGCGTTCCAATTTTGCGGGAGGGGAACCCCTCCCCTACGGCCAATCCTCACTTACCCCCTGCCGAACAGCAGATACAGGACAAATGTCAGCACAGTGATCGCGCCAATGACCGAAAAGGTCACGATCTCGGTCACCTTCTGCCTTTTTTTCTCGGCCACCCTGGCCGCGGGCTTGTATTCCTTGATCTCCTGATCGCTCAACGTGTTTTTGCCAAGTATTTTTTGGATTTGTTTATACGTACACTGTTTCGAATAGTCCATCTCGTGACCGCAGGACGGGCACCGAAATTGGTATTCGTATTTCTCCACGCTGCCAAGATAATGCGTGTTGCCGATCTTGCTCTCTTTGAGCCAACCGGAATCACCCGGATGCACCGTGCGATCCAGCACGGGAACGTTTTTTAGCTTTTCCCCGCATTTATGGCAATAAAACTTGCCAAATACCATCCCCATCGGAATGGAATATGATTTTCTCGTGCCCATACGCGCTCCTTTTGATAGTCTATGAAAAAACAATGCCCGTCAGCAGTGCCGCAAGCTCCCGCGCCTCCTGCTCGTCCAAAGTATCAAAGGCAACCTGACGGCCGTCATGCAGCAAAAAGATCACCCTGTCCTCATCCTTTTCCTCACCGCCGCCCGATTTATGATGGGTTTTGATCTCTTTGATCTGATCAAAGCCGTAGCTTTCTTTGTTTAAATGATACAGAATGATCTGCCGCCTGTCGCGATCGATCACCATTTCCCAAAGCAATAGCACCGCAAAAACCGCTACGCTGCAAAGCTCTGCCACAATAATCACGATCCACAGCATGGGCGTGCTGCGCACCGCGGGCAAAAGCAGGCAAGCCAATATTCCTGCCGGCAATACTACCAAAAACAGCGCATACTCCCAAGGATACATCCGCTTTTTGACCGTGAACGTGCCTTCTCGCTTTGTCACCTTCAGTCTGCTTCGGCTCATCTTTATTCCGTATTCTCTCATTTATTTAGAGTATCCCACACGTTCTTTTGTACCCAACAGCGCTCGCATTTGCGCCTGTCACAATGGCAGCCCTGCCATATATGCTCCCTGCCTCCAAGCGCATCAAGGGGCGTTTGAATCATGGGAAGCAGCGTGTTTTTGATCGTATCCTGCAAAAAAGCGTCCAGCTCCGCGTCACGCATCAGCTGCCAGTTGTACGTATCCTTTCCGTCCGTCTTCATGCGCGTATCGTAGCACGGTGGATACGAAATACCGTCCCGATAAATACCAACGTTAAAATAGTACACGTCCGACCATTGCGATTTTTGCGCTTCAAATTGCAAATATACCCCATCGGTCAAAGCGCGCGTCCACTTTGTTCCCTTTTTCCGAAAGCCCAAGGGCTTCAGCGCAAGAGCGATCTTTTGTAAGAATTGCTTTTGACGCTCCTTTTTCAAGGCAAGGATCTCATCCTTGGAGGCTGTCGCATACGCGTCGTACACGTCCTTGACCTTTCGTGCTGCGCGCGCCTTGTCCTGCTCGGAATGCATGAAGGACACAAAGCGTAGCTTGATATTCTCATCATCCTCGCCATACCGCTCCAAGTTTTCCTTCTCTGCCACCGAGGTAAAGCCGTAGATCACGCCAATACGGTCGCCAAGATCCTTTAAGTTGACGACAAACGCGACATCGTCACGCACAAGACGATAAAAGCAAAACTGTCTGAAATCCCACGCAGCCTCCGCAAAGCCCGCGCGCAAAATCTCCTCTCTGAGCGCAAGCACAGCGTCGGTCTGCTTCAAAAACCGCTCCCTTTGCTCGGGATGCAGCGCAAAAAAGCGTTCGATCGCTTCAAGCTCCTGTGATTTGAGAAATTGATAGGTGTCAAGATCGGTCAGCACAATGGAAAAATCATTGGCATATACAGACTCCCCAACAAACACGAGCTTGTGATCAAAGGCCTTTTTGATGACCGCACCCAAGGGCGTCCTGCGCACGATCTGATAATATCCGCCATGGCTCTGCCGCACCCAGTCCCCAACCTTGGCCTTTTGCATTTCCTTTTGGTTTTTGCACAGCGTGATCAGCTTGTCAAGCATGCGCTTATCTTGGTCCGTCGTGCAGACCGATGCAAAATGCCGCAGCTCGGCATATGCCTCGTAAAGTCGGTTCTCGTACAAATAGGAAAGTGACTCGGCCACGCGCACCTTGAGCGTGTACGCATCGCCAAACCAATCGTCCAGCTCTTGGCCAAACGCCTTTTTATAGGCTTGCCAACGCTCTTGAAAGTCGGCGCTCATAAACATGGCCTTGGCCTGCTCGTTTTTGATTTGCAAAAGATCCATGCACGCCTCCTTTGATCAAAATTGTTTCAAAACTCTTTGTAGTATTGTATAAAATCCCGCACGATCTCCTCGCGTGCGCGGATATGGTTGTCGCGGTCTGCCTGACCGCCGTTTTTCAGGCTGTCGATCCATTCGGCATTGATCATGCTGCCTGTGTCTATATTCACGCTGTATTTTGCCTTTTCCAAAAGCGGCACATCCGAAGCGTCACCAAGGCAATACAAATATCCGCACAGCACGCGCAGATATTCCGCACTGCCCGGCCAAGGGCTTTGCAGCTCCTGCTCCAACAGATGCACAATCTCCTGCTTGGGAATATTATCAAAATCAAAGCCGTATTTCTTGACCAATTTCAAGGCTCTTTGCTCGTTATGATCAAGCCCGGGATAATACGTGTACGTATCAAAGCCCTCCGCCCATCCAATCACGTCAAGCAATCGGGGGCGACCGACGCGCAGCACGCGTCGGATTCGAAAGCCGTCTTGCGTATCGCAAAAGCCGGGTTTGTCCTTCAGTTGCGCAACAGCGGCACATGCATTTTCGTGCGTGCTGTATATGCCAATGTCCTTACACTCCATATGATCGTCCAATCGATGCTTGTGTGTGACTTTGTAGCATATCATAGCGAACCTTTTTCCTTTCTCCTATACGTTGTCAGATTTACCGGGAGCAAGCCCCCGCCCTACGGAGAATTTTTTCGGTGGTCCTTGTGGGACCGGCGTCCCCGACGGTCCGCGGATGTGTAAATCGTCCGTCTGCAGGGGACGGCGCCCTCGACGTCCCGCGCGGGCACAAAGTAAATATTACAGGGAAAATCGTTAATTGCAGAGGGACGGGACGT